>JAOASR010000150.1 GCA_030158585.1 Microcella sp.
ACGAAAGGAAATCGGCTCATGTCTGACCCGAAAGTGCTGGAGGACTTCGACTTCCACGGCACAGCGCTCGATACAATCTTTGACCAGTACAAGTCGATGCACGAGTCACAGCCCGTCGGGCACAGCTCGAAGTACGGCGGCTTCTGGTACATCGCCAAGAGCGACGACATCTTCGAAGCCGAGCAGGACCCTGAGACCTGGTCCGTTGGGCCGTCGATGCTGCTCCCCTCGTTCGGCACGGAGATGCCCCTCATCCCGATCGACATCGACCCGCCAACTCACGCAGGCTTCCGAAAGATCCTGCTGTCGTTGTTCACTCCCATGGCGATCAACAAGCTTGAACCGGGAATGCACACCACGGCTCGGGAACTGGCAGACGAGGTGAAGCAGGCGTTCTCGGAGAGCAACGTCGTCGACGTCTCGAAGTCGTTTGCCCGCCCGTATCCGACGATCATCTTCAGCCGGTTCGCGGGCTACCCGGAGGCGGACTGGCCCATGTTCGACCAGTGGATCGACGACATCATCTACGAGCGCACTAAGGATCCTGACCGAGCGAAGCAAGCCGGCGACGACCTGATCGCCTACGTGCAGCGCCTGATCGACGATGGGCGTGAAGGCATCGTGCAGCTCGGCATCATGGGCGAGTTGCTCGACGCGAAGGTCGACGGTCGGCCTCTCACGAACGACGAACTCATCTCTTACGGCTACCTGCTCTTCCTCGCTGGACTCGACACCACCGCATGGGCGATCCGCTCGTCTCTGTGGTATCTCGCCGGGAACAAAGAAGCCCAGCGTCTGCTGCGCAATGAGCCGGAGCGCATCCCGGATGCTGCCGAAGAATTCCTCCGTACCCTGTCGCCCGTGCAGGCGATGGCCCGGACCGCCAAGAAGGACACGGTCGTGCGCGGCCAGGAGATACAGGCTGGCGAGCGTGTCGTGCTCGTCTTCGGTGCAGGTAACCGTGATCCGGAAGTGTACGAGAATCCCAACGACATCGACATCACGCGGGAGAACAACCGACACCTCGCCTTTGGCGGCGGTATCCACCGGTGCTTGGGCTCGAATCTTGGCCGCAAGGAACTCGTCATCTCTCTCGAGCACTTCCTGGCGACGATCCCTGAATTCGAGCTCGCCGATGATGAGCCATGGCATGGCGTCGGGTCGCTGCGCCTGCGGCTGACGGGCGGTGAGTGACGTGGCGGAAGTCTGGATCGACCCCGCTAGGTGCCAAGGGCATGCCCGGTGCTTCATGCTCGCCCCCGAGACATTCTCCATCGACGATGACGGCTACGGTCACGTGATCGAGGGACGCGAAGGCTCCTACGACGAGGAAAACGTGCGGAAGGCCATCCGCAATTGCCCTGAGCGCGCAATCAAGGTCCTGGGAGCCGATCAGTCGTCATGAGTGATCAGCTCGTGGTGGCCGGTGCGTCCGTCGCGACCACCGCTTTTCTCGAGCGAATGCGGGAACTGGGAGATTCAAGACCCATCACCGTTGTCGAGGGCGACCCCGATGCGCCCTACGACCGTCCGCCGCTGTCCAAGAGCTTTCTCCTCGGAGGGGACATCGAAGACATAGCTGTGGATTGGACTGGCCTCGGTGCCAACCGAGTAAACGGCTGGGCCACTGGCACCTGGCCTGCGGGCAAGGTGCTCAGCATTCGAAACGATAAGGGAGGCGAAAGGGAGCTCGAGTACGGACAACTTGTGATCGCCACGGGCGCGACTCCGGTCCGCCTCGCGATCGAACCCGCGGACACTCTGACCTTGCGAAGTGCGGAAGATGCGCGGCGCCTGCGTGCCCGTGCGAGCGCAGGACAGCGCGTGACGATCATCGGCGCAGGCGCAATCGGGGTGGAATTGGCATCGTCGCTGACCATGCGCGGTTCGCACGTGGTGCTGCTCGACCGGGCCCCCGGCCCACTAGAACGGCTGTTGTCCGGTCATCTCGCTGCCGACGTCACGCAATGGCTCACAACTGCCGGCGTCGACTGCCGGTGGGGGGCGGGCATCGGCGCGATTCAGCGCCTAAGGACCGGGTGGCGGGTCGAGCTGGCGGACGGTACGCGTCTTGATAGCGATGTGCTTTTGAGCGCAGTGGGAGCACGACCGTCTGTCGGATGGCTGGCCGGTACGACGCTGCTCACCGATGGATTGCTCCTTGCTGACGAGCGCGGACGAGTAACGAACGCGGGGGGAGTGGTTCCCGACCACTTCGCGATTGGCGACGCGGTCAGCCGTCGATATCCCGATGGAACTACGGAACGCAGCGAAAGCTGGGCGGCCGCGCGTCTGCATGGCGCCCGGCTCGCGGAGGAACTCTGCGGGGCGCTCTCCGAGCCGGGGCCGCGTCCGTACTTCTGGACCGAGGTCGCGGGACGCAAAGTTCAGGTCGTCGGTTCGCTACGCCCTGGCATGAGCCTGCAGGTCGAATTCGAGAACCCGGAGCGAGGCTCCGTGCTCTACCGCGCAAGCGACGGGGTCGCTGAAGCGTGGATCGGTGTGAACGCGCAGCCGCGGATCGCCCGGTTGCTCATGGGCGCTTGAGTCGCAGGCAGTTGTACCCGACGGGGGCATGTGCGGAATGCACATGTCCTCGTCGCATTCGGTGCCGTCGGCACGCCGTCTGACCGCCGCTGGTGGGAGAAAGTGGGCGCACGACACCCGGCCGAGTTGCCGCGCTGAGACGAGGATCCGATGACGAACCAGACCATCCCCGTGTGGAACCCCGCAACGGAGCGCAAAATCGATGACGTGCGGGCATTCTCGCGCGAGGAAGTCGACGAGTGCGTTGCTCGATCTGTCGAGGCGCAGCGAGCCTGGGCGAATCTGCCCCTTGGGCGTCGCCAGAAGTTCCTGTTCGATCTCGCCGACGCGATCGACGCACACCGCGAGAAATTCGCAACCTTGGAGTCGCAGGACGTCGGCAAGCCGATGCGCGCCGCGCTTGCGGAGGCGGAGAGCGTCGCCGGGGTATTCCGATACTACGCGGGGGCGATCGACAAGCTAACTGGCGAGACAATCCCTGTCGACGGAGGCGTCGCGATGACCTTTCGCGAGCCCATCGGCGTCGTTGGTGTGATCACGCCCTGGAACTTCCCGCTTCCCATCGCCAGCTGGAGCATCGCACCAGCCCTCGCAGCCGGAAACTCCGTCATCGTCAAGCCCGCGAGCATGACCCCGCTGTCCACGCGGTTCCTCGGCGAATTGGCCGAAACCGTTACGCCGGTTCCGCACTTGCTACAGGTCGTCACTGGCGGAGGCGCCGCCGTGGGTGGCGCACTGATCGACGACATGCGCGTCGGCAAGATCGGCTTCACCGGGTCCACCGAGGTCGGGCGCTCGATCTTGAGTTCGAGCGCAGCGACGATGAAACGGGTCACTCTCGAACTGGGCGGGAAGTCGGCGAACATCGTCTTTGACGACGCTGACATCGAGAAGGCGGCCTCGGCGGCTCCCTGGGCGGTCTTCGACAACACCGGTCAGGATTGCTGCGCGCGAAGCAGAATTCTGGTCCAACGATCCGCACTCGACCGATTTCTCGACGTGTTCGTGGACGCGACGCGCGCGCTGCGCATTGGCGACCCTGCAGACATCGCGACGGACCTCGGACCGCTGGTCTCCGCCGAGCACCGCGATAGCGTTCGGTCATTCCTCGATGCCGATCTCGACATCGTTCACCGAGGCGATGAGCCGGCCGGCCCCGGCTTTTGGATGGCGCCCCACATCGCGGTCGACGAGAACGCACGTTCACGCGCCGCACGCGAGGAGATCTTCGGACCCGTCGCCGTAGTCATCCCATTCGACACCGAGGAGGATGCGGTTCGGATGGCCAACGATTCGATCTACGGTCTGAGCGGTTCGATCTGGACCGCCGATGTAGGACGCGCGCTTCGCGTCGTGCGCGGGGTCGAAAGCGGAACTCTCTCGGTCAACTCCAACTCCTCCGTTCGAGTCCAGGTCCCGTTCGGCGGCTTCAAGCAGTCGGGCGTCGGTCGCGAGCTGGGAATGGAAGGCCTCAAGGGGTTCACGGAGCACAAGTCCGTCTTCATCAGCATCGCATCATGAGCATCACGAGTCGGCTCAATCGCGAAGGTCAGGCCGTAGCCGGTGCGGAGTCCCCGGAACTCACCATCCTCTACGGGAGCCAGTCAGGAAACGCGGAGTACCTCGCGCACCAGATCCACACCGCAAGCCAGAAGAACGGCGACATTGTCGAACTTCGGTCAATGGAGGAGTGGATGCAGCCCGGTGACAGGTCCCTCCGCCGACTTCTCGTGGTGACGTCGACGCATGGCGACGGCGACATGCCCGACAACGCCGAGGGCTTTTGGGGTTGGATCAGCGCACTGGAGCCCGGCGCCCTCGAGGGGCTCCCTTACGCCGTGCTGTCGATCGGCGATTCGATGTACGAGAACTTCTGCAAGGCTGGCCATGACATCGACCGACGCCTGCAGGAACTTGGCGCGGTGAGGGTGGTCGAGGGTATCGATTGCGACATCGACTTCGAATTCAGTGCCACTCGATGGGCAGGGCCGGCGGTAACTGATCTGCTCGCCACGGAGGCCTGGCTAGGCGATCCGCCGAAAGAATGGGAGTCGGCGACAGCGTCAACTGTCGAAAACGACCTCAGCGAACGCAGGCATACGGCACGGATCGTCGAATCCTCGGTGTTGTCAAAGCCTGGTTCGAGCAAGCGTGTCATGCACTACGAACTGGCCGTGGACGACGCGTCGTTCACCTATGAGCCTGGCGACTCCATCTCCGTGTTCATCTCCAATTCCGACGACCTCGTGGACATGTGGCTCGATATTTTCGGCGACCGCACGCTTGCGGGCCCGGACGGGGCTCGCCAATTGCGTGACATCCTCCTTCGCGAGGTGGAGCTTCGGCTGCCGCATCCTGGTCTGGTCATCGGACTGGCACGCCTGCGGCCTGACAACGCCATGGTGAGCCGGGTGATGGAGCTTATCCAAGGAGGGAGCCGCGACGAGCTGGACGACTGGCTCTGGGGACGCGACGTCCTGGATGTCCTGCGCGAGCTCGAGTGCCTTGACTTGCCCATCGAGGCGATCCTTGAAACGCTGAGACCGCTTCAGCATCGTGACTACTCGATCGCTTCGAGTCCGCTCAGAGACGAAGGTCGCGTCCACCTCACCGTCAACAGCGTTGTCTACGACCGGGGCGGTCGCGCTCACCGAGGTGCTGCGACCGCCTTTCTGCAGGCTCGGGCGGCGGATGGCGAGCCGTTCGAAGTGCGGCGGATCCCCGCACATGAGTTCCGTCTACCGAACCCCGAAACGCCGATCGTCATGATCGGGCCCGGCGTCGGCGTCGCTCCATTCAGGGCTTTCCTCCGCCACCGGGAGGCAGGCGAGGCGCGAGGTCGAAATTGGCTCTTCTTCGGTGACCAGCATCGTGAGTTTGATTTCCTGTACGAGGACGAATTTATTGGCTTGAGCCGTCGGAAAGTCCTCACCAAACTTGATGCCGCATTCTCACGAGACCAGGCCGAGAAGCATTACGTCCAGCACAATCTACTCGCGAATGCCGTCGAGCTGCGTCGCTGGATAGACGATGGTGCTTACATATTCATCTGCGGCGACAAGACCCACATGGCTCGCGACGTCGATCGCGCTCTCGGTGACATTCTCAACAGCAAGCATCGGCCGGGCCTGCTCGGCGAGCTCAAAGCCGCGGGTCGATATGCGAAAGACGTGTACTGAGTTCCGCCTCTGGGGCCGCCTTATCGGCGTTGCTCGCGCATCCGGTCGACCCGAGAAGCAGCGACCTGACTCGCTAACGCGAGAACCGTCCAGTCCGTCGTCGGGTCCACGGGCGCCCCGAGCACCTGCTCGATCCGTTGCATTCGCTGGCGCAGCGTGTTCCGGTGGATCACGAGCCGGTTGGCGGTCTCATTCACCGACCCCCCGCACCTGGCGAGCACCGAGAGCGTGCGAACAAGCTGCGATCCTTGCTCGATGTCGTATTGCGACAGCGGCTCCAGAGCTTTCAGCTCGTCCAGGAGTCTTGGCTTGAGTGCGGCGACGACATCCGTAAGGGGTAGCGCGTCGCGGATGTTCTCGTAGATGGCGAGCGTGACTGCTTCCTCTTGGTCGTATGCCTCGGTCCACTCGAGTGCCTCACGCGCATGCGCCATGGCCCGGCGAATTCCAGCCGGTTTCATCGCCACGCTGCCTACGCCGATGGACGCCGACAAACCGGCATCAGTTGCGACAAGGCGCGTGGCCTGCAAGATCTTGCCCGCGAGGTCGGCGGGTACGCGCCCGCCCGGTGCATCGGCCAGTACCAGCCCCCACGTGGAGTGCAGAAGGACGGTCGATCGGCTCCCCATCGCAGCGGCCAGCGAGTCTTTGAGGCGGCGGCTTGCCGTGTCCCAATCCCCGCGAACGCCATCGACCCGCACGAGAACGGGGCAGACAGCGCCCTCGACGCGAAGTTCGCCGAGGATACGGGCTGCTTCCCCGTCGTCCTGTGTGAAACGCAGTCGTGTCGCTAACGACGACCCGACTGAGTTGAGATCCACTGCCTCCAGCAGCACGCTCAATTGCATCGCCAGCGCTGCAAGGCGTTCGAAGTCCACGGGTCGAAACCGAGCTCGGCGGTAGCCCGAAAGGACACCCCTCGATGACCCCATGCCGAGAGCAATCGACACGTGCTCCAAACCGGCGCAGTGCTCCTCGATGCTGCCCTGGGCGGTAGCGCGGGAATGCGTAGACCAGGTGCGGTGGTCGCCGTTCTCGGATCGGAAAGCGAACATGATGGGGGCAGCACCGCTTTCCCGGCGGCTCATGTACTCCAGTACGCAGACGTCCGCCTCGAGCAGATCCAGGAGCCGTCCCGCGGCGAATTGAAGCGCAGGCACGAGAGAGGTCCGTGACGGGGTCGGGAAATCAAGGAGGAAGTGAGAGCTCGCAGACTGTCGATCGAGATTGGCAACCGTCTCCGCCCGGACGAGGCCGGAAGCGAGTAGCCGTCCGACTTCCATGGCGATCGCTAGCTCATCGTCCCCGAAAGCGCCCTCTTGCTCCGAGTACAGGGCGAACACTCCCCGCAGCTGGTTTTGATCATCAGCAATCGGCACGGCGAGCATCGAATTGAAGTCGTTCTCATCGATGGTGGGGAAGGCGAGGTAGCGGGGGTCCTCCTCAGGTCGGTGATTGACGATCACTGACTGCTGTCGCAGAGCTGCCCACCCCGCGATGCCGTCGCCCAGCCGGAGCTTGATCTCGTTGACGCCGAACTGATCCGGCAATGTGTTGGCAACCCGCAACACGAGGCGCTCCGCTTCCTCGTCCCACAGATACACGAAGACCGCTGCCGCACCGGTGGCCTCTGCGACGAGACGGACTGCCTCGTCGGCGAGCTCGACGGGGCCACGGCCTTGTGTGAACAGGAGAACAAGTTGCGACAAGACGCCTGCGCGTCGCTCCGCCAAGCCGACGCGATGATCATGAGGCATGTTCGTCACCCTCCAGATTCGGCCGACGATAGCTCCATAGCCATGACCAAAATGTATGCGCGGGCACCCCCTGCAGGGTGTGCGACACTCACCGCCTGGCGGAAGTTGATGTGCACTGCGCACATGCGAGCATGCCATGCGCGGGTCACGATTGCGATCTCAAGGACGGCCATAAAGGAATGGCCCCGGTTAACTCGCCCGGGGAAGGCGCCATGAGCGAATCGCACGGGCTTCCGCGCCTTACCGGCGCACCCGACGGATGGATGCCCGCGACCGAATTCTGCCCCGTCGCGATCGGAACACGTCTGATCGCGGATCGCTGGAAGATGCTCATAGTTCGAGAGCTGCTGATCGGCGCAACGGGATTCAACGCAATACACCGAGGGCTTCCTGCGCTGTCCCGCACCCTGCTCTCTTCGCGTCTCCGCTACCTGCAGCGCATCGGGGTCGTCGAGCCCCAGGGTCCCGCAGCGGTGGGAACTCGACGTGAATACCGCCTCACTAACGCCGGACTGGCTCTACGACCTGTGCTCGAAGCGCTCGGCGTATGGGCCCGCGACTGGCAACTCCCGCCATCTGTATACGGCGAGGTGAATGTCGCTTCGTTGATGTGGCAGATGAACGAGAGACTCACTCGGGACCAGGTTCCCGCGCGGGAACTTACATTGGCGTTTCGCTTCCCCGAATCTCAACCCAGGAGCGCCTGGATCCACGTGGCCCCGGAAGGGTCGCGCGCGTGCATCGGCGTTCCGGATTCGCAACCCGACCTTACTGTCATCGTCGATGCGGTGGTCCTCAACGAACTCTGGTGGGATAAGCGGTCGTGCGACGAGGCCATCCGCAGGGGGGAAGTCGGCTTCGAGGGCGGCCGTGTCGCACGCGACGACGTCACGCGCAGAGCTTCGCGATTACCTCGAAGGGGTCGGCCTCGGGCACCGTGTGCTCATTCCCCTCGATGGCGAGACTTTGACGTTCCGATCGTCGCCAGGGCGGTGGCATTCCATTAGCCGACACCCCCCCCGGATCTTCCGAGGGGGGTGTCGTGCGCGGCCGCACTTGCGCGAGTGACCCTTATCTGCATGGAGACGATGCGCCCCTCATGGAATGCCCGTCGCTATCCGGTGGCGACCGTCTGGGAGAGCCAATTCCGGTGGCGTCACGCAACAACGCTCACCGCACCAAGGCGGAGCCACGTATCCACGACCGAGTCAGGATTGAGCGACAGTGAATCAATCCCGCGTGAGACAAGCCATTCGGCGAGGCCGGGGTGATCGCTCGGCCCCTGACCGCAGATTCCCACATATTTCCCGCGCCTCTTACATGCATCAATCGCGAGACCGATGAGTTTCAGTACGGCAGGGTCGCGTTCGTCGAACGACCCCGCGACGAGCGCGCTGTCACGATCCACCCCCAGTGTGAGCTGCGTCAGGTCGTTGGAGCCGATGGAAAACCCGTCGAAGTACTCCAGAAAATTGTCGGCCAAAAGTGCGTTTGCAGGCAATTCGCACATCATGATTACTCGAAGGCCGTGCTCGCCCCGGCGGAGACCGTTTGCCGCGAGAAGGTCGAGGACCTCGCTGGCCTCCTGCACGGTCCGCACGAAGGGAATCATCACCTCGACGTTGGTGAATCCCATCTCCTCGCGGACGAAGCGGATGGCCTCGCATTCCATCGCAAAGCAGGCACGGAAATCGGACGACAGGTACCTGGCCGCGCCGCGATAGCCGAGCATCGGGTTCTCCTCGTGCGGCTCGTACAGGCGGCCGCCGACGAGGTTCGCGTATTCGTTCGATTTGAAGTCGCTCATGCGAACGATCACTGGTTCGGGGCTGAATGCCGCAGCGAGCATCGAAACGCCTTCGGCGACGCGACGTACGAAGAAGTCCCGAGGTCCGTCGTACGCGGCGATCCGCGGCGCGATCTCCTCCCGGAGTCGCGCAGGCAATCCGTCGTATTCCAGAAGCGCCCGCGGATGGATGCCGATCTGCCGGTTGATGATGAATTCGAGACGAGCGAGCCCCACGCCACGGTGAGGGAGCCGGGCGAATGAGAAGGCCTGGTCAGGCGCGCCGATATTGAGCATGATTCGCACCGGTACGTCTGGCACCTGGTCCATGTGGGTCTCTTCCTCGACGAAGTCAAGACGGCCGGCGTAGACCCTGCCCACGTCGCCGGCCGCGCACGACACGGTCACGTCGCCCGCATCGCGGAGCGCCGTCGTTGCATCGCCCGTGCCGACAACGGCGGGAATTCCGAGTTCGCGCGCGATGATCGCGGCGTGACATGTGCGACCTCCCCGGTTCGTTACGATCGCCGAGGCGCGTTTCATGATCGGCTCCCAGTCAGGGTCGGTCATGTCGGCTACGAGTACATCGCCTGTGCGGAATTCCTTCATGTCCCGGGTATCAGCCAGCACGCGGGCTGGGCCGCTCCCGATCCGCTGCCCCACCGATCGCCCCTCGGCGAGCATGTCGCCCTCCTTCAGGAGCCGGAATCGACGGACCACGTTCGCTGAGGAGCGAGATACGACTGTCTCGGGCCGTGCCTGGAGGATGTACAGGCCGCCGTCGACGCCGTCTTTGCCCCATTCGATGTCCATCGGACGTCCGTAGTGCGCTTCGATCACCAGCGCCTGGTGTGCGAGTTGCTCCACCTCAGGGTCGGTAAGCGAAAGGCGAATCCGGTCGGCCTGAGGCACATCAAAGAAGGCGGTGCTATTTCCAGCTGCGTGGCTTTCCGTGTAGCGCATAGCCACGGCCTTGGCTCCCACAGAGCGTCGCAGCACGGCCGGCCGACCCGCGCGCAGCGCCGGTTTCGAAACGTAGAACTCGTCCGGGTTCACGGCGCCCTGGACGACGGCTTCACCGAGTCCGTAGGAGCTCGTGACGAAGACGGCTTCATCGAAACCGGTCTCCGTGTCGATGGTGAACATCACGCCGGAGGCGCCAAGATCAGACCGCACCATCCGCTGGATACCGGCTGACAGCGCGACCTCATCGTGGTCGAACCCATGGTGCACCCGATAGGCGATGGCTCGGTCGTTGTACAGCGATGCGAACACCTTTCTCACCGCCGCGATGACATTTTCTACCCCGCCGATGTTGAGGAACGTCTCTTGCTGGCCGGCGAACGAAGCATCGGGGAGATCTTCGGCGGTGGCACTCGATCGGACGGCCCAGGTGATCTCTCCCTGTGCTGTACTCGCGTCCATCGATCGGTCGAATGCGTCCCGTATGTCGCCCTCGAGGTCCGGTGGCAGGGGGTGCTGCTCAATCCAACCTCGGATTTCAGCGCCCGCCCGGCTCAGCTGGGAGATGTCCTCGACTTCTACCGTCGCGATCCGCAGAGCGATGCGCGATCGCAGGTCCTGGAATTCTAGGAAGCGTCGATAGGCGTTCGCGGTCGTAGCAAATCCGGGCGGCACCATTATGCCGAGCTGTGACAGGTTGGACACCATTTCGCCGAGCGAGGCGTTCTTCCCGCCGACCTGCGGGAGATCCGTCATGCGGATCTCGTGGAACCAGAGGATGTTCTTCACGGGCACTCCTTCCTGGAGGGATCGATGCGCGCTGATGAGGCGCAGGGACGTGGTAGAGAACCCGAAACAACCGAGGCTGAGCGAGCGCCGCTTGACGAGGAAGCTGGCACGGTGAGATCGGTTCCCAGCCGCTGAGGGCCAGAGGTTTCGGTCTCGGCGTGGCCCGCCGCTAGCAATGACGTCGCCAAGAGAGTGGTCCGGCGGCGCAGCCGGATCTCCGGGAACCTCGCGGGGACTGCATTGCCAAACGTCGGCGCCGCGATGCCCGTGGGGTCCGACACGAATAGCGCGCAGCGCTCGCCTGATCGTTTCGCCATCGCCACATCACCTCGGGAACCGAGGCTTCTAGAAGCAGGGCGAGCGGGTATGTGCCCGCTGCACCGGATCTCTTCCGCACGTGTGCCTGCCGGGTAGCCGCTGCCCGGGACGGCGGCGACACTTCCAGTGCATCCTCGCGCTCACAGGTCGCTGTGATAACCCGGTACAAATTCGCGACTAGCGTCCGCGGGGGAGCTCACGCAACCTAAAGGGGTCTTATGTACGCACCGTGACATGCAACTGCATTGAGAGGAACTCCCCCATGGAATCTGCCCCCCTGGACATTGCCCAAGTTGTTCGAGTATTCAACGCTCTACCGAAGTCTTATGTAGTCGTGGACCGTGCCCGGGTTATCGTCGCTGCTACGGAGTCGTTTCTCGCGGCCACCGGAACCGCGCGCGAGCGCCTGCTTGGTGTCGACATCATCGTCGCCTTCCCCGAAAACCCGGACGACCCGACGGTGAACGGAACGACCGTGCTTCGCAACGCCATAAGCAACGTCATTGAATCGGGGAAGCTGCGGAGATTCCGCCGCAACGATACGACATGGAGCAGCCCGACGGTTCGTTTGAGACCCGGTACTGGAAGCCGACGTTCCTGTCTGTCTTCGGCGAAGATGGGCAGGTGGAATTCGTCCTGCACGGCGCGGACGATGTCACCGCGGAGGTCCTCGCCGAGGAGGCGTGAGTTCGGATTCACTACTTGATTGCCCGCCAATCAGAAGTAGCGCGGCTCCAGCGCCGAGCCAGCGGTCATGGCGGACGCGCGCAGGGGGTCGGCGAACCTCTACCGGGCGAGTAGCAACCGCCATAAGGCACTTAGGGAGCTTCGGTTCGCCACTTCTCGATGTACGCGCCCATACGAGTCACGGCCGCGGCCAACCTCGCGAGAAGCTCGTCGATCTCGGCCTCGTTGATGGTGAGCGGCGGGCTGATAATCACCGCGTTGTTTAGTGGGGCGATTCCCGCCGGATACAGCATGAGCCCCTGGGAGAAGCAGGTCTTCACGAAAACTGTCGAGGCGTAACTGCTTGCCGTCGGCGGACGCTTCGTGCCCGGGTCGAGCACGAACTCGAAGCCCCAGAGCAGTCCGCGACCGCGAACATCCGCGATGTAGTCATACTGACTCGCGAGTTTGCGCAGGCCTTCCTCGAGTTGGACTCCCCGGCGTCGAACGTTCTCCAGCACACGGTCTCGCTCGATGATGTCCCACACGGCCAGGCAGGTTGCCGCTCCGAGGGGGTTGTTGGAGAAAGTGTGGCCGAATGGTGTGACTCCTGAGCCCTGCCGCATGATCTGCACCATGTGGTCGCGAAGCAGCACGCCGGCGAGTGGAGCGTAGCCGCCGCCGATTCCTTTACCGAAGAGGAGGACGTCCGGCACGACCTCTTCGCGGGCGCAGGCGAACCACGTGCCGGTGCGCCCGGCGCCGGTGATGACCTCATCGAGGACGAGCAGCACGTTCTGCCGATCACACGCCTCACGAAGAAGTCGCAGGTAGCCGGATGGCGGCACGAGCACACCGCCTGCGGCACCGACGATCGGTTCCACGATCACTGCTGCAACAGTGTCCGGGTTTTCGGCGATAATCGACGCCTCGAACTCCTCGACACTCCTCGCTGCGTATTCCGCGTCGGACTCCCCAGCGCGCGCATGCCTGTAGGCGTAGGCCGGGGGAGAGACCGGGAACGAATGCAGTAGGGATCCGTAGTCGGGTCGCCGTGCCGCATGTCCCGACATAGAGAGGGCGCCCATCGTCATGCCGTGATAGCTGGACTCGCGACCGAGGACCTTGACCTTTTGGGGCTCACCCTTCTCGCGCCAGTGGCCCACCGCCGCCCGAATCGCAAACTCGGATGCCTCGGACCCGCTACTGACAAAGAAGGCGTGATTCAGATCGCCTGGAGCCACACGGGCGAGCCGACGTGCGAGCTCCTCCGCTGGCTCATTCGTGAACTGCGTGCGATAGGTAAATGCAACTCGCCCGGCCTGCTCGCGCATGACCTCAGCGACTTCCGCGACACCGTGGCCGATGCTCACGGTCATGGCGCCGCTGGAGCCGTCCAAGTAGCGGTGTCCAGCGGAGTCGAACAGGTACACCCCATCGCCGTGGGTGACCATCGGGTAGGCCTCGTGGAGGTTCGGCTTGAGAAGCGCTTCCTTCGGCACGTGGCAACTCCTTCGGGCAGGGTTTCGACGGGGCCGTCCCCAATGCGGGCACGACCGGGCCTGCGCGCTCGAGGGAACGCTTGGAGACTCCCATGGGGGCACGCTCCTGCAGGGTGCGCGGCGCCCTGTCCCGATTCGGGAAGTGTGCCCGACGCATACTAAACATGAGGGGCGGCCACTCCCTACGGCAGGCCGAAGCGATCCGCGGGCCAAGTCGTGGAAGATCCCCCGAGCCTGATGGCACCCGGACCTCCAGGTCACACTCTAAGACTTCGAACGGCGAGCCGCAGGCGAGACAGTAGTAGGGCTAACGTGATTGCAGCGCGAGCTTGTCCGGCTCTCACGCATGGCACGGCGATTCCACGGCGAACGTGTCATCCGGCTCGATCATCGGCAACAATTCCTCCGAGCTACCCCCGGGGTTTGTCTCAAATGATATTCCCTCGGGTTCGCGCAATGCGCGGTCTAGCTCCTCGGCGACGGCCTCGAGCGCCGGGCCAGTAACCGCCTGCTGGATGAACTCCACCTGAGCCCGTTGTGTGGAATCGGTCGGCCTCGGCCTGCGCCCCACACAACGGGCCCATAGAGTGCCACGCAGGGCTGATGACCAGCTCCGAACAGGACTGTCTGACGAGCCCGATGGACGGCACCGGGCGTTTGCCTCTTGTACCTAGGAGTTGTCTTCGGGCGCCACCCCTGGCTAGTCGGAACCAGGACTCCGATGAGCGGAGCGCGGCGGCTGCTTACGCTGCCTGATGGCCCAGTAGACCAGTCCGGCGACCATGAGGAGTGCAAGAACCGGTCCTGCTCCTGGGATGGCCATGACGATGAGGATCGCCACTACGCCGACCCAGATCTGCCATCGCGGCAGTCCGCCCTTCGGGGCGGGCTGAAGTTCGACTTCGCGCTGGAAGGCGGGAGGGACCTGTCGTCGGGAGGTCAACACGGGGAAGGCGTCGCTGCTCGAGGGCCAGTGGTCTGCTACCTCCTCGGCCTTGCTGACGTGGAGGCTGACCTCAGCGGCGAACTTCGAGCCCTTCACCGAGGCCCACGCGGCAGCGACCAGTCCCGTCCTCTCCGCCTCCTGCACGAGGGGCAGAAGCGAGGCGGAGGTTGCGGGCGTCAGCTGGCCCACACGTCGGTCGTCCAGTCGAACTTCCAGCACTGTGGTGGTCGCCTTGCCCTTGGCGATCTCGAGCGGGTGAAGGGTCGCGACGAGCATGCCGGCTGCTCCGATGTGCGGGGCGATGGCCTCGAGGTGGTCCGCTTCGCCGGTCACCTGCACTGCTCGCCCTCGCGGGATGAGTGCGTGAGGCGCTGAAGGAGCCGCGTTCGCGGGGAGGATTTCATCGGCGCCGCGGAGGTCCAGTCGAACGGCTGACTTGAGCTCGTCCTGACGGCGTGCTTGCGAGTACCGAGTGACCGCCCAGATCCGGATCGGCGCCACCGGCACTACGCCGCTGGCGACCATCCGACCGAGGACCGGGAAGTACTCCCGGGCCTGGGCTTGGTCGAAGTAGGCGACCACCTTTCCGTCCACGCGCGCCGAGATCGCCTGGCCGCCCCCATGGGGGTTGTCAGGCTCGGGCACGAGTTCGGCTATCCCGTGCCACTCGACCTCCTGGTCGCGGGGAGGGCGACTACCGATCGCCCGAGCGATGGCCTCTTCGCGGAAATTCTCACCCACCAGGTCGAACGAGTACCAGCCGCGCCCGGAGCCCACGTCGAAGCGGGGCGCGTCGGGCAGGTATCTGTTGTCGGGCTGACTTGTCTGCCAGTAGGCGTCGCGCCACCGCTCGCCGTCCCACCACCGCGACCATCCCGGGTTCTGCTCGTCGGGGTACCAGCCGTGGGCTACCGTCACGTCCGTCGTCCAATCGTCTTCGATGCCTCGCAGACCGACCGGAACCGGTGAATCTGGGCGATTCTCACCATAGTGACGAGCGCCGACATCGCACACCCCGCGTTCGCGTGGCGTCCTCGTGCCGCAGCGCGTCTTTCGCTCTGCACGCGAGCGAGCGGGCTCCCGCTGCAGGTTGCGCACACTCGCGTCAGTCGAATCTGCTGGCCGCTTGGACCTTAGGTGCCGCGCCGGCAGTCGGATTCGAGGCGTGTGCGGACGGCATGAACGTTTTCGCCGCATCTACGTCCACGAGGAGCCAAACGACTCCGTGCGGGCGCTTCGAGCGTCCGCCATCACTGCGAAAGGACGCTGCAATGATCTTGTTCCCGTACAGGCCGGACCCCACCCACCCCGAGTTCAAGAGCCTCACCTTGGCGCTCCTCCACAACAGCACCCTCCCGGACGAGATCGCGCGCATCCTGACGGATGGCTGGCCGGGCCGGGTCCGCATCGAGGGCCGTCACATCTGGATCACGGCCGACGCCGAAACCGGCCCCGCCGAGTGGGGCGTCTGCCCCACGTTCGACTACGTCGATGACTTCGGCTACGTTCCGGTGCTCTTCGGTGTCGCCCGCGACGACCGCAAGAACTACCCGTATCCCTGGTGGGACAACGACCAGCGACACGACTTCACCCGCCACCTCGCCACCGCCCTCGCGATGCCCGTCCTCACGACCACCGGCATCGACCATGGCGGATCGGACTGCTACACGTTCTTCCCTCTGAGGTTCGTCAAGCCCGCCACGGACTGAGCCCACGAGACCCGCAAGTGAGCGCCGTGCCCCCACATCAACCATGCACAGCCTTGGTCGAAGCGGTCCCGCCCGCACCTCTCGCTCGGATGCCGACCCCTTGGTGCACCGGGAACGGGATCGACACCGGTTCCTTGTTCGTGCAGATCTCGGGCTTGTGCTCAGGGAGGTCGGCAGCGCGGATCGGTAGGAGGACTCGCCCCTGTGGGACTTCGGCGACCGGGCGGAGGGGCAGCGGACGGTGGCGTTGGCACCGATCGCGGGGCAGCGGGTGACCATGGGTCCACCGGGCTTCGGCGCGCCTTGGGCTTGACCTCGTTGTTTCGATGGTGCGGCCGCCCGTCACGGCCAAGTCTGGCGGTATCGCGGTGTATGGCCTGCGATTACTTCTCTCATACGTGTGACAGCAGCATCGGCGTCTGGATGATTCTGGGTGGGCAGCGTCGCCCGGTGAAGAACGAACGCGACGACATCGGCCAGTTGCACGCCGTAGCTGTTCTTGGAGTCGACGAAGTGCATGGAGTCGATGACTGAGCGAAGCTTTCGGCCCGGTACGAGCCCGAGGCCCCAGGTCTGAAGGTCGCTGACGAGCTTGATCGCCCGGAGTTGCTGCTCCTTGTGCTCGTCGGCGATGATCACCCGCAGTGCCTCTGATGACCGCCAGTCATCGAGCTTTTCGAGGAGGAACTGCAGCGCGAGTAGGTATGCATTCTGGTCAAAAGCGCCTCCATGACGTTCATGGAGTGCCTCTTTGTCGATGCGTGCGTGTATCACGGAGATCGACAGTTCCTCGAGCAGGCCAATGAGGGACTCCATCACCGCGAGGAGCTCGGTCGGCGCTTTGCGCGCCCATGGCCCCATGCCCGACCAAATGTCGTGACCATGAAACTCCACCGGGGGGAAGTGCTCCCCGAGGTGATCTCGCCGTATCGCCTGCATGCGTTCTGCGAGCGGCTGCACCATCGACTCGTCTACTACAACAGCTGCCAGGATCAGGCGGGGCTGTCTTCTAGCCCCCTTCCCAACCGCTCCCGTCTCGTCGAGATACACCAACTCGGCCATGTGAGCGATCATTACATACTGCTGCCGAGGCTGACCCCGCTCCCCATCCGGTTGAGGTGGCCCCTCTCTGAGGGGACCTGCCTCGAGGCCGCCGAGAGCCTGGGGGAAGCCCGCGGCCTTAGCCCGGGAATACGCGACCGGGCGCGCGCCGAGAGCCGGGCGCTATGGCGGATCCCAGAGTTTCTTGAACACCCCACGCGGCCCTCTCTCTTCGAGAGGTTCGGTGCGCAGGTGAACGGCCCCGGTCTTCGGATCGGGGCCGTTTCGCGTTTCTGCGGGCTTGTTTGGGTTCGTCCGGCGGTGCGGTCACGGCCGTCTGGCCGGGGACCGTTTCGTCGCGCGGGCACTTCCGATGTGGAGGAGTGTCGTAACGCGCTTCGCGTTTGTCGGCTATCTCTCGAAACCGCAAGTTAGAATAAAATAAATACGATTTGGAGGTCACGATGGCGGAGACCGCACCGAGCCCGTTCACCCCGGGCTACGGCAAGAAGCCTGCCATCTTCGGCGGGCACGGGGAAGAGCTCACCGAGCTTCAAGCTGTATTCGACACCCTCGACTTTGGCGAGAACCACTCCGTTCTCGCTTCGGGACTTCGTGGCGCCGGCAAGACCTCATTCCTGACTACCCTCCAAGACGCTGCCCGCGACGCAGGTTGGTTGGTCATCAGCGATGACGCCAGCGCGGGTCTCATGGGACGAGTGATGGACTCCACCATCCCCGCCCTCATCAATGACATGTCTCCCGACAGTCGCGCACGATTGACCTCGCTCGGGGTCGGATGGATCAGCGCCGACATCGAGTACGTCAGCCGGCACCGCAACGTCAAACCGCAACTACGTTCTGACCTTGTGGCGATGTCCTCCGCCCTCGGCGCCAGCGGCGGGATCCTCATCACCGTCGATGAGGTGTCCTCCGGCAAGGTGCGCCTGCGCGAACTGAGCCGGTTCGCCCTGCAGATCTCGCACGCGCTCGAAGATGGGGCGCAGATCATGGTCGTCTTCGCTGGAGTGAAAGTCAGTCTTGAGGCCCTTCTCGCCGAGGAGCACACCACCTTCCTCCGACGCTCACGTGAGGTGGAGTTCGAGCGACTCTCTGCGCTGGAGACACGCCGCGTCTTCGCGGAAACCGCCGCCCTCGGTGGCCGCCTGATCGAAGAGGACGCGCTCGCCAAGCTCGTCTCACTCTCGCAGGGCTATCCGTACCTGGTGCAACTGGCCGGCGACTACGCCTGGCGGAACAACCCCACCGCACCCACCATCACCCTCACCGACGCCACCGTCGCCCACGACAAGGCTATCAAGGCCGTCGAGAGTCGAGTCATCAGTCGCGTTTACGGCGACCTCTCCGAAGTCGACCAGAAGTTTCTGAACGCGATGGCCGAGGACGACGACCGCACCAAAGTCGCCGACATCGTCAGGCGCATGGGCGTCTCCGATGCGTACGTCCAGGTCTACAAGAAGCGCCTTCTCGACAGCGGGTATGTCCACGCCGCCGGACACGGGTACGTCCAGTTCTCACTCCCGTACCTCGGCGCCTACATCCGGCGCCAGATCGCCGCAGAAGCCAGCGCTGGCGGAAGCGACGGGGGCTGGGATGCCTACCCTGCTCCGACCTTGCCCTCCTGATCTGACCTAGTTTCTGGGCTTTCGTTCTCGCGGATGCTCGTCCCTCGCGCGGCCCGTAGGCTCGAGCACCATGGCAGCCGGCGCAGTGATGCACACGTTCACGGGATCGCTCGCCGACGTCGACCGGGGCGTGTACGAGGAGCTCTCGCTGCGGGTGGCGCGACACCCGTCGGAGACCGACTCCTACATGCTCGTGCGCGTGCTGGCCTTCTGCCTCGAATGGGATGAGGGCGCCCAGTTCAGCGAGGGCGTCTCGGCAGTCGACGAGCCCGCGGTGGTCATCCGCGATCGCACCGGGCGGGTGACGGGCTGGATCGAGGTCGGCGCACCCGACGCCGACCGGCTGCACCGCGGCAGCAAGCTCGCCGAGCGCACCGCGATCTACACGCACCGCGACCCCGCGAAGGTGCTCGCGCTGTGGGCGGGCAAGAAGATTCACGAGGCGGAGCGCATCAGCCTCTACAGCTTCGACCCCGGGTTCATCGACGACGCGACGGGCGCGCTCGAGCGGCGCAACACGCTCACGGTGTCGGTCACCGAGCGGCAGCTGTACCTCGAGCTCAACGGGTCGACGTTCAGCACGGTGGTCCACGAGCATCCGCTCGGCTGACGCGCTTTCTGGTTCAGTGGTCGCATGGATGTCCGCGAACTGTCCCATGACGACTGCCACCTCGCTCACGCGGCGATGCGCGAGCTGCGGCCGCAGGTCGGCGACGAGCCCTCGTTCGTCGAGCGCGTCCGGAGCCAGTTCGCGCAGGGCTACCGACTGATCGGCGCGTTCGACGGCGAGCACGAGCACGCCGTGTCGGTCGCGGGGTTCCGCATCGACGAGAAGCTCGCATGGGGGCGGCACGTCTACATCGACGACCTGTCGACGCTGCCCGAGGGGCGCGGCCGGGGTGGCGCGACGGCGCTGCTGCGGTGGATCGACGCGGCCGGGGCGGCCGAGGGCATCTCCGAGGTGCATCTCGACTCGGGCGTGCAGCCCGAGCGGCAGGCCGCGCACCGCCTCTACTTCGGTGAGGGGTACCGCATCAGCTCCTACCACTTCCAGAAGGCGCTGACTTCGGACTGAGCATCCGTCTGCACGCGTAGTGCAGTATTCTGCACTGCATGGATGACGAGATCACCGGCCTCGCGGTCGCCATCGGCGCGCGCGTGCGCAGCGAGCGCCAAGCCCGGCAGTGGACGCTCGACCAGCTCGCTGACGCCGCGGGCGTCAGCCGCCGCATGCTCGTGACGGTCGAGCAGGGCGGTGCGAACCCGAGCGTCGGCACGCTGCTGAAGCTGAGCGAGGCGCTCGGCGTAGGGCTTCCGGTGCTCGTCGAGCCGCCGACGCGCGAGACCGCGACCGTCACGCGGGCAGGCGCCGGCGCCGTGCTCTGGAGCGGCGACCACGGTGGGCGCGGCGTGCTCGTCGCGAGCGCGACCCTTCCCGACGCTTTCGAGCTGTGGGAGTGGACGGTCGAGGCAGGCGAGCGTCACGACTCGACGCCGCACGCCCCGGGCACGCGCGAGCTTCTGCACGTGCTCGACGGCGCGCTGCTCGTCGAGGTCGACGGTGCCGTGCACGAGCTGACGGCGGGGGATGCGGTGGCCTTCGCCGGCGACGTCGCTCACGCGTACGCCGCGACGGGCCGCGATCGCGTGCGCTTCACCCTCGCGGTGTACGAGCCTGCCGCCGGCGGTGCGGGCTCGGCCGGTGCGACCGGATCGACGAAGAGAGGGGCGCGCGATGCGTGACGAGACCGAGCTGCAGGGCATTCTCGCCGGGGCGACGATCGACCCCGCGGTGCTGCAACTGCGTCCTGATTACCGGGCGCTGCTGCTCGCCGTTGACGGCATCGAGCCCGGCGCGAGCGATGCGGCGAGCGAGGCGATGCTCGTCGCGGCCGAGGACGAGGCGCGAGGGCTGCTCGCCGACACCAACGTCGAGGACCTGCCGCACGTCGCCGCCTGGCGCGAGGCCTACCGCGCGTTCGGCGCCAAGCCGCAGCGCACGCGCAACAGCCTCGAGGCGCTCGTGCGCCGCGCCGCCGTGAGCGGGCTGCCGCGCGTGAACCGCCTCACCGACCTCTACAACGCCATCTCGGTGCGGCTGCAGGTGCCGCTCGGCGGCGAAGACCTCGACCAGTACTCGGGCCCTCCGCGGCTCGTGCGCGCGATCGGAACCGAGCCCTTCGACACGACGGCCGACGGCGAGATGGTCGTCGAACATCCGGAGGCCGGTGAGGTCATCTGGATTGACGACGCTGGCGTGACCTGCCGGCGCTGGAACTGGCGTCAGGCGCAGCGCACCCAGCTGCAGGACGGCACGAGGGCGGCGCTCTTCATCGTCGACGCGCTCGCTCCGATGGACGATGCGGCGCTCGCCGCGGTCGGCGACGAGCTCGAGGCGCGAGTGCGCGAGCTCGGGGGAGACGTGCGGGTCGCGCGGCGCGTGCTCGGGGCCGGGATGGGAGTTTGACGTGCTGATTCATCCCTGGGATGCCGCTTTCGAGCCCGCCGAGTGGCAGCGGTGGCTCGCCGAGCACGAGCGGTTCGGGGTGCTCGCCGTGAACAACGCCGACCTGGTGCAGGCTCCGCTCGTGCTGCCGACGCACTTCTCCGTCGACGGCGAGCAGCTCATCCTGCACCTCGCCCGGCCCAACCCCGTCTGGAAGCACCTCACGGCAGCGAGCGAAGTGCGGTTGGTGGTCACGAGCGACTACGCGTACATCCCCAGTTACTGGCGGGCCAAGGCCGGCGGCCCGGATGAGGACGGTGTGCCGACGAGCTATTACTCGTCAGTGCAGTTCGTCTGCACGGCCGAGATCGTGGACGACCCGCAGCAGAAGGCCGACATCCTCACCGCGCAGTTCGCCGACGTGCAGCCCGAGGGCGGGCATGCGGCGGTGTCGATCGATGACGGGCCGTACGCGCGGATGCTCGCGGGCATCCGCGGACTGCGCCTGACGGTGCTGCGCACCGAGGCGAAATTCAAATACGACGACCACAACCCGGTCGAGCACCGCGAGCGCGTGAGCGCGCGGCTCGACGAGCGAGGCCGCGGGCTCGATCACGGGGCAGCGGAGCAGCAGCGGCGCCGACTCGCCGCGATCGGCGACTGGCGTGCGCGCTCGACCGACGGGAGTGGTTCGTGAAGGGCGCGACCCGCATTCCGCCGTGGAGCTACGCCGTGCTCGCCATGTTCTCGGTGCAGCTCGGCTCGGCGCTCTCGGTCGGGCTCATCGACCAGGTGGGCGCGGCCGGCACGGCGTGGCTGCGGCTCAGCATGGGGGCGGTGCTGTTCATCCTCATCGCCCGGCCGCGGCTCTCGGCGATCCGGCGCGCCGACATCGTGCCGCTGCTCACGCTCGGCGTCGCGACGGGGCTCATGACGGTGTTCTTCCTCGCGGCGCTCGAGCGCATCCCCCTCGGCACGGCGGTCGCGATCGAGTTCCTCGGCCCGCTCACCGTCGCGGCCGTGCGCTCGGGCAGCCGTCGCGCACTCGTGTGGCCTCTGGTCGCTTTCGTCGGCGTCGTGCTGCTGACCGAGCCGTGGCTCGGCGAGATCGACCTGCTCGGCGTGCTGTTCGCGGCGCTCGCCGGCATCGGCTGGGGCACGTACATCCTCTACACGCAGCGCATCGGCGACCGATTCGACGGCATCCAGGGGCTCGCGCTCACGATTCCGGTGGCGGCGCTCGCCGCGGCCGTCGTCGGGGTGCCGCAGGCGTGGGGCCAGATCGATGGCACGGTACTGCTCGTCGCTCTGGGCCTCGCGGTGCTGCTGCCGGTGCTGCCCTTCGCGCTCGAGATGCTCGCCCTGCGCCGCATGACGCACACGGCGTTCGGCACGCTCATGTCGGTCGAGCCCGCGATCGGACTCATCCTCGGCCTGCTGATCCTCGCCCAGTCACCGTCGATCGTGCAGCTCGTCGGCATTGCGATCGTCGTCACGGCGGGCGCGGCGGCCCAGCGCGGCGGTCGCCGACCCGTCGAGGCGGGCGGTCGCGACGGAGAGCGCAGCGACGGCGACGAGCTGCCCGAGCTCATCGGGTAGACCGATCTCCCCGGTGGCACCGGTCAGCTGACCTGGGTGTGGACCGGGAGGCTCGGACATCGAGGGTGTGCGCAATGCGTAGGAGGCACGGTGCGCAGGTTTGACTGGTTCGGTCAAGTCTTGGAGCGTGGGGCCGACCATCACGAACGCTCCCGGAGGCCCGATTCATGTACCTGCCCACCACGACTCGCCTGGCGCTGACGGCCCCTCTGCGTGCGACGCTGGCAGCGTTCGTCGTCGCCGTGACCCTGGGGGCAGGAGCGGCTCCGGCCGCGGTGGCTGCACCCACCTGCGACGTGACTGCTCTCGAGTGGAGCGAGCTCTCGGCGGCCATGCTCTCGGAGGCGGAGAGGGTGTGCCTGGGTGCGTCGATCACTGGCGTGGTCGGTCACCTGACCGTCGGCGGAGCCGGCAAGACCTTGGACCTGAACGGATTCGACCTCTCGGTCTGGGGCGAAGACCGGCATGCGGCCATCGAGGTGCCCGCGGGTACGTCCCTGACGCTGGAGGCGACGGGAGGCGGCTCGCTGATCGCCACCGGCGGAACGGAGGGAGCCGGTATCGGAGGCAGTGGCGACTCGCGAATCAGTCAGTACGGACACTCCGGATCGATCACCATCCTGAGCGGCACCCACACCTTCGCCGGTGGGATGAGTTCAGCGGGAATCGGTGCTGGGTGGGGCGGTGATGCAGGGCCGGTCGTGATCAGCGGCGGAACCGTCACCATCACCTCCGGTCCGTACGGCGCGGGAATCGGAGGCGGCGATGGAGGTGATGGCGCGAGCGTAACGATCACGGGGGGCGTCGTGAGCATCGAGGCGGGCTACCTCGGGGCGGGTATCGGCGGAGGTGTCTACGGTGCAGGTGCGGATGTCGACATCTCGGGCGGTCGACTGTCGATCCTCGCCGGATGCCGCGCCGCGACCATCGGGGCGGGCGCCGCGGGCACGGAGTCAGGAACCCTCACGGTCGCAGGCCTGAGCGCGGCATCCGCCACCGGCGCCGGCACGGCGCAGTCCTGCTCTGACCACCCGGTGGGCGTCGGTGCCGAGACGGGCCTCACCGAGTCGGGCCCGGGCGTCTCCGCCGTCATGGAGAGCCGTGATGAGACGGCGGACCTGCCGGCCTGGACGCAGATCACCTATTTCTACGAGGTGCTCGGGAATGTCGACGGCGTCGTCACCGAGATCGACGGCAGCCCCGTGGCGTACGGCGACCGGGTCGCTGCGCTCCCGGACGTGGCAGCGCCCGACAGCAGACGCCTCGACAGCTGGAGGATCAACGGACCGGAGGGGCCAGTCTTCGACCTCACGATGTCGGTGACCGCCCCCCTCACGCTGTTCGCACGATGGGCTGACGCCACCGAAAGCGCTCCCGAGCAGACCCCTCAGCTCGCTGCCACGGGCGCCGCGCCCGTCGCGGTTCCGGGAGGTGCAGCAGCAGGTCTCCTCGCGCTGGGTCTCGCCGCACTGATCTGGCGGGGACGAGCCATGACGGGAAGATCCCGTTAGGTTCCCGTTCCGGGGGCGGTGACCGGCGGGGCGCTCGCGTCGGACGCGCGTCGCAGCGCCCGGTCGCCGAGCGCGATGAGCGCCATGTGCGGCACCGTGAGCGCGGCGAGGCCGATGAAGACGACGCGCAGCAGCTGGTCGTCGAGGCTCGCGGTTCCGGCGGTCGCGGTGAGGAAGAGCGCGGCGGCCCCGAGCGGGATGACCGTGTACGCGACGACGACGAGCGCCGTCAGGCGGCGGGGCTGCTCGCGCTCCTCGACGAACCCCTCGCGCAAGTGGCGGGCGCTGTGCAGCGTGCAGAAGTAGACGATGAAGAACACGAGGGGCGGCGTCGTCAGCGCGAGCAGCGCGACGAGGCCGAGCTCGAGCGCTTCGTGCGGGGTGCGTCGGGCGGCGACGAGAGCGAGCACGAGCAGCAGGACGAGCAGCGGCAGACCGATCGCGGCCTGCACCGAGGCGACCGAGCGAGCGCCCTCTCCCGCGAGGGTCGCGTAGAGGCCGGCCACCGCATCCTCATCGCGGAACGCGGGGAGCGACAGCATCGCGACGCCCGCGAGCGACCGCAGCCAGGGCGAGCGACCGCGCATCCAGTCGCCGCCGAAGTGCACGGCCGAGACGGCCAGGAACAGCACGAGACTCGGCACGGGCGCGACGAGCCACAGCGCGATGACCGCGATCGAGGCGGCCGTGTAGACGAGGTTGAAGACGCCAAACCCCAGCGGGCCGCGCCACAACCCGAGGCGGCGGGCGACGAGCGGGTCGAGGGCTCCGTGGGGCATGCCGAGCACGGCGGCGAGGATCGCGATCGCGGCGATCTGCACGACGAGCGGCGGCTCGGGGTCGGCGAGGAGGAAGGCGAGAACCGTCGCAACGGCGATGATGGTGAAGAGGTAGGTCTCGAGCGGGGGGCGGCGACGACGGATGCCCGGGGCAGCGACGCGCGCGTCAGTGGCGGTCGCGCGGGCGGCCGCCGTCTCCGTCACGACGCGACCTGCTCGAGGGGCTCTGCAGTGGCCTCGCTCGCCGCGGCTGATTCGGGACGCACGCCGCGGAGCGCCCGCACGAGGTCGGGGCGGCGCACCGAGCTCGCGGCGAGAGCGCGCGAGCGATCGGGCAGCTGCGCGAGGAACGGCAGCAGCGGCAGGCTCGCGATGATCGCAAGCAGGTCGCTCAGCCGCGCGCGGTCGGTGAGGAAGCGCAGCAGGCGAGCGGGTGCGACGCCGCGCGCCATCGCCGCGAAGTAGTCGGCCGTGCGCTCGGGGTGCGCGCGCAGCGCCTGGAGGAAGATGCGGTCCATCTGGCGGCGGATGAACGGCTCGGGCGGGTGGCCGATCGGCGCCTCACCGCGCGCCAGGCGGTCTGCGCAGTCGCGCGCCCACGCCTGGATGCGCGCGAACGCGTAGCCGCTCGCGTCGCGCAGGGCCCCTCCGGCCGCGCCCGCGACGACCACTCCGGGGATGGATCCCGCGTTCTCGTGTGTGCCGTTCGCGGCGTGTGCCGCGGGAGGCACACTCGAGAACCGTCGGAACCGGTTCCCCCGCGCAGGGCGCTGATCCGGCACGCGCCCCATCGGCAGCACTCCCGCCTCCTCGCGGAGGACGCGCACGTGCGGCGCCCCGAGCGGTGCGCCGAGCGCGGCGAGGGCGGCGTCGCGCCCGGCGCGCACCTCGGAGGCGCGCAGCGGAGTGGGCGAGAAGCGCGTCCACTCGACGAGGGCGGTGAAATCAGACAGCGGCAGCACATAGACGAAGCCGAGCCCGTCGGCGTCGGCGCGCATCCCGGTCATCAGGCCCGCGGCGCCGGGAGCGATGCCGAGCGCCTCGAGGTCGAGAGCGCCGCCGTGCTCGACCTCGGCGCCCGAGAAGCACTGGAAGAGCATCGCCGCCGTGCGGCGGGGGCGCGTGTCGACGACCCAGCGGGCCGTGATCTCGCCCGCGCTCGTGCTCACGATGACGCCCTCGCCCGCCGGCCGCGAGATCGACGGATGCAGCGGCCGCACCTCGCCCGCCGCGACGCCGAGACGCAGCTCGACGCGGTCGCTCGCCTCGATGAGCGTGCGGGCGTGAGCGTAGAAGTCGGCGCCGCGCACGTACTGATAGGTCTCGCCGTCGACGCGATGAGCGTGCGCCGGGCCGCCCACGGCCTGGTACGTCCAGTCGCTCCACTCGCGGGAGACGATAGGGCGCAGGTCGTGCGCGTCATCGGCCCAGAAGCACCACGAGCGGTCGTCGGTGTACTCGGTGCGCACGTCAACCGCGATGACGCGCAGCGAGGTTGCGGCCTGGGCGAGACGCGACGCCAGGGCGAGACCCGCTCCGCCCGCGCCGAGAATGACGAGGTCAGCGTCGTACTCGGGGGTGCGCAGCAATCCGGGCTCCGTCGCTCAAGAAGAACGGCGCTCAGGGCAGGCGCCGACATCGCGACGCTAAGCACGTTGTCTGGATGCTCGCCGCAGGTTGAGTGGCGATTCACTGACGATTCGCCCCGGGTTGGCGAGCCTGCGCATCCCTGGTCTTCACGTACCCCCATGGGGTATGTCAGAATGGTCGTATGGAGACCAACGACACCTCTCGACTGAACCTGCTCGGAAACACCGCGACCGAGTCGTCGGGCGGCTGCTGCGGCGGCGGCTCGTGCGGCTGCGGCCACGGCGCCGCCTCGGCCCCCGCGACGGCCGATGTCACCGCCGCCGACGCGAACGAGTACCTCGTCACCGGCATGACCTGCGGCCACTGCGTCGCGAGCGTCAAGGAGGAAGTCGGCGCCATCGACGGCGTGCAGGCCGTGGAGGTCGCGCTCGTCAAGGGCGGCGCCTCGCGCGTGACCGTGCAGTCGGCCGGCCCGATCGACGAGGCCGCGATCCGCGCCGCCGTCGAGGAGGCGGGCTACCAGCTCGCCTGATCGCTGCTTCGAACGGCCCCCGGCCGCGCCCACCACGGCCGCGGAACGGGGGCCGTCGGCTTTTGGCACCACGGTCTTGCAATACCCCAGGGGGGTATGCCATACTGCTCGTGACAAGGGAGGCACATCATGACCCGCTCGACTCACCGCCGCCGCGCATCCGTCGCCACCGCGATCGCCAGCGCCGCCGCACTCGCCCTCGCGCTCACCGGCTGCATCACCGTCAACACCGGCGGCGGCGACGACCGCGGGGGCAACGGGATGCCCATCGGCGACCTGCCCGACGGCGTCAACCGCGCCGACGCGATGTTCGCGATGATGATGATCCCCCACCACGAGCAGGCGATCGACATGAGCGAGCTCATGCTCGGGCGCGACGACATCGACCCCGAGATCGTCGCGCTGGCCGAGCAGATCATCGCCGCGCAGGATCCGGAGATCGAGCTCATGGAGAGCTGGCTCGACGACTGGGGCGTGCCGAGCATGGGCGGTGCGATGGGCGGAGGCCACGGAGGTCACGGCGGCGACCAAGGCCCCGGCGGCATGATGAGCGACGACGATCTGGGCGCCATCGAGGAAGCGCCGGGCGATGACGCCGAGCTGCTCTACCTCGAGGGCATGATCGAGCACCACGAGGGCGCGATCGACATGGCGGAGGACGTGCTCGACGACGGCGAATCCACCGAGGTGGCCGAGCTCGCCGACACCATCATTGAGACCCAGCAGGTCGAGATCGACCTCATGCGCGACCTCGTCGCCGACCGCAGCTGACCCGGAGCGACTCCTATGACTGTCACGAACCCCAGCACCTCGTCGGCTGCAGCCGCCGCCCCCGAGCTGCAGCTCGACCTCGTCGGGATGACGTGCGCCTCGTGCGCCAACCGCATCGAGCGCGGGCTCAACAAGGTGCCCGGCGTCGAGGCGACCGTCAACTACGCGACCGAGAAGGCGACCGTGCGGGTCGCTCCGGGTGCCGACGGGCAGCTCGACGCCTCCGTTCTCATCGCGGCGGTCGAGAAGGCCGGGTACAAGGCCAGCGTGACGGCGCCGCGCAGGGCGAGCGGAGCATCCGCCGCCTCGGCGACCGGCGACGCGGCCGCGGCCGCGCGCCCCGACGAGCTCGCGCCCCTGAAGCAGCGGCTCATCATCTCGGCTGTGCTCACGGTGCCCGTGCTGCTGCTGTCGATGATTCCGGCGCTGCAGTTCACCTACTGGCAGTGGCTCGTGCTCACGCTTGCGGCGCCCGTCGCGGTGTGGGGGGCGTATCCCTTCCACCGGTCGGCGGCCGTCAACGCGCGGCACGGCAACGCGACGATGGACACGCTCATCTCGCTCGGCGTCTCGGCGGCCTTCCTGTGGTCGCTGTACGCGCTGTTCCTCGGCGAGGCCGGCATGCCGGGCATGACGATGACGCTGCAGTTCTTCGGCACTCCCGAGACGGGCGCGCACGAGATCTACCTCGAGGTCGCGGCGGCGGTGACGGTATTCATCCTGCTCGGGCGGTATCTCGAGGCGCGCGCCAAGCGCGAGTCGGGGGCGGCGCTCAACGCGCTGCTCGACCTCGCCGCGCGCGATGCCTCGGTGCTGCGCGATGGCGTCGAGGTGAAGGTGCCCGTCGACCAGCTGCAGGTCAATGACCGCTTCGTCGTGCGCCCGGGCGAGAAGATCGCGACCGACGGCGTTGTCGTCGAGGGCGTCTCGTCGGTCGACGCGTCGCTGCTCACGGGTGAGTCGGTGCCCGTCGACGTCGAGCTGGACTCGCGCGTCGTCGGCGGCACCGTCAACGTCTCAGGACGCATCGTCGTCGAGGCCTCGCGCGTCGGCGCCGACACCGAGCTCGCACGCCTCGGCCGTCTCGTCGAGGAGGCGCAGACCGGCAAGGCCGAGGTGCAGCGCCTCGCCGACCGCGTCTCGGGCATCTTCGTGCCCGTCGTCATCGCGCTGTCGCTACTCACTCTGCTCGGCTGGGTGCTGTTCACTGGCTCGATCGAGCTCGGCTTCACGGCGGCCGTCGCGACGCTCATCATCGCGTGCCCGTGCGCGCTCGGCCTCGCGACCCCAACCGCGCTCATGGTGGGAACGGGGCGCGGCTCGCAGCTGGGCATCCTCATCAAGGGGCCCCAGGTGCTCGAGCGCACCCGCCGCATCGACACGATCGTGCTCGACAAGACGGGCACGGTCACGACGGGGCACATGTCGGTCTCGGCGGTCGTGCCGGTCGCTGGTTTCACTGCTTCTTCGCTGCTGATGCTGGCCGCCGCCGCCGAGGAGGGCAGCGAGCACCCGCTCGCTCGTGCGGTCGTCTCGCATGCGCGTGAGGCTGGCGTTGCTCTGCCTGCTGCCTCGGGGTTCGCCTCGCACGCCGGGCTCGGGGTGACGGCGGTCGTCGACGGGCGCGCGGTCACGATCGGTCGCGCCGCGTGGCTCGCGTCGGAGTGGGCGATCACCGTGCCCGCGTCGGCAATGTCGTCGTTCGAGGCGGAGGGCGCGACGCCCATCGCGGTCGCGGTCGACGGCGCGTTCGCCGGCGTGATCGTGCTCGCCGACACCCTCAAGGCGGATGCTGCGCTCGCGATCACCCGCCTGCGCGACCTGGGCCTCGAGGTCGTGCTGCTCACCGGAGACAACGAGGGCGCGGCCTCCGCCGTGGCCGACCGGCTCGGCATCGACGAGGTGCATTCGGGCGTGACGCCGTCGGGCAAGCTCGACGTGATTCGCGAGCTGCAGGCGCACGGGCACGTCGTCGCCATGGTCGGCGACGGGGTCAACGATGCGGCGGCGCTCGCCGCGGCGGACCTCGGCATCGCGATGGGCAGCGGAACCGACGCCGCGATCGCCGCGTCCGATCTCACGATCGTGTCGGGCGACCTGCTCGTCGTGGCCGACGGCATCCGACTCGCGCGGCGCACGCTGCGCACGATCATCGGCAACCTGTTCTGGGCGTTCGGGTACAACGTCGCGGCGATCCCCGTCGCGATGCTCGGGCTGCTCAACCCGCTGCTCGCGGGGCTCGCCATGGCGTTCTCGAGCGTGTTCGTCGTGACGAACTCGCTGCGGCTGCGCGGATTCAAGACGCTGCCGCGGCCGTAGGGGCTGGGCCGGTCGGCTCGGGGCTGGAACACCGCGTGGAGGGCGGCGGCGTGCACGAACTCCGGAGATCTGGCTGGCGCGTGCGACGGCAGCGCTGGTTCCCGGGGCGGGTCTGCCGGATCTCCGGAGTTGTGACACGGCGACGTGCCGGTCGCGTCCGCTTCGACAAGTACGGAACGCGTGACGGCGATTCGCCGCTTCCGAACCTGTCGAAGTGCCCAGGACGCGGAAGTCAGCTCGCCGCGTGGCCGGCGAAGAGGCGCTCAAGCACCTCGCGCAGGCGACCGACGCCCTCGCGCGTCGGCAGCTCGGCGATCGCCGCCGCCTCGCCGGCGAACTCCGGCCCTTCGGCGGCGAGCAGCGCCGTGAGCGGGATGCCCTCGAGGCTGATGCTCTGCAGCCGCCCGTCAGCGCCGAGCCCCGCGTCGACGGTGAGGTCGACGCACCCTCCGGGTGGTCCGTCGATCTCTGGCCCCAGCCGAGGGAAACGGTCGCGGAACTCGGTTAAGGGTGCGCAGAAGACCACGCCGACCGTCGGCCCGACTCCGGTCTGCCCCGGCGCGAAGCCGTAGCGCGTCACCAGGGGGTCGAGCTCGCGGCAGATCAGCTCGGCGAGCTCGACGGGGTCGAGCGGGTCGATCGGCTCGCGCGGGTCGAGCGACGCGGGCGGGTCGAGGGGCGGGGGCGTCATGCGATCGGCTCCGCCGTGCGGACGCGCGGCATCGGCAGGGCGACCAGCGCGCTCGGGAGGCGCAGCTCGCCCGCCGCGCCGACCGGCACCACGGGCGACCGCGGGGTCACGGGCGGCACGGGCAGGTAGGCGGCGCCGAGCGGCGGGCGAGCATCCGCCTCGCCGCGATTCGGCCACAGGGCGAAAGCGCGCTCGGCCTGCGCGGTGATCGTGAGCGAGGGGTTGACGCCGAGGTTCGCCGAGATCGCCGCGCCGTCGACGACGTGCAGCCCGGAGTGTCCGAACACGCGGTGGTACGGGTCGACGACGCCGGTCGCGGGGGAGTCGCCGATGGGGCATCCGCCGAGGAAGTGCGCCGTCATCGGAACGTCGAAGACCTCGCTGATGCCCGACTGCGCGAAGCCGTTCATGTGCTGCGCCA
>JAOASR010000151.1 GCA_030158585.1 Microcella sp.
ACGCCGCGGAGGTCATGTGCAAGGAGGCCATCGACGCGGTCATCGACCTCGAGAACATGGGCCTGCCCTTCAACCGCACGCCCGACGGCAAGATCGACCAGCGACGCTTCGGCGGCCACACGCGCGACCACGGCAAGGCGCCTGTGCGTCGCGCCTGCTACGCGGCCGACCGCACGGGCCACATGATCCTGCAGACGCTGTTCCAGAACTGCGTCAAGCTCGGCATCGACTTCTACAACGAGTTCTACGTGCTCGACCTGCTGCTGAGCGAGGTCGACGGCGAGCGCCGCGCGGCGGGCGTCGTGGCCTATGAGCTCGCGACCGGCGATCTGCACGTCTTCCACGCCAAGAGCGTCGTCTTCGCGACGGGCGGCTTCGGGAAGATCTACAAGACGACGTCGAACGCGCACACCCTCACCGGAGATGGCGTCGGCATCATCTGGCGCAAGGGCATCCCGCTCGAGGACATGGAGTTCTTCCAGTTCCACCCGACCGGGCTCGCGGGTCTCGGCATTCTCCTCACCGAGGGTGCCCGCGGCGAGGGCGCCATTCTTCGCAATGCGAGCGGCGAGCGCTTCATGGAGCGATACGCGCCGACGATCAAAGACCTCGCGCCGCGCGACATCATCTCGCGCTGCATGGTGCAGGAGGTCGCTGAGGGTCGCGGCGCCGGCCCGAACAAGGACTACGTGCTGCTCGACTGCACGCACCTCGGCGCCGAGGTGCTCGAGACCAAGCTCCCCGACATCACCGAGTTCGCGCGCACGTACCTGGGTGTCGACCCCGTGCACGAGCCCGTGCCCGTGATGCCGACGGCGCACTACGCGATGGGCGGCATCCCGACCAACATCAAGGCCGAGGTGCTCGCCGACAACGAGACCGTCATCAAGGGCCTCTACGCCGCCGGCGAGTGCGCGTGCGTCTCGGTGCACGGCTCGAACCGTCTCGGCACGAACTCGCTGCTCGACATCAACGTGTTCGGCAAGCGCGCTGGCCGCTACGCGGTCGAGTACGCCAACTCGGCCGACTTCGCTCCGTTGCCGGAGGACCCGGCGAAGGAGGTCCGCGAGATGGTCGAGCGCCTGCGCGCGGCCGACGGCCCCGAGCGCCTCGCCCCCCTGCGCAAGACGCTGCAGGAGGAGATGGACAAGAACGCCCAGGTGTTCCGCACGGAGGAGAGCCTCGGGAGCGTCACGAAGACGATCCAGGAGCTGCGCGACCGCTACATGAACATCGGCATCCAGGACCGCGGCAAGCGCTTCAACACCGACCTCCTCGAGGCGATCGAGCTGGGCTTCCTGCTCGACATCGCCGAGGTCGTCGTGTTCTCGGCGCGCAACCGCAAGGAGAGCCGCGGCGGCCACATGCGCGACGACTACCCCGACCGCAACGA
>JAOASR010000152.1 GCA_030158585.1 Microcella sp.
CTCGGGTGCCGGCTCGATGGCCGCCTACGCGATGCGCATCACCGACCTCGACCCGATCGAGCACGGCCTGCTCTTCGAGCGCTTCCTCAACCCCGATCGCGTCTCGATGCCCGACTTCGACGTCGACTTCGACGACCGTCGCCGCGGCGAGGTCATCCGCTACGTCACCGAGAAGTACGGCGACGAGCGCGTCGCGCAGATCGTCACGTACGGCACGATCAAGGCCAAGCAGGCGCTGAAAGACTCCTCGCGCGTGCTCGGCTTCCCCTTCGGCATGGGCGAGAAGCTCACGAAGGCGATGCCCCCGGCGATCATGGGCAAAGACATGGCGCTGTCGGGAATCCTCGACCCCGCGCATCCACGTCACAAGGAGGCGGCCGATTTCCGCGCCGTCATCGAGGTCGATCCGGATGCTCGGCGCGTGTTCGACACCGCGCTCGGGCTCGAGAACCTCAAGCGCCAGTGGGGCGTGCACGCCGCAGGTGTGATCATGTCGAGCGAGCCGCTCATCGACATCATCCCGATCATGAAGCGCGAGCAGGACGGCCAGATCGTCACGCAGTTCGACTACCCCGCGTGCGAGTCGCTCGGCCTCATCAAGATGGACTTCCTGGGGCTGCGCAACCTCACGATCATCGACGACGCGCTCGACAACATCCGCGCCAACCGCGGCACCGAGCTCGTGCTCGAAGACCTCACGCTCGACGACCCCGCCGCCTACGAGCTCATGGCGCGCGGCGACACCCTCGGCGTCTTCCAGCTCGACGGCGGGCCCATGCGCTCGCTGCTGCGCATGATGAAGCCCGACAACTTCGAAGACATCTCGGCCGTGCTCGCGCTCTACCGCCCTGGCCCCATGGGCGCCGAGTCGCACACCAACTACGCCCTGCGCAAGAACGGCCGGCAGCCGATCACGCCGATCCACCCGCAGCTCGCCGAGCCGCTCGAAGAGGTGCTGGGCACGACCTACGGCCTCATCGTGTACCAGGAGCAGGTCATGGCGATCGCGCAGAAGCTCGCGGGCTACACGCTCGCGCAGGCCGACCTGCTGCGGCGCGCGATGGGCAAGAAGAAGAAGAGCGAGCTCGACAAGCAGTTCGAGAACTTCAGCGCCGGCATGCAGTCGAGCGGCTACTCGACCGACGCGGTGAAGACCCTCTGGGACATCCTGCTGCCGTTCTCCGACTACGCCTTCAACAAGGCGCACTCGGCCGCCTACGGCGTCGTGTCGTACTGGACGGCGTATCTGAAGGCGCACTACCCGGCCGAGTACATGGCGGCGCTGCTCACGAGCGTCGGCGACTCGAAGGACAAGATGGCGGTGTACCTCAACGAGTGCCGCCGCATGGGCATCACGGTGCTGCCGCCCGACGTCAACGAGTCGATCG
>JAOASR010000153.1 GCA_030158585.1 Microcella sp.
GTGCGCGACGACGAGGGCAACGAGATCTTCGCGCCGAGCTTCTCGATCTGGACGACGATCGAGGAGTGCCTGAACCCGCCCGTGGTGTGGGAGAAGGGTCGCGGCTGGTTCACGACCCCGCCGTTCAGCGAGCCCGAGGTGTTCGTCTTCCCCGAGGGCATCGGCCCCGTCGAGTGCGTCAACGTCGAGCACGAAGAGGTGCTGCTCATGCCGCGCTGGCTCGACGCGAAGCGCGTGACCTTCAAGTACGGGCTCGGCGACGAGTTCATCGGCATCCTGAAGACGCTGCACCAGCTCGGACTCGACAAGACCGAGCCGGTGCGCGTGCGCTCGGCCGACGGCCCGGTCATGGTGAGCCCGCGCGATGTCGTGGCGGCGGGGCTGCCCGACCCGGCCACGATCGGTCCGCGGATGACCGGCAAGACCTGCGCGGGCCTCTGGGTCACGGGCACCGGCGTCGACGGCGCACCCCGCGAGGTGTACCTGTACCACGTGGCCGACAACGAGTGGACGATGCGCGAGTACGAGAGCCAGTGCGTGGTCTGGCAGACCGCGCTCAACCCGGTGATCGCGCTCGAGCTGCTCGCCACGGGTGCGTGGGGCGGCACGGGAGTTCTCGGGCCCGAGGCGTTCGACGCGCAGCCGTTCCTCGAGCTCATGGCGCGGCCCGAAGCCGACGGAGGGTACGGGCAGGCGTGGGGGCTCGAGGAGCGCACGTCGGCCGCGCGCCTCTAAACGGCCTGCGGCGCCGCCTCTGTGCGGTCGTCGAGCTCGCCGGCCGCCCCGACCTCGCGGTTGCGGGTGACGAGCGTGGTGAAGACGCCGGCGCAGGCGAGCACGATGAGCAGCAGGGCGGGCAGGAAGTCGTTAAGCACCCAGTCGGCGGTCGGCGGTGCGATGCGCAGGGGCTCCCCCTCCGGCATCGGCCCCTTGCCGTCGACCTCGAACGCGCCGTTCTCGGCGATGGTGAAGCTCATCGTGGCTGTCACCTGGCGCTTGTCCGCCGCGGTGCCGACGGCCGTGACGGTGTAGTCCCCGCCGTCGAGCCCGGCGATCTCCTCCTGGCCGGTGAACGAGCTGTCGCGGTCGACGGTGCCCGAGAGCACCTCCTCGCCTCCGGGCTGGAAGGTGACGACGACGCGGCTGCCGCGGCTGAGGTTGTACCCGCTCGCGGTGACCGTCAGCCCGTCGGTGGCGATGATCTCGCCGTCGGCGTTCATCTCTCCTGACGGGTAGGCCTCGACCCACAGGCTCGGTGCGACGCCGAGGCGGTTGATGGCGGTGGCGCCGTAGCCGAACGACATGAGGGTGACGACGACGCCGAAGACGATCGAGAGCACGAAGTTCAGTCGGTGAGCGCCGCGGATAGCGGCGAGCGAGACGGGGGCCGGGGTGGCCGCGGCAGACGCTGGCCCGCTGGCGGACGGAGCCGCTGCGCTGCTCGCCTCGGCTCGGCGCGCGAGCACGGTTCCGGCGACGATGCCGGCGCCGATGAGGGCCTGGATGATCACCCACACCCACACCTCGGGGGCGGTGCCCGTGACGTCGTAGACGATGAGGCCGATGATGAGGGCGACGGCGGCGAGCACGATCGGGGTCGCGTAGGCGAGGCCCAGCGCCGAGCGGGCAGTCAGCCGCGTCGGCCCCGGGGTGGTCGGATGCCCGGCACCGGCCGGAGGGTCGACGCTGTCGTCGCTCGGCACGGGCACCGCCGCCGGCACAGCCGCCCTGCGGAAGACGAACGCCCCGAGCAGCAGCACGACCACGAGCGCGGTGTACAGCACGATGGGCGCATAGGCGTTGGCGATGCGCACGAGCACGGTGGAGTTCTCGCTCGCGCGCACGATGAAGCCCGAGAGGAACACGGAGATGCCGCTCGCGGCGGCGACCGCGAGCGCGAGGATGACGGCGAGGTTGGTGAAACGGTGCGCGGCGCGGGCGAGCTCGTGCTCGGGCCCGAACGTGGCGCGGGCGACGATGGCCCGACGCTGCGCGACGAGTGAGCCCAGGCCGAACAGGGCGACGGCGGCGAAGGCGAGCCAGATCGACGGGCGCACCACTTCGGGCGTCTCGGGGTCGTACATCGTCGGCTGCTGCGCGGCGAGCACGAGATCGGAGTACTGGGCGCCGAGGAAGAGGCCCCAGCTCACGATCGCCGCGACGAGGGGGAGCGCGATGAGGAATGTGGCACTCGGCTTTCTCATGGCCGGAGCCTAGACCTCGGCAGGCTCCCCCGATACTGCTGCGACGCGCCGATCTGCGCCATCGCGCTACCGTGACGGCATGACCCGCCGTGTCGTGCTCGCGCCCGACTCGTTCAAGGGAACGATCTCGGCCGCCGACGCCGCCGCGGCGCTCGCCGAGGGCTGGCGCTCGGTCGCCCCCGACGATGTGCTCGTCGAGCGTCCGATGGCCGACGGAGGCGAGGGCACGCTCGCCGCGATCGCGCGCGCCCGACCGGATGCTCGGCGCATGCCCCTCCGCGCGACGGGCCCCGACGACCGCCCGGTCGAGGCGCACTGGCTGCTGCTGACCGAGCTCGACGGCTCGCGCACCGGGGTCGTCGAGCTCGCCGCGACGTCGGGTCTGACGCTGCTCGCCGAGCCGCTGCCGTTCGACGCCCACACGTTCGGCCTGGGTGAGGCGATCGCGGCCGCCCTCGACGCCGACGTCGACCGCCTCGTCATCGCGGTCGGCGGCAGCGCCTCGACCGATGGCGGCGCGGGCGCCCTCGCCGCACTCGGCGCCCGCCTCCTCGACGCTGACGGGCGCCCGGTCGCGCGCGGGCTGCGGGGTCTGTCGGCCGTGGTGTCGGTGGCGACGGATGCCCTGCGCCCGCCGCCCGCCGGGGGAGCCGTCGTCCTCGCCGACGTCGACGCCCCTCATCTCGGCCCGCGCGGAACAGCCGCGGTCTTCGGCCCGCAGAAGGGCCTGGATTCCGCCCACCACCTCGCCGCCGACGCGGCCCTCGCGCACGTCAGTCGCGCGCTCTGCGCAGCCCTCCCCGCCGCTCCGCGAGCCGACGCGCTCGCCGCGACCCCCGGCGCGGGAGCCGCGGGCGGCACAGCGTTCGGCCTCCTCGCGTGGGGAGCGACCCTCACTCCCGGCGCCGCCGCGATCGCCGACCTGCTCGCCCTCCCCGACGAGATCGCCGCCGCCGACCTCGTCATCACGGGCGAGGGCCGCTTCGACGCCCAGTCGGCCGGAGGGAAAGCTCCTGCACTCGTCGCCGCCCTCGCCGCGGCGGCGGGCGCGCCGTGCGCCCTGGTCGCCGGAGAGATCGCGGAGGACGCCGGGGGACTCGCCGCGATCGCGGTAGCGCGTGGCGCCGCGACCGATACCGGCGTCGCGACGGCCCTTGCCCGTGGGGCAACGACCGATGTCTTCGCGTCGGCGCTCGCGCTGTCGGCCCTCGCCGGTTCTCGCGACGCCGCCCTGACGGATCCTGCCCGCTGGTTGCGGGCAGCCGGCGCCGAGCTCGCCCGCCGCGCGCAGCCTTCCGTTGTCGAGGAATGACGTCACTCCTTTTCGTCACTCCTCGACATCGTGAGGGCCGCGAACGCGTCGCCCGTTGCCGGCCCGCGCGCGCCCGCGAGCCCGGCCCCGCAGCGCCCCACCGCGAGCCCCGCCCCCGCGAGCTCCCCTCCCCTCGCGAGCACCGCTCGCTTAGGCTCGGCGCATGACGACCGCTGATGCGCAGAGCTCCCCCGCCGACGCAACGAACGGCCCGCTCACCGAGCCGCAGGTGGACGAGATCCGCTCCGGCTACGCGATCGACGGCCCCGTGCTCGAGATCGGCGCTCTCGTCAACGGCGACGCGCGCGCCGACGTGCCCGTGCGCATCCCGCTCGCGATGATGAACCGCCACGGCCTGATCACCGGCGCCACCGGAACCGGCAAGACCAAGACCCTCCAGGGCCTCGCCGAGCAGCTCAGCGCCGCTGGCGTGCCCGTCTTCGCCGCCGACATCAAGGGCGACCTGAGCGGCATCAGCGTCGCGGGCGAGACGAGCGACAAGCTCCTCGCGCGCACCGCCGGCATCGGGCAGCAGTGGCAGGCGACCGCGTTCCCGACCGAGTTCTACGCCCTCGGCGGCGACGAACCCCCCACCGACGCGACCGGCGAGCCGAGCATCCGCACCGTCGACGTTCCCACTCACGGCATCCCCGTCCGCGCGACCATTTCGAGTTTCGGCCCCCTCCTCCTCAGCAAGGTCCTCGGCCTCAACCAGACGCAAGAGTCGAGCCTCCAGCTCGTCTTCCACTTCGCCGACCAGCAGGGCCTGCCCCTCATCGACCTGGAGGACCTGCGCGCGGTCGTGCAGTTCCTCACGAGCGACGAGGGCAAGCCCGAGCTCGAGCAGCTCGGCGGCCTCAGCAAGGCCACGGCGGGCGTCATCCTGCGCGAGCTCGTCGCGTTCGCCGCCCAGGGCGCTGACGCCTTCTTCGGCGAGCCCGAGTTCGACACCGCCGACCTGCTCCGCACCACGCCCGACGGCCGCGGCGTGGTGAGCCTCCTCGAGATCCCCGGAGTCCACGACCAGCCCGCCCTCTTCTCCACCTTCCTGATGTGGATGCTCGCCGACCTGTTCAACGACCTCCCCGAGGTCGGCGACATCGACCAGCCGAAGCTCGTGTTCTTCTTCGACGAGGCCCACCTGCTGTTCCGCGACGCGAGCAAGGATTTTCTCGCCGCGATCACGCAGACCGTGCGCCTCATCCGCTCGAAGGGCGTCGGCGTCTTCTTCGTCACCCAGACGCCCAAGGATGTGCCGAGCGACGTGCTCGCTCAACTCGGATCGCGCATCCAGCACCAGCTGCGCGCCCACACGCCCGACGACGCGAAGGCGCTCAAGGCGACCGTGTCGACCTACCCGACGAGCGGCTACGACCTCGGCGAGGTGCTCACGACGCTCGGCATCGGCGAGGCGATCGTCACCGTCATGAACGAGAAGGGCGCGCCGTCGCCCGTCGCCTGGACGCGCCTGCGCGCTCCGCAGGGCTCGATGGATGCTGCGCCCGCCGACCACGTCGCCGCGACGATCGCGGCCTCGCCCCTGCTGCCGCGCTACGGAACGCCCGTCGACCGCGAGAGCGCCTACGAGCTGCTGTCGGCGCGCATGAACGCCGCCGCCGACGCCGAGGCGCAGCGCGAGGCCGCCGAGGCCGAGGCCCAGCGGCTCGAGCAGGAGCAGAAGGCGCGCGACAAGGCGCAGTCCGACTACGAGCGCGAGCTGCGCGAGCACCAGCGTGCGGGCCGCACCCGCACGACGTCCCGCACGACGCCCCGCACGACGACGCGCACGACCGCGCGCCGCCGCCCGAGCAGCACCAGCGGGGGAGGCGTCGGCGACGTCATCGGCGACGCGCTCGGCTCGCGCACCGGTCAGACGATCGTGCGCGAGGTGCTGCGCGGCATCTTCGGCACCCTCAAGCGCCGCTGATGCCTGGCTCGCAGCGCCGCCGCCGCCGCGAAGCCCCGCTAGGCCCCGCTAACCCCCGCTGACGCCGATCCCGGCGAGCACGAGCATCCCGTAGACGATCGCCGACGCCGCGACCAGCACGCCCGCGAACCCGAATCCGGCGAGCACGGGCCGGTTCTCGTACCAGTAGGCCGCCTGCGGCCACTGCTCGTGGAACTCGTCCACCGTCAGCGGCTCCTCCGCGACGACGACGGGCGCGCGCACCGCGGCGGCGACCCGGTCGATCGCCACACGGCTCCAGTACTGCCCGCGCATGCGAAAGAGTCGCGCCCCGTCGGCGTCGACGGCGAGCAGCTGCGGCACCGCGGTGGTCGAGCCCGAGGGGTAGACGAAGAGCACGTGCACGAGCGACACCCGCTCGAGCGGGATGCTGCGCGTGCGCGACAGAAACACTCGCTTGTCGAGCATCCCGCCGCCGATGGTGATGCGCGCGCGGGCGAAGTCGAGCGCTCCGAGCACGCACAGCACGACGACGACCACGACGGCGACCGCGACGAGCGGGCCGGTGCCGTTCGGCACGGCGAAGAGCAGCAGCGGAGCCGCGAGGGCGATGAGCACGAGCGCGGTCGCGAGCAGGCCGTCACGCAGCAGCCGCCGACGCGGACGCACGACGACGGGGGCGTCGTGGGCTGGGCTCACGATGCTCCCCTTGTCTCTGTGGTGGTGGCGACCGCCGGTGGGCGCAGAACCCGACGATCAGAGAGCGGAGAATGGGGGATTCGAACCCCCGAGGGCTTGCACCCAACACGCTTTCCAAG
>JAOASR010000154.1 GCA_030158585.1 Microcella sp.
GGCTACGCGAAAGAGCTCGCCGCCGACCGCGCCGACCGCCAGCGCGAGCTGCTCGCCCCGCACATCCACGACGCCGACGTCATCATCACGACGGCGGCCATCCCCGGCCGCCCGGCGCCGCGCCTCATCACGGCGTCGATGCTCGCGGGTATGAAGCCGGGCTCGGTCATTGTCGACCTCGCAGCCGAGACCGGCGGCAACGTCGAGGGCGCGGTGGCCGGTCAAGACGTGCTCGTGCCCGTCACGGGAGGCGCCGTGACGATCGTCGGCATGAAGGATGCTCCCTCGACGATGCCCTTCGACGCGAGCCGCCTGCTCGCGCAGAACATCGCCAACCTCATCGGCCTCATGACCGTCGAGGGCGCCATCGCGCCCGACTTCGACGACGAGGTCATCGCCGGCGCCTGCCTCGCCCACGCGGGCGAGGTGCGTCACGAGCCCACGGCCGCCGCGATCGCGGCCGCCGCCACCACCTCGACCGATTCGACGGGAGCGCGCTGATGGACCCCATCACACTGCTGACCTTCTTCGTGCTCTCGGTCTTCGTCGGCTTCGAAGTCGTCTCGAAGGTCTCGAGCACCCTGCACACGCCCCTCATGTCGGGTGCGAACGCCATCCACGGCATCATCCTCGTCGGCGCGATCATCGTCGCCGGCCAGGCCGAGAACGTGGGGCTGCTGATCGTCGCGCTCATCGCCGTCCTGCTCGCGACGGTCAACCTCGTCGGCGGCTTCGTCGTCACCGACCGCATGCTCGAGATGTTCGGCGGGCGCAAGCAGCCGGCCAAGGCGACCACCGAGGAGGGCGCGCGATGAGCCTCCTCTCGATCGAAGCCACGGCGCTGCTGTACCTGGTCGCCGCGGTCTGCTTCATCCTCGCCCTCAAGGGCCTGAGCTCGCCGAAGTCGGCGCGCCGCGGCAACCTCATCGGCGCGTTCGGCGCGCTCGTCGCGCTCGTCACGGTGTTCCTGTCGACCGAGCTCGACAACCTCGCGCTCATCATCGCCACGATCCTGGTCGGCTCGGCGATCGCCGCCCCGATCTCGCGTCGCGTCGCGATGACGCAGATGCCGCAGCTCGTCGCGCTCTTCAACGGCGTCGGCGGCGGCGCGGCCGCGCTCGTGGCGATGCTCGAGCTCACGCACGTCGAGGGAATCGGCGCGGTCATCGCGGTCGCCTTCACGGTGCTCGTCGGCGCGGTGTCGTTCTCGGGCTCGGTCATCACGTTCGCCAAGCTGCAGGAGCTCATGCCGACGCGGCCGATCGTGTTCCCCGGCGGGCCGATCGTCATGTCGCTCGTCGCACTCGCGTCGCTCGCGGCCGCGGTCTGGCTCGTCATCTCGGGCGACCCGCTCGCCTCGTACGTGCTGCTCGGCCTCGGCCTCGTACTCGGCGTGCTGTTCGTGCTGCCCGTAGGCGGCGCCGACGTGCCGATCGTCATCTCGCTGCTCAATGCCTTCACGGGCCTCACGGTCGCGGCGTCGGGCCTCGTGCTCGGCAACACGCTGCTGCTCGTCGCCGGCACTCTCGTCGGCGCCTCGGGCACGATCCTGACCCGCGCGATGGCGTCGGCGATGGGGCGCAGCGTCGCGGGCATCCTGTTCGGAGCGTTCAAGGGCGGCTCGACGGCCGGTTCGACGGTCGCCTCCGACCGCCCGGTGCGCTCGTCGAGCGCGGAGGACGTCGCGATCCTGCTCGGCTACGCGCAGCGCGTCATCGTCGTGCCCGGCTACGGTCTCGCGGTCGCCCAGGCACAGCACACGATGGCCGAGCTCGCGACGACGCTCGAGGCGAAGGGCATCGAGGTCGTCTTCGGCATCCACCCCGTCGCCGGCCGCATGCCCGGGCACATGAACGTGCTGCTCGCCGAGGCGAACGTGCCGTACGAGGTGCTGCAGGAGATGGACGAGGTGAACCCGCAGTTCAAGACCGCAGACGTCGCCCTCGTGGTCGGCGCGAACGACGTCGTGAACCCCGCGGCGAAGTCGAGCCCCGGGTCGCCGATCTACGGGATGCCCATTCTCGACGTCGCGTCGGCCCGCCAGGTCGTCTTCCTCAAGCGCTCCATGCGCCCCGGATTCGCGGGCATCGAGAACGAGCTGCTGTTCGAGCCGCAGACGACGCTGCTGTTCGGCGACGCGAAGGAGTCGCTCACGAAGGTGCTCGGAGCGGTCAAGGCGCTGTAGCGCCCCACCGCTCGCTCACCCGCACAGACGACGCGCGGGGCCCCTGGTGGTAGGGGCCCCGCGCGTTCTTCGTCTCGATCGCTGACCGCTCCGTCAGGAGCGCGCGGCTCGAGGACCGCTCGCCGTCATCACGAGCGTCGTCACGTCGGCGACTGCCTGCCAGAACGGGGCATGGCCCTCGAGGCCGCTGGGGTGCTCCATGCCGATCGACATGCCGCCGATGACGACCTCGCGGTACCGCAGCGGCAGGTAGAGGGCGTGCGCGCCTCGGGCGCCGTACTCGGCGAGCGCGGGGTAGCGCTCGACCATCTCGATGTACGAGCCGGCGATCACCTCGCCGCGCAGCACGCAGTCGGTCAGCGGCAGGGTGTCGACGAGCGGGAACCGCGGACCGCGGCGAAGGGTGCCGACCTCGAACCCGTGCATCGTCGTGAGCTCGAGCAGGCCCTCGTCATCGATGATGCCGATACCGGCTGCTCGAGCCTCGAATGGCTCGAGCACCTGCTTCACGAGTGCGCCGAGGTATGCGCCACGCTCGGGCTTCTGCGCGACGAGACGCGCGAGAGCCGCGAAGGCGCGCACCAGGTCGACGTCGGTCACTAGGCCGACGCAAATTCACTCTTCGTCGCCGGGCGAGCGCGGGGCCAAAATTCCGGCTCGCTCGGCCGCGTCGACGGCCTCGCGACGCGACTCGACGCCGAGCACGTCGAAGATGCGCATGATGTCGTGGCCGATCGTCGACGTGCCGAAGTTCATCGCGCGCGCGATCTCGCTGTTGGTGCGTCCCTGCTGCATGTGCTGGAGGATCTGGTGCTGCCGGGGGCTCAAAGGGCCCGATCGGCGGCCGCGATCGCGCGCGGGCGCCGCCTCCTCGACAGAGAGGGTCGCCGAGACGAGGTCGGCGACGGCGCTCCAGAACGGCTCGCACGAGTCGCAGTGCGGCGAGACATCCATCTCGATCGCCATGCCGCCGATCGTCGCACCGCGGAAGAGCAGCGGCAGGAAGATCATGTGCTTGCCCTGCAGCGGGTAGCTGGCGAAGCTCGGGTAGCGCTCACCGAGGTCGGCGATCGAGCCTTCGACGATCTCGCCCCGACGCACCGCGTCGGTCAGGGGAAACTCGTCGGTCAGCTCGTAGCGCGGTCCGTCGCGCAGGGTTCCCGCGGCGAACCCGTACATCGTGCGCATGTCGAGGTAGCCCTGCGCGTCGACGATGCCGACGCCCGCGGCTCGGGCGCGGAAGGGGCGCAGCACCTGCAGCACGAGTGAGGTGGCGAAGGAGGATCGCTCGGGACGACCCGCGCAGATGCGCGCGAGCTCGGCGAGGGCGCGAACGAGGTCTCGCTCGTTGATGGCAGCGTCGGTCATCGTGCTCCGGGGGTGCGGCGGCGGCCGTCGCAGTCGGCTCTCGTCATCGTGCGTCTTTCAGGATCGGAGCGGCCGAGCCGCAGTCGAGCAATCCTGCCATCCGAGCATATGGCGCGAAGAGGCGAAAGGGATTGACTCGGTAGTGTCAGATAGGGCATAGCGGCGTCGTGCACGGATACATTCGCCCCATGGAGTCCCGCTTCGCCTCGCCCGCCGATATGCGGGATGCCGTCTTCGTCGATCATGCGGATGCTCGAGCTCGCGCCACGCGCTTCTGGATGCTCCTCATCCTCTCGTCGGTGATCGCCTCCGCGGGCGTCGTTGCCGACTCGACCGCGACCGTCATCGGCGCGATGATCGTCGCGCCGCTGCTCGCTCCTATTCAGGGAACGATGCTCGCGACCGTGCTGGGCGACCGCCGCAACCTCGCGCGCTCGCTCCTGCTGCTCGTCGCCGGCTCGGCCGCCGCGGTCGTGATCGGCGCGCTCATCGGCCTGCTCGTCGCAGGGGATGTCGTCGCGGCGACCAACTCGCAGGTCGCCGGGCGCGTGAGCCCGCGCCTCATCGACCTGCTCGCGGCGCTCGGCACGGGCGTCGTCGGCTCGATCGCCCTCGTGCGTCGCGACATCGCCGACACACTGCCGGGCGTTGCGATCGCGATCTCGCTCGTGCCGCCCCTCACGGTCGTCGGCCTGACGCTCGAATCGGGCGCGTACGGCGAGGCGCTCGGAGCGCTGCTGCTCTTCGTGACGAACGTCGTCGCGATCGTCGCCACCGGCATCGTCGTGATGTCGTTCTACGGCGTGACCAAGCTCGGCGCGGTGCGCTCAGATGGCGGGCGAGCCGCTCTGCGGCGGCCGATCGCGCTGCTCGCCGTCATGCTGGTCGTCGTCGGGCTGCCGCTCGCCGCGACGAGCGCGGGCGTGGCGTTCCGCGCGGTCACCGAGGCCGCCGTCCACCAGGAGGTCGACCGGTGGAGCCTCGAGAGCGGCTGGGTGCTCGACCGCATCGAGACCCGCGGGGGTGAGCTGCGCGTGCACCTCGAGGGCCCGCTGCCCGTACCCGAGACCGACGACCTGCGCGACGCGCTCGACGAGAGAGGGGTGCCGCTCGAGGCCGTCGTGCTCGTGCTCGTGCCCGTCTACGAGGTGCGGCTGGGGGAGTGACCTCGGCGCTCGCCTCCCACTCGCGACGGCCTACCCTGGAGGGGTGACTGCCGCGCCCCTCACCTCCGCCGAGATCGAGGCCGTGCGCGCGCAATTCCCGATCCTGCGTCGCGAGGTGAACGGGCATCCGCTCATCTACCTCGACTCGGCGGCGACCGCGCAGAAGCCCGACGTCGTGATCGACGCCGAGAGCGAGTTCCTCCGCACCTCCAACGCCGCCGTCAATCGCGGAGCGCACTCCCTCGCCGGCGAGGCGACCGAGGCGTACGAGGATGCTCGGGCCACCGTCGCGCGCTTCCTCGGCGTCGACGATCACGAGGTCGTCTTCACGAGCCACGCGACCGAGGCGCTCAACCTCGTCGCCTACGCGATCGGCACCGCGAGCCTGCAGCGGGGAGCCGGTGCGCACCCTGACGCCGCGCGCTTCGCCCTGCGCGAGGGCGACGAGATCGTCGTGACCGAGCTCGAGCACCACGCCAACCTCATCCCGTGGCAGGAGCTCGCGGCCCGCACGGGCGCGACGCTGCGCTACATCCCCGTGCTCGATGACGGCGCGCTCGACCTCGACGCCGCGGCGAGCATCATCGGCGAGCGCACGCGCGTGCTCGCCCTCACGCACGTCTCGAACGTCACCGGATCGGTCAGCCCGCTCGAGACGCTCGTGCCGCTCGCCCGCGGCGTCGGCGCGCTCGTCGTGCTCGACGCGTGCCAGTCGGCCCCGCACCTGGCGCTGCGCCCCCGCGAGCTCGATGTCGACATCGCGGTGTTCAGCGGGCACAAGCTCTACGGCCCGGCCGGCATCGGCGTGCTCTACGGCCGCGCCGAGGTGCTCAACGCGCTGCCGCCGTTCCTCTACGGCGGGTCGATGATCACGACCGTCACGATGGAGCGCGCCGAGTACCTGCCAGCTCCCCACCGCTTCGAGCCCGGCTCGCCGCGGCTCTCGCAGGCCGTGGGGCTCGCGGCGGCCATCCGCTTCATCGAGGGCGTCGGCATCGACCGCATCGCCGCGACCGAGCATGTGCTCGCCGCGCGCCTGCTTGAGGGGCTCGCCGCCGTTCCGGGCGTGCGCGTGCTGGGCGCCGACAACCCCGCTCCGCGCGTCGCCCTCGCGTCGATCGTCGTCGACGACGTGCACGCGCACGACGCCGGCCAGGTGCTCGACGACAGCGGCATCGCGGCACGCGTCGGCCACCACTGCGCGCAGCCGCTGCACCGTCGCTTCGGAGTCAGCGCGAGCCTGCGGCTGAGCGTGGGCATCCACACCACCGAGCAGGAGCTCGACATCGCCGTCGAGGCCGTGGCGAGCATCCGCCCGTTCTTCGGCGTCACGCAGGGAGTCAGCCCGTGAGCGGCCTCGAGCAGCTGTACCAGCAGATCATCATGGATCACGCGAAGCACCCGCACGGCACCGACCTCGCCGCGGGCGAGGAGACGAGCCATCAGCGCAACCCCGTGTGCGGCGACGAGGTGACGCTCGCGCTGCGGTGGGATGCCGCGGGCGA
>JAOASR010000155.1 GCA_030158585.1 Microcella sp.
CAGGAAACCCCCGAACCAATAGGTTCGAGGGTTTCCTATGTCCTGAGACAGGACACGGTCGGGGTAACAGGATTTGAACCTGCGGCCTCGTCGTCCCGAACGACGCGCGCTACCAAGCTGCGCCATACCCCGGTGCGCCGCGCGAGCGGCAACTTGTCAAGAATAGCCGATGTCGTCGGCGGTGAGCGTCACGAGCACAGCCTCGGGCGGGCAGGCGAAGCGGAACGGCGCGTAGATCGAGTGGCCGAGGCCCGCTGAGACGTTCAGGAACGCCGCCCGGTGGGCGTGGTGCCACATGCTGAGACCCCGTGCCTGCTCGCGCGGGATGTCGCAGTTCGTGATGATCGCGCCGAAGCCCGGCAGAGCCACCTGGCCGCCGTGCGTGTGGCCCGCGAAGATGACGTCGGCCGCCTGCGTCGTGAAGGCGTCGAGCACGCGCTGATACGGAGCGTGCGTGACACCGATCATGACGGCGGGCTCGTCGGTGTCGTCTTCGTCGAGCTCGCGCAGAGCATCCACGAGCCCCGGAAGCACGTCGAGGCGATCCCAGCCGCGATGCGCATCGTTCGTGCCCATGAACTCGAGGATCGAGCCGTTGATCGTGAGCTGCGCCACGTCGTTGTTGAGCGAGTGCCAGCCCAGGCGCTCGGCGAAGAGCGCCTCCATCGCGGCGATGTCGAGCTGCTCGGCCTCGCTCTCACCCGAGCTGCCCGACGGCCCCACGAGGTACCGCAGCGGGTTCTTCAGCTGGGGCGCGTAGTAGTCGTTCGAGCCGTGCACGAACACTCCGGGCACGCCCTGGAACACCGACAGGGCATCGTCGAGCGCCGGGAGGGCATCGCGGTGGCCCATGCTGTCGCCGGTGATCACGATGAGGTCGGGCCGCAGGTCGGTGAGCGACTTGACGAAGTCGATGCGGTCGAACTGCCAGGGGGCGAGGTGCAGGTCGCTGAGGTGCAGCACGCGGATCGGATCGGCGCCGGGCGCGAGCACCGGCACCTCCTCGCGACGCAGAGCGTAGGCGCGGCGCTCGACCGCGCTCGCGTAGATCGCTACGGCGGCGGCGGATCCCAGAGCGACCGCCGCCGCGACGCGTGCGCCCGTCGTCATCCGTCGCTCGGGCTGGGGCTGGGCGTGGGGCTGCCCCCGCCGTTGCCGCCTCCGTTGCCGCCGCCATCATTGCCGCAGCTCGTGCTCGCGACGCCGATGGTGATGAGCGTCGAACGGCTCGCCTCGGTGCCGGGTGCCGGGTCCTGCGTCTCGACGATGCCCTCGCGAGCCGGGTCGGCGCCGCCGTTGATCGGCACGCACTGAACGCCGATGTTCGCGAAGCCCGCACCCTGCAGCGCCGCCCGCGCCTGCGCTTCGTCGTAGCCAGCGCTCACCACGTCGGGCACGGCCGACAGGTTCCCGTTGCTGAGCTGCACGCGCACGATCAGTCCTCGGCCGACGATCGAGCCGGGGCCAGGAGAGGTCGCGGCGACCGTCCCGGCCGGCAGCGAGGAGTCGACCGCGGTGCCCTCGGCGTACCGCAGGCCGAGACCCTCGAGGATCGAGCGAGCCTGCGCCGACGTCTGGCCGACGAGGTTGGGCATCTCGATGCCGCTGCCGCGGACGAGTCGCGCAGGAGGCTCGGGGAAGGCGTTGCCGCCGTACTGCGCGTTCGCGGCGGCGAGGATCTCGCGCATCATGCGGTGACGCAGCTCACCGCCCCAGAAGCCCTCGGGGTTCTGGTACTGACGAATGCGGAAGTCGCCCACGATGTTGCCCACCCAGATCGCGGTCGCGATCTCGGTGGTCGCGGTGATGACCCACGTGTCCTTCGAGGCGTCGGTCGTTCCGGTCTTGCCGATCACGGGGACGCCGTCGAAGGGATTGCTCGCCACGGCGGTTCCGCCGTTGACCATGGTGGAGGCCATGGCGAACTGCGCGGCGGCGGCGACCTCGGGGTCGATCGCCTGCTCGCACGTCGGCTTCTGGCCCGGAAGCTCGGTTCCGTCGCTCGCGACGAAGCGGTCGACGACGATCGGAGCGCACGTCATGCCGTTGTTGGCGATCGCGGCGTAGGCCACGGCCATCGAGAGAGGCGAGACCTCGTTCGTGCCGAGCACCGACGAGGGGTTGGTCTGCAGCTCGTTGCCGTTGGCCCGCACGACGCCGAGGTCGGCGGCGCGGTTGCGGATCTCGCACAGGTCGAGCTGCGTCGCCATCGAGACGAAGGCCGAGTTGACCGAGCGGCGCGTCGCCTGGATGGCGTCCATCGACGAGGCGGCGCCCTCGTCGTTGCCGAACTCGTAGGGCCCGCCGCCGCTCAGCGTGTCGTTGCACGTGTCGGTGAACGCCGAGAGCGGGTACTCGAAGGTCGACGCATCGACGACCTCGCGCAGTCCGCGACCCTGATTCAGCCACTCGATGAGCGTGAACATCTTGTATGTCGATCCGGGCTGGAAACCGCTCGAGCCGCCGTAGGCGAGGCTCGTGTTGAAGTTCACCGCGGTGAACTCGGGCCCGGGCGGCACCTCGCTCGCGTCGTAGGCCTTGTTCTGGGCCATCGTGAGCACGCGCCCCGTACCCGGCTCGACCGAGACGGCCGTCGCGCCGAGCTGGAATCGCGTCTCGGTGTTGGGGGCGAAGCGCCACACGTTGTCCTGCGCGACCTGCTGCAGCGAGAGGTTGAGGGTCGTGTAGACGTCGAGGCCGCCCGTCGCCCACGTGGCACGGCGGGAGTCCTCGTCGGGGCCGAGCGACTCGAAGTTCTTGACGTTGCGCACCACGTAGTCGCAGAAGAACTTGGCGTAGTTGTTGGCGGCCATGCAGCCGCTGCGCGGGGGCTGCGGCTTCACGAAGGTCTCGTCGACGGGAAGGGCGATGGCGGCGTCGTACTCCTCCTGCGAGATCATCTCGTAGGCGAGCATGTTGCCGAGGATGACGTCGCGGCGCTCCTGGTTCGCTGCGTAGTTCTCGGGCGTCTTGAGGGAGCGCGCGCCCGGCTGCTGCACGATCGCGATGAGGCTCGCCGCCTGCGGCAGGGTGAGGTCGATGGCGTTGACGCTGAAGTACTCCTGCGCGGCCGCCTGGATGCCGTAGGTGTTGCCGCCGAAGCCCGCGATGTTGAGGTAGCCGAGAAGGATCTCGTCCTTCGTGAACTCCTTCTCGAGGTTGATCGCGAGCTTCGCCTCGTTGAGCTTGCGCTCGAGGCTCGATTCCTGGCAGGTGAGGATGGCCTCGCGCGCGGCGTCGGGGTCGGATTCCTCGGCCTTGATCGCCTCCTGGATGCAGATGTTCTTCACGAGCTGCATCGTGAGCGTCGAGGCGCCGGATTCGATGCCGCCCGAGGCGACGTTGCCGATGGCGGCGCGGATGACCGACTGCACGTCGACGCCGTTGTGCTCGTAGAAGCGGCGATCTTCACCCGCGAGAGTGGCGTTCTTGACGAAGTCGTTGAGCTGGTCGAAGGCGACCTCTTCACGGTTCTGCGCGAAGACCGTGGCGATCTGGGTGTAGCCGGCCGCCGGGTCGGCGGTGTTCTGCGCGTAGAGCGCGTTGCGCTGAGGCAGCTGGTTGATCTCGATGTACTCGGGAAGGCTCTCGAAGATGCCGATGGTGTTGCTCGCGGTGATGCCGGTGAGCGCGATCGCGGGGGTGACCATGACGGTGGCGAGCACTCCGGCGACGACCGACAGGCCGACCATTCCGAGGAGCGCACCCGACCGTGACGCGGTGGAGGCATTCTGCGCAGACATAGACTCCAGGGTACGCGATGAGCCTCTGAGCCGAGCCGAAGGATCCGACGATGACTCAATGGGAGTACACCACCACGCCGCTGCTGATCCACAGCACGACGGCGATCCTCAACAACTGGGGCGAGCAGGGCTGGGAGCTCGTGCAGATCGTCACGGGCCCCGAAGGTGGCCTGGTCGCGTACCTCAAGCGCCCGAAGGCGGCGTGAGATGAGCCGCATCGACGCGCGTCTGGCCGAGCTCGGCCTGAGCATCCCCGCCGTGGCGAAGCCCGTCGCGGCCTACGTGCCCGCCTCGATCTCGGGCCACCTCGTCTTCACGGCCGGCCAGCTGCCCTTCGTCGAGGGCGCGCTGCCCGCGACCGGCAAGGTGGGCGCCGAGGTGACGGCTGAGGATGCGGCCCGCTACGCGGGCCTGTGCGTGCTCAACGCCCTCGCCGCCGTGCAGGGTGTCATCGGCTCGCTCGACCGCATCACTCGGATCGTCAAGGTGACGGGCTTCGTCGCCTCGTCTCCCGACTTCACCGGTCAGCCGGTCGTGCTCAATGGCGCGAGCACGCTGCTCGGCGAGATCTTCGGTGACGAGATCGGCACGCACGCGCGCAGCGCCGTCGGCGTCGCGGTGCTCCCGCTCGACTCTCCCGTCGAGGTCGAGCTCATCGTCGAGTTCGCCTAGATCACTGCACGAACGAGAACGGGGCCCCTCGCCTGAGAGGGGCCCCGTTCGTCGTTCGCGGCGGCCGTGCGGGCGGCCGCGCGGCTCAGCGCATCGTGTCGGTGATGACGTTGATGACCGTCGAATCGGTGAGCGTCGTCGTGTCGCCGATCTCGCGACCCTCGGCGACGTCGCGCAGCAGGCGCCGCATGATCTTGCCCGAGCGCGTCTTCGGCAGCTCGGCGACGACGAAGATCTCGCGCGGGCGGGCGATCGCGCCGATCTGCTCGGCGACGTGCGCCCGCAGCAGCTGGCTCGCCTCGGTCGCCGACACGCTCTTCGCCTTCTTCGACCGCAGGATCACGAACGCGACGACCGCCTGACCGGTCGTCTCGTCGCTCGCGCCGACGACCGCAGCCTCGGCGACGATCGGGTGCGAGACGAGGGCGGACTCGATCTCCATGGTCGACAGGCGGTGGCCCGAGACGTTCATGACGTCGTCCACGCGGCCGAGCAGCCAGACGTCGCCGTCGGCGTCGAGGTGCGCGCCATCGCCGGCGAAGTACTTCGTGCCGAACTTCGACCAGTAGGTCTCTTGGAACCGATCGGGGTCTCCCCAGATGCCGCGCAGCATGCTCGGCCACGGCTCGGTGACGACGAGCAGGCCGCCGGCTTCCTTGCCGACGTGCGTGCCGTCCTCGTCGAGAACGTCGATCGAGATGCCGGGCATCGGCACCTGCGCCGAGCCTGGCTTCGTCGTCGTGACGCCGGGTAGAGCGCTGATCATGATCGCGCCCGTCTCGGTCTGCCACCACGTGTCGACGATCGGAGTCGTCCCGCCGCCGATGATCTCGAGGTACCAGACCCACGCCTCGGGGTTGATGGGCTCACCGACCGAGCCGAGCACGCGCAGGCTCGAGAGGTCGTAGGCGAGGGGGATCTCGCGGCCGGCCTTCATGAACGAGCGGATGGCCGTGGGCGCCGTGTAGAAGATCGTCACGCCGTACTTCTGGATGAGTTCCCACCACCGGCCCGGGTGCGGGGTGTCGGGCGTGCCCTCGTACATGACCTGCGTCGCGCCGTTGGCGAGCGGGCCGTAGACCATGTAGCTGTGGCCGGTGACCCAGCCCACGTCGGCGGTGCACCAGTAGACGTCGGTCTCGGGCTTGAGATCGAAGACGCTGCGGTGCGTGAAGGCCGCCTGCGTGAGGTAGCCGCCGCTCGTGTGCAGGATGCCCTTCGGCTTTCCGGTCGTGCCGCTCGTGTAGAGGATGAACAGAGGGTTCTCGGCCTCGAAGCCCTGCGCCTCGTGCTCGGGCTCGGCCGCCGCCATGGCGTCGTGCCACCAGACGTCGCGGCCCTCCTCCCACTCGACCTCGTTCTCGCCACGGCGCACCACGACGACCTTCGTGACGTCGGTCTCGGCGGCGGCGAGCGCGGCGTCGACGGCGTTCTTGAGCGGGAAGACCCGACCCTTGCGCCAGCCGCCGTCGGCGGTGATGACGAGCTTGGCATCAGCATCCTCGACACGGGCCCGGATGCTCTCGGCGCTGAAGCCGCCGAAGATCACCGAGTGGATGGCCCCCAGGCGCGCCACGGCGAGCATCGACACGACCGCCTCGGGGATCATCGGCAGGTAGATGGCCACGCGGTCGCCCTGGCCGACGCCGAGATCGGCGAGCATGTTGGCGGCGCGCTTCACCTCGGCGGTGAGCTCGGCGTAGGTGATCGAGCGGCTGTCGCCGGGCTCGCCCTCCCAGTGGATCGCGACGCGGTCGCCGTTGCCCGCCTCGACGTGCCGGTCGAGGCAGTTGTAGGCGACGTTGA
>JAOASR010000156.1 GCA_030158585.1 Microcella sp.
CGTCGCGCGTGGCACCCGGAGCGCCCGGGCCGCGCAATCTAGACTGACGCGGTGAGCACCTCGACGACCGATCCCCTCATCGGCCGCCTGATCGACGGCAGATACCAGGTGCGCTCACGCATCGCCCGCGGCGGCATGGCGACCGTCTACCTCGCGACCGACCAGCGCCTCGACCGCCTCGTCGCGGTCAAGATCATGCACGGCCACCTCGCCGACGACAGCCAGTTCACGGCGCGCTTCATCCAGGAGGCTCGGTCGGCCGCGCGGCTCGCGCACTCGAACGTCGTCAACGTCTTCGACCAGGGGCAGGACGCCGACTCGGCCTACCTCGTCATGGAGTACCTGCCGGGCATCACGTTGCGCGAGCTGCTGCAGGAGTACGGCGCGCTGACACCGCAGCAGACGATCGACATCGTCGAGGCGATCCTCTCGGGGCTGTCGGCCGCGCACAAGGCGGGCATCGTGCACCGCGACCTCAAGCCCGAGAACGTGCTGCTCGCCGATGACGGCCGCATCAAGATCGGCGACTTCGGCCTCGCGCGCGCCGCCTCGGCCGCGACGGCCGCGGGGGCGGCGCTCCTCGGCACGATCGCCTACCTCTCCCCCGAGCTCGTGACGCGCGGCGTCGCCGACGCTCGCAGCGACATCTACGCCGTCGGCATCATGATCTTCGAGATGCTCACGGGCGAGCAGCCCTTCAAGGGCGAGCAACCGATGCAGATCGCCTTCCAGCACGCGAACGACTCGGTGCCCGCGCCGAGCACCGTCAACCCGAGCGTGCCGGCCGAGCTCGACGAGCTCGTGCTGTGGGCCACGGCGCGCGACCCCGAGCACCGCCCCGCCGACGCGCGGGCGCTGCTCGAGCAGGTCACCGAGACCGCGCGCTCGCTCGAGACGTCGATCTCGGCGACGGGGCCGCAGAAGACGATGGTCTTCACCGGACCGCTCGTGCCGCCGACGACCACCGCAGAGACGCAGGTCATCGGCAGTCTCGCCGCCCCGGGTGCCGCCGCAGTCGCGGCTCGCTCGGCGACGGGCGAGCTCGCACGCGGTACGCAGAGCCGCCGTCGCCGGGGCTGGATCGCGTTCGCGATCGTGCTGCTGCTCGCGCTCGTCGCGGGCGGTGCGGGCTGGTGGTTCGGTGCCGGTCCCGGCGCCCAGGTGACGATCACGGATGTTCGAGGGGAGTCGCCCGAGGCGGCCGAGGCCGCACTGCTCGAGCAGGGCCTCACGGTCGCGGCCGAGCCCCAGCAGGCCTACGACCTCGAGGTGCCGGCCGGGCAGGTGCTCGGCACCGATCCGCCTGCAGGCGAGTCGGTGCCGCGCGACTCTGAGGTCGTGCTCATCGTCTCGCTCGGCGCCGAGCCGAACGCGGTTCCGGCCATCGCCGGCGTGCCCGAGGCCGACGCGCGAGCGCTCCTCGAGGACGCAGGATTCGTCGTCGCCGAGGAGGCGATCACGCAGGTCGATGGCAGCATCCCTCAGGGCTCCGCGATCGGCATCGTGACCATCGCCGATGACGGCGCTGAGACCGGACTCGCGGAGGGCGCCGACTCGTTCCGCGGCACACCCGTCTCGCTCATCGTCTCGCTCGGGCCACTGCCCGACGTCGTGGGCGTCGAGCCTGCGACCGCGAGCTCCGCCTTCGAGGCGCTCGGCCTCACCGCCACGGTCGGCGGCGACAGCGAGTTCAGCAACGACGTCGCCGAGGGCCTCGTCCTGCGCGCCGTCCCGGCCGCCGAGGGCGCCATCCGACCGGGCGCCGCGTTCACGCTCATCGTCTCGCGCGGCCCTGACCTCGTCGAGGTGCCCTCGGTGGCCGGGTTCACGATCCGCGACGCCGTCGACGAGCTCGAGGCGGCCGGCTTCACCGTCGAGGTCGATTCCGTGATCCCTGAGGACCAGTGGGGCAACGGACTGGCCATCGTCGTCGGCACCGACCCGGAGGGCGGAGCCGACGTGCTGAGAGGCACTCTCGTCACCGTCTTCGGCGTCTTCTGACCGATCGGCGCCCTCGAACCGTCGATGACGGGTCGTGGGCTCACGATGAGGGGCCCCGGTCATCCGACCGGGGCCCCTCATCGTTCAGGCAGGATCAGCGGCGCGGCGCCTTGCTGAGCTCCTCGGCCACGAGGAACGAGAGTTCGAGCGACTGCATGTGGTTGAGTCGCGGGTCGCACAGCGACTCGTAGCGGGTCGCGAGGGTCGCCTCGTCGATCATCTCGGAGCCGCCCAGGCACTCGGTGACGTCGTCGCCCGTGAGCTCGACGTGGATGCCGCCCGGGTGCGTGCCCGCGTCGCGGTGAGCCTCGAAGAAGCCCTTGACCTCGTCGACGACGTCGTCGAAGCGACGCGTCTTGTAGCCGGTGGGCGTCGTGAGGCCGTTGCCGTGCATGGGGTCGGTGACCCACAGCGGCGTCGCGTCGAAGCTCTTGATGGCGTCGAGCAGCGGCGGCAGAGCATCCCGGATCTTTCCCGATCCCATGCGCGTGATGAAGGTGATGCGACCGGGCTCACGATCGGGGTCGAGCACGTCGATGAGGCGCTCCATCGTCTCGGGCGTCGTCGACGGGCCGAGCTTGATGCCGATCGGGTTGCGGATGCGGCGGAAGAAGTCGACGTGGGCGCCGTCGAGGTCGCGCGTGCGCTCGCCGATCCAGAGGAAGTGGGCGCTCGTGTTGTACGGCGTGCCCGTGCGGGAGTCGATGCGCGTCATGGGGCGCTCGTAATCCATGAGCAGGCCCTCGTGGCTCGAGTAGAACTCGACGCGCTTGAGCTCGTCGAAGTCGGCGCCCGCGGCCTCCATGAATCGGATGGCGCGGTCGATCTCGCTCGCGAGACCCTCGTAGCGCTGGTTCGCGGGGTTCGAGGCGAAGCCCTTGTTCCAGCTGTGCACCATGCGCAGATCGGCGAAGCCACCCTGCGTGAAGGCGCGGATGAGGTTGAGCGTCGAGGCGCTCGTGTGGTACCCCTTCACGAGACGCGCGGGGTCGGCCTCCCGCGACTCGGGGGTGAAGTCGTAGCCGTTGACGATGTCGCCGCGGTAGGCGGGCAGCGTGACGTCGCCGCGGGTCTCGGTGTCGCTCGAGCGCGGCTTGGCGAATTGGCCCGCCATGCGGCCCATCTTGATGACGGGCATCGACGCGCCGTAGGTGAGCACGACCGCCATCTGCAGGATGGTCTTGACCCGGTTGCGGATCTGGTCGGCGGTCGCGCCCGCGAAGGTCTCGGCGCAGTCGCCGCCCTGCAGCAGGAAGGCGTCGCCGCGGGCGGCGCGCGCGAGGCGGTCGCGCAGCATGTCGACCTCGCCCGCGAAGACGAGCGGCGGCATGGTCGCGAGCTCGGCCGATGCGGCCGCGACAGCGGTCGAGTCGGGCCACTGCGGCTGCTGCTTGATCGGCAGCGTGCGCCAGTGGTCGAGGCCGGCGATGACCGCGGGGTCGGCGTGCACAACGGTTTCGAAGGGGTCGACCACGAGCGTTACGTCCTCTACGGGGCGGGAGATTCAGGGATGCGCGGCGCACCGCGCCGCAGCGCTCCAGCCTACCGGGCGTTGGCGGGGCGCTTGTCCTTGACGGTGGTGGCGTAGACGTCGCGATACTCCTGGCCGCTGAGGCGACCCAGTTCGTACATGATCTCGTCGGTGATCGAGCGGAGCACGAAACGATCGCCCTCGAGGCCCTGGAACCGGCTGAAGTCGAGCGGCTCGCCGAACACGATGCCCGGGCGCACGACCTTCGGCAGCGTCGAGCCGATGGGCATGACCTTCTCGGTGTCGATCATCGCCACCGGCACGACGGGGGCGCCCGACTCGAGGATCATGCGCGCGACGCCCGTGCGGCCGCGGTACATGATGCCGTCGGGGCTGCGAGTGCCCTCGGGGTAGATGCCGAGCGCGAAGCCCTCTGCCAGCACGCGCAGGCCGGTGTTGAGGGAGGCCTCGCTCGCCTTGCCACCCGAGCGATCGATCGGCAGCTGGCCGCTCGCCTCGAAGAAGACGCGCGTGAGCCAGCCCTTGATGCCCTTGCCGGTGAAGTAGTCGCTCTTGGCGAGGAACACCACGCGGCGGTCGAGCACGAGCGGCAGGAAGATCGAGTCGACGAACGACAGGTGGTTGCTCGCGAGGATCACGGGGCCCGAGCGGGGCACGTTCTCGATGCCGCGCACCCAGGGGCGGAACACCGTCAGCAGGATGGGCCCGATGACGAGATTCTTCATCAACCAGTAGAACACCGTCGTCCCCTCCCGCTCGTGATCGTGTGCGACAACCCTAGCCCGCGGCCGAAGCGCCGAGACCCGCGGCGTGGATGCGCGCAAGGTCGGCCGCGCCGACGACGCCCGCGTCGTTGACGAGCTGCGCCGTGACGAAGACGGGCTCGGGGTGGTAGCCCCGGGCCGGCAGGTGGGCCAGATACGACTCGCGCACGGGATCGAGCAGCAGGTCGCCCGCGATCGAGACGCCGCCTCCGAAGACGAACATCTCGGGGTCGAGCACGGCAGAGAGGCTCGCGCAGGCCTGCCCGAGCCAGCGGCCGAGCTGCGCGAGGGCGTGCAGGGCACCGGGGTCGCCTGCCGCGATGAGCGAGGCGAGGATGCTCCCGTCGAGCTTGCCGTTCTCCTCGCGCGCATCGGCGAGGGCCAGGCCGATGCCGCCGGCATCGGCGATCTCGTTGGCCATGCGCAGGAGCGCACGGCCCGAGCCGTACTGCTCGATGCAGCCGTGGGCGCCGCAGCCGCAGGGCAGCCCGTCGGGGACGACTCGCAGGTGCCCCAGCTCGCCCGCCGTGCCGAAGCCACCGCGCAGAAGGCGGTCGCCCGTGACGATCGCGCCGCCGACGCCGGTGCCGATGGTCAGCATCGTCATGTCGCGCACGTCGCGCGCGGCGCCGAAGCGGAACTCGGCCCACCCCGCGGCGTTGGCGTCGTTGTCGATCGTGACGTCGATGCCAAGGCGCTCGCGCAGGCGATCGCGGAACGGCTCGTTGCGCCAGTTGATGTTCGGCGCGTAGTAGACCGTCGACTGGGCGGAGTCGATGAACCCGGCGGCGGCGACGCCCGCGGCGACCACCTGCTGGCCCGCGCTGAGTCGCTGCACCATCTCGACGACGATGTCGACGATCGCGTGAGGGTCGCCCGCGGGGGTCGGCTGGCGGTCCTCCGCGATGATCGACCCGTCATCGGCGACAAGCGCGCCCGCGATTTTCGTTCCACCAATGTCGATTCCCACAGCATGCACGAGGAGTGAGTCTAGTGAGGTCGAACTCGCCTCATCAGCGCTGATCCGCCGACTAGAGTGGCGGCACTGATCTGTCCTCCGACGGTGCCAAAGGAGTCCCCGTGCAAGAATTCGTCGTCCCGGCCGTCGTGTCGCCCGACCCCGACGCGAACGCGACCGCCCTGCTCGTCGATCGCGTCGCGGTCGATCCGAACGCTCCGCTCTTCTCGCTCCCGACCGCCGACGGCGGCTGGAGCGACGTCACCGCAGGCGAGTTCCACCGCCAGGTCGTCGCCCTCGCGAAGGGCTTCATGGCTGCAGGCGTGCAGCCCGGCGACAAGATCGGTTTCATGTGCAAGACGCGCTACGAGTGGACCCTCGTCGACTTCGCGGCGTGGTTCGCCGGCGCGGTGCTCGTGCCCATCTACGAGACGAGCTCGCCGAGCCAGATCCAGTACATCCTCGAAGACTCGGGGGCGAAAGAGGTCATCCTCGAGACGGCCGAGCACTTCGCCCGCTTCGACGAGGTCGCCGGCGACCTGCCCCACGTGAATCGTGTGTGGCAGATGCACCTCGGCGACCTCGACAAGCTCGCCGCCGACCCCGGGTCGGTCACCGACGAGCAGCTCGAGGAGCGCCGCCGCATCGCGAAGGGCTCCGACCTCGCGACGCTCATCTACACCTCGGGCTCGACGGGCACCCCCAAGGGCTGCATCCTCACGCACTCCAACTTCGTCGAGCTGTGCCGCAACGCCGCCGTCGCCATGAAGGAGGTCGTCGCGCCGGGGTCGTCGACCCTCCTCTTCATCACCACGGCGCACATCTTCGCGCGGTTCATCTCGATCCTGGCCGTGCACGCGGGCGCCAAGGTCGGCCACCAGGCCGACACCAAGCAGCTGCTCTCGGCGCTCGGCTCGTTCAAGCCCACGTTCCTCCTCGCCGTTCCGCGCGTGTTCGAGAAGGTCTACAACTCGGCCGAGCAGAAGGCCGAGGCCGGCG
>JAOASR010000157.1 GCA_030158585.1 Microcella sp.
TGAGGTCTTCGATGCGACCGGGCGTGCCGATGATGATGTCGACGCCGCGCTGCAGCGCGCCGACCTGACGGCCCTGAGGCACGCCGCCGTAGATCTGGGTCGTGAACAGGCCCACGCTGCGCGCGATCGGCTGCACGGTCGCGTCGATCTGCAGGGCGAGCTCGCGCGTCGGGGCGAGGATGAGCGCCCGCGGGTTACGGCCGGGCTGACGACGGCGACCGCCGCCGTTCTCCATGAGGCGCTCGACCAGGGGAGCGCCGAAGGCGATGGTCTTGCCCGAGCCGGTGCGTCCGCGACCGAGCACGTCGCGACCCTCGAGCACGTCGGGGATCGTCGCGGCCTGGATCGGGAACGGGCTGTGCGCGCCGAGCTCGGCGAGCGTGCGGGCGATGTTGTCGCCGAGACCGAGGTCGCGGAACGTCACACCCTCGACGTCAGTCGCGAGCACGGCATCGGCCGTGAGGCGCTCGAGCACGACGTCGTCCTGCGGGCCCGTGTGCTGCGCGCGAGTCGGGTAGAACTCGGAGGCGCCGCGGGCGGGGCGCTCATCGCGGTCGAACTCGCGGCGAGCAGGGCGGCTGTCGCGATCGAAGGAACGCGCGGGGCGCTCGTCACGATCGAAGGAACGGGCGGGGCGCTCGTCACGATCGAAGGAACGGGCGGGGCGAACATCACGGTCGAACTCGCGGCGAGCCGGACGCTCGTCGCGATCGAAGGAGCGGGCCGGGCGATCGTTGCGGTCGAAGGAGCGAGCGCCGCGGTCGACGTCGCGCGCCGGGCGGCCGGAGCCCTCTGCACCGCGCGGACGCCACTCGGGTCGGTGCGCGGTGCGGCCGGTTCCGGTGCGGTCGACGTGCACGTCGCGGCTCGGACGACCCGTGCGGGCGCCGGTTCCGCGGCCGACGGCGCCGCTGCGAGGAGCGGTGCGGTCGAAGCGATCGTTGCTGCGAGCGGGGCGGGCGTCGCGGTCGAAGCGGTCGGTCGAGCGCGCGGGGCGCTCGTCGCGGTCGAACGAACGGGCCGGACGGGCATCGCGATCGAACGAGCGGGCGGGGCGCTCGTCGCGGCCGGTCGAGCGCGCGGGACGAGCATCCCGATCGAAGCGATCGTTCGTGCGCGCGGGACGAGCATCCCGGTCGAAACGATCGTTGGTGCGGGCCGGGCGGGCGTCGCGGTCGAAGCGGTCGTTCGCACGAGCCGGGCGGGCGTCGCGGTCGACCGGGCGCGAGCGCTCGGGAGCGTGACCGCGGTCGACGCGCTCGTCGCGCGACCAGCGCGGCTTCTTGGCCTCGGCACCGGCCTCGTCGGGGCGGTGACCGCGGTGCTTGGGGCTGCGCGAACCTGCCGGAGCGGCGGAGCGGGCAGGGGCGTGGGCGCGCGAAGGGCGGCCCGAATTGTTCTGGGGCATGGTTCTTTCCGGGGTAGTGCAAGAAGCAGCGTCGACGCTCATGGCGTCGTTCTCCCGGGCATTCGTCGACCGGGCCGATACATCCTGAAATGGTGTATTCCGCGCCTTCTGGCGGGGAAACCGGCCCGAGAGACGCACACAATGACACGCGGAGGAACCCGCGCCGTCTCTCAACCGACCCTTCAGGGTACCCGACGGCGTGGCTTAAGCCCACCCTGCGCACCGCTTACCCTGGACGGACTGTGCCAGCCCGAGCCCTCCTCACCCCCGCCGCGCGCGTCGCTCTCGCGGCCGCGACGGTCGGCGCGCTCGCTGCGGGGTTGCTCGCCGGGTGCGCAGCGACCGAGCAGGAGGCCGCGCGCGAGCAGGCGATCGCGGCCGCCGCGCCCGAGAGCGCCGTGTTCCCGCTCTCGGCTCAGCCTGAGGCGCTCATCACCGAGGACGTGCCGATCGAGTCGTTCGGGGCCGGCCCCGGCGTGACCATCGACGTGTGCCGTCCCGCCGGCTCCGACGTGCGCGAGGCGGAGGCGCTGCCCGTCGTGCTCGGCATCCACGGCGGCAGCTGGGCGCGGGGCGACAAGGCCCACCCGACCTGGCGCACCATCTGCCAGTGGCTCGCCTCGGAGGGGTTCGTCGGCGTCTCGGTGAACTACCGCCTGGCCCCCGAGCACCCGTACCCGGCCGCGTTCGACGATGTGACCGCCGCGGTCGCGTGGGCGCAGGACCCGTCGGTCGCCGCCGAGCACGGCATCGATCCGACCTCGATCGCCCTGCTGGGCGGCAGCGCGGGCGGCAACCTCGCCTCGCTCGTCGGCCTTCGCAGCGTCGCCTCGGGCGGCATCGATGCGGTGGATGCCGTGGTCACCCTCTCGGCGCCCCTCGACCTGACGGTCGGCTCGGCCGCGAATCCCGTCTTCGAGTCGTCGATGCTCGACTACCTCGCCTGCGCCGATCGCGCCGACTGCCCGGCGGCCGCCGAGGCGTCGCCGCAGCACGCGATCGGGTCGGGCGGGCCGGCGTTCCTCGTCGTGCACGGCACGGCCGAAGAGCTCATCCCGGTCGGCCAGGCGACGCCCTTCGCGATGGCGCTGCGCGAGGCGGGCATCCGTGTCGAGCTCGACCTCATCGAGTCAGGGGCGCACTCGGTCGGCCTCCTCGATGACGCGCTCGCCGACCGCATCGCAGGGTTCCTTCACGTGCGCCTCACGCCCTCACCGCTGCTCGCCCTCGAGCCTGACGCCTGACCTGCGACTGCCTCGAAGCAACCAGTGCATGTCGGCGTGCCTGGGTGCAACCTGGGTCACCCCCCTTCCCCCTCGAGAGAGACGGGCGTACCGTGGCCGTCGCGCGAGGTCAATGACGATCCCGCGTCCTCCCCGACGCGAGCGGGGAGGGTTCTCGAAAGCCTGCCGACAATGTCTCTGGGTCGATCATGCTGATTACGAAACTGCACGTGAATCTCACTTCATACGTACTGGATGCGAGCGTCCTGCTGGCCGAGCTCTCGCAATCGATCGAGAATGCCGCGCGTTGCGGAGGTGCGTTCGTGCCGGTGCGCACGTGCGACGGTGTCGAGAGATCGGTTCTGATCTCTCCGGGAGTCACGGTCGAGATCGAGCCTCTCGAGACTGCGGAGGATCGAGATCCGGGCGAGGCTGCGGCGATAGTCGCCGATCACCACGACGACTTCTGCGTCGACCGCACGACGTTCAGCGGGCTCGAGGCCTACGAGCCGTCGAGACCGAGCTACTTCGGGTGGTGAGCGGCGCGGGCTGACTCAGCCCTCGCGCAAGCGGGCGATCTCGTCGCGGATGCGCCGAATGTGGTCGGGCGATGCGGTGCCCGCGCGGTCGAGGTCGTCGAGCTCGGCGGCGAGCGCGTCGAGGTCGACGAGCGGCGCGAGCGCAGCATCCGTCGCAGGATCGTGGCCAGCCGGGCCGCCCGCCCCCGACCGCGGCAGCAGGATCGTGCCCGTCGCTGTCGTTCCGCCCTCGGCCGCGCGTTCGGCCGTGACCTCGTCGCGCGCGTTGTCCATGGCGGTGATGACGATGCCGATGAGCACGTTGAGCACCGTGAAGACGATGAAGAACATGTAGCTCAGGAAGTAGATGAGCGCCCAGGGCGTGATCTCGAGGCCGCCGAGGAACGCGTCGGGGAAGTTCTCGAGCGTGAGCATGACCGTCAACGTCAGCATCGCCGTGCCCACGTCGCCCCAGCGCTCGGGAGCCTGCTCGCCGAAGAGGTACACGCCCGCCATCGCGTAGATGAACATGAGGAACCCGATGAGCACCGCGAGGTTCGCGAGCGGGCTCACCGACTTGATCATCGACAGCATGAGGATGCGCGCCTCGGGCAGGAAGCGGAAGATGCGCAGGATGCGCAGCAGGCGCACGAGCCGGAAGATCACCGTCGTGCCGCTCAGGAACGGGATCGCGACGACGATGAGGAAGTCGAAGACGTTCCAGCCGTTGCGGAAGAACATCCAGGGCTTCGAGCCGTACGAGACGATGCGCAGCGCCACCTCGACCGTGTAGAACACGATCGCGACTCTGTCGATGAAGAGGGCGAGCGCCTCGGTCGTCGGGTCGAGCCCGTCGTAGGTGAGCACGGCCAGGGCGCTCGCGTTGAGGATGATCACGCCGATGACGAGGAACTCGAAGGCGTCGCCGTACATGAAACGCGCGAGCCACTGGATGCGGTACGGCGGCAGCTGCACCGTCGCGGAGGTGAAGAGGCCGGGGGAGACGGTCGAGCGGTCGCGAGCGGGCGCGGTCATGGTGAGGCTCTTTCGGGTCGGGTGCCGCTCACGCTAGCAAGGCGGCACCCGAGCCGATAGGTCTCAGACCGTCGCGGGGGCCTCCTGCGCCGGCGGGGCCTGCGGCGCCTCGGTGACCTTCTGCGCGCGCTTGTCCTCGCGGCGCTCCTTGGCGCCCTCGACGAGGTAGTACAGCGCGGGCAGCACGACGAGCGTCAGGAGCGTCGACGACACGAGGCCACCGATGACGATGATCGCGAGCGGCTGCGAGATGAACCCGCCCGAGCCGGTGAGGCCGAGGCCCAGCGGCAGGAGCGCGAAGATCGTCGCCGCCGCCGTCATGAGGATCGGCCGCAGGCGGCGCGACGAACCCTCGATGACGGCCTCGCGCGCGCGCATGCCGCGCTCGCGGTACTGGTTCACGAGGTCGACGAGCACGATCGCATTCGTCACGACGATGCCGATGAGCATGAGCACGCCGATGAGCGAGGGCACCCCGAGCGGGATGTCGGCGACGAGCTGCAGCGCGATCGCGCCCGTCGCGGCGAACGGGATCGAGATGAGCAGCAGCAGCGGCTGACGCAGCGACTTGAAGGTCGCGACCATGACGACGTAGACGATGAGGATCGCCGCGAGCAGCGCCAGGCCCAGCTGGCTGAACGCGTCGGCCTGCTGCGACGTCACGCCGCCGAGCGAGGCGCTCGCGCTGTCAGGCAGCTCGAGGCCGTCGATCTCGGCCTGCACGACGCGCGAGGCGGTGCCCACGTCGTCGGTGCCGGGCGTGATCGTGACGGTCGCGCTGCGCGTGCCCCGAATGGTCGTGATCGTCGCCGGTCCCTCGGCCTGCTCGACGCTCGCGAGGTCGCTCAAGGGCACGGGGCCAGCGGCGGTCGGGATCGCGAAGTCGCGCAGCTCCTGCACCGTCGTCGGCGCGCTCGCGTTCGGCAGGTAGATCGACAGGTTGCGCTCGTCGATGACGACCGAGCCGACCGACGCCGGGAACATCGCCTGCGTGACGATGCCGCCGACCGCGACCTCGCTCAGCCCGAGCTCGGCGGCCTTCGCCCGGTCGACCTGGATGGCGAGGTACGGCTGCGTGTCGGAGAGGTTCGAGCGCGCCTCGGCCGTGACATCGAGCTCGCGCACGGCGTCGAGCACCGTCTGCGCAGCCTCGTTCAGGTCGCCCTGGTTCGCGGCCGTGATGTCGACCTCGATGTCGGAGGAGGCGAAGCCGCCGCCCGCCGCCTGCACGCTCAGCTCGCCGACCCCGTCGAGGCTCTCGACGGCGTCGCGCACGTCGGCCTGCAGCTGCGTCTGATCGACGTCGGGGTTCGTCGTGATCGAGTACGTGATGTCGCTGCCGCCGCCGAACACCTGCTGGATCGAGCCGCCATCGCGGCCGATCGAGGCCTGCACCGTCTCGATGCCGTCGACGTCGCGCAGGGCGTCTTCGACGGCGGATGCGGCCGTGTCGAGCGCCTCGAGGCTCGCGCCGTTCTCGAGCGACTGGGTCACGGTGAGGGTGTTCTGACCCGAGTCGCCGATGAAGTTCGTCTTGAGGCCGGTCGCGAGCGCACCCGTGCCGACGAGGACGAGGAGCGCGAGGAGGAGCGTCGCGACGGGGCGGCGCAGCGTCCAGCGGATGACGGGCAGGTAGCCGCGCTGGAGGCGGGTCGGGCGGGCCGATTCCTCCTCGATCGACTGCGGGCGGGCATCCGCGTTCTGCGCGTGAGCGCCCTTCGGGGCCCGCAGGAACCAGTACGACAGCACCGGCACGATCGTCAGCGAGACGAAGAGCGACGCGGCGAGCGCGATCGCGGTCGTGAGGGCGAACGGGCGGAAGAGCTCACCCGTGATGTCGCCGACGAGCGCGAGCGGCAGGAATACGGCGATCGTCGTGACGGTCGAGGCCGTGATCGCGGTCGCGACCTCCTTGACGCCGACGAGGATGGCGGTCTTCTTGTCTTCGCCCAGGCCGAGGTGGCGCTTGATGTTCTCGACGACGACGATCGAGTCGTCGACGACGCGGCCGATCGAGATCGTGAG
>JAOASR010000158.1 GCA_030158585.1 Microcella sp.
GTGTCGCCGAACAGCGAGTTCTTCCAGCCGCCGAACGAGAAGTACGCCACCGGCACGGGAATCGGCACGTTGATGCCGATCATGCCGACCTGCACCTCGTTCTGGAACCGGCGAGCCGCGCCGCCGTCGTTGGTGAAGATGGCCGTGCCGTTGCCGTACGCGCCCGAGTTGATCAGGTCGACGCCCTCGGCGTAGGTCTTCACGCGCACGATCGAGAGCACGGGGCCGAAGATCTCTTCGGTGTACACGCGCGAGCTCGTCGGCACCTGATCGATGAGGGTCGGGCCGAGCCAGAAGCCGTTGGCGTCGCCGTCGATCTCGACGCCGCGGCCGTCGACGACGACCGTCGCGCCATCCTGCTCGGCGATGTCGATGTAGCTCGCGACCTTGTCGCGGTGCTCCTTGGTGACGAGCGGGCCCATGTCGCAGTTGCGACGGCCGTCGCCGATGCGCAGGGTGGCCATGCGCTCGGTGATCTTCTCGATGAGGGCGTCGGCGACGGGCTCGACCGCCACGACGACCGAGATCGCCATGCAGCGCTCGCCCGCCGAGCCGAAGCCGGCGTTGATCGCGGAGTCGGCGACGAGGTCGAGGTCGGCGTCGGGGAGGACGAGCATGTGGTTCTTCGCACCGCCGAGAGCCTGCACGCGCTTGCCGTGACGGGCGCCTGTCTCGTAGACGTACTGGGCGATCGGGGTCGAGCCGACGAACGAGATGCTCGCGACATCGGGGTGCTCGAGCAGTCCGTCGACCGAGACCTTGTCGCCCTGCAGCACGGTGAAGACGCCGTCGGGAAGACCGGCCTCCTTGAGCAGGCGGGCGATCCAGATCGCCGCCGACGGGTCTTTCTCGCTCGGCTTGAGAATGACCGAGTTGCCCGCCGCGAGCGCCAGGGGGAAGAACCACATCGGCACCATGGCCGGGAAGTTGAAGGGGCTGATGATGCCCACGACGCCGAGCGGCTGGCGGATCGAGTACACGTCGACGCCGGTCGACACGCTCTCGCTGTACTCGCCCTTCATGAGCTGCGGGATGCCCGTCGCGACCTCGACGACCTCCTGGCCGCGCGTGATCTCGCCGAGGGCGTCGCTCAGCACCTTGCCGTGCTCCGCCGTGATGATCTCGGCGAGCTCGCCCTTGCGGGCGTTCAGCAGCTCGCGGAACGCGAACATGACCTGCTGGCGCTTCGCGAGCGACAGGTCGCGCCACGCGGGGAAGGCTGCCTTGGCCGAGGCGACGGCGTGCTGGATCTCGCTCTCGTCGGCGAGCGCGACGCGCTTGGTCTCGACACCGAGAGCAGGGTCGAAGACGGGCGCGGTGCGGCCGGAGGCGCCGGGGAACTCGGCGCCGTCGATCCAGTGCGGGACGACAGGGGTGCTCGACATGAGGCTCTTCTTTTCGTTCGAGGTGGAGTGAGGGAGGGAAGGAGGGTCAGCCGTGCACGAGCGCGGCGGCGGTGTCGACGGCCGAGAGGACGTCGCCGTCGGGCGGGTAGAGCAGACTGCGGCCGACGACGAGGCCTCGGACGTTGGGCAGCGAGAGGGCGTTCGACCACGAGTCGAAGGCCGCGTCCTGATCGTCGGAGACCTCGCCGCCGAGCAGCAGCGTCGGCAGCGTCGTCGACGCCATGACGCGCTCCATGTCGGGGACGACCGGGAGCTTGAGCCACGAGTAGGCGCTCGAGTGCCCGAGGCCCGAGGCGATCGCGATCGAGAGGATGACGGCGTCGGTCGAGAGGTCGTTCTGCACGCGCCCGCCGACCCACGAGCTCATGAAGGGCTCGAGCATGATGGGCAGCTGCGCGTCAGAGGCCTCGTTCACCACGCGCGCGGTCGCCTCGAGGGTCGCGAGCGAGCCCGCGTCGGAGAGGTTGATGCGCACGAGGTTCTTCGCGAAGTCGATGCGGTCGCGCACCATGCGGTCGACCGTGTACGCGGTGTAACGGTCGTCCATCTCGAACGAGGCGCCGCGCAGCCCGCCGCGGTTCATCGAGCCCACGACGACCTTGTCGTCGAGGAGGCCGAGGAGCGCGAGGTCGTCGATGATGTCGGGCGTGCCGAGCACGCCGTCGACGCCCGGGCGCGAGAGCGCGGCAGCGAGACGCTCCAGGAGCTCTTCGCGGTCGGCCATCGCCGTCGGGTCGGATCCCACGGCGACCGCGCCGCGAGCGGGGTGGTCAGCGGCGACGATGAACAGGCGGCCGTCGGCCCCGAGGATGTCGCGGCGCTGACGCGTTGCGAGTGCATGGCCGATCGCGCCGGGGTTGTGGGCGCGGGTGTCGCGCAGCGTCGCGAGGTCGAGGGCAGACGCCGCCGTGGCGCTCGCGGGGCGCGGGTCGAGGGTGGTCATCGGCTGCTCTTCTCGATCGCGGCGTCGACCTCGGCGGTCGTGGGCATGGCGGTGCTGCACTCGAGCCGGCTCGCGACGATCGCGCCGGCGGCATTGGCGAAGCGCAGGATGCGCTCGAGCGGCCACTCCTGCAGGAGGCCGTGCACGAGGGCGCCGCCGAAGCTGTCGCCCGCGCCGAGTCCGTTGACGACGTCGACCCAGTGCGGCGGCACCTCGACGACCTCGTCGCGGGTCTTGGCGAGGACACCCTTGGGGCCCTGCTTGACGACCGCGAGCTCGACGCCGCGCTCGAGGAGGGCATCCGCCGCGCGCATCGGCTCGGTCTCGCCGACCGCCACCTCGCACTCCTCGCGGTTGCCGACGGCGACCGTGACGTGCCCGAGAGCGCGCTCGACCTGCGCCGACGCCTCGCTCGGGTCTGCCCAGAACATGGGGCGGTAGTCGAGGTCGAGGATCGTGTGACGCGCGCGGCCGCGGGCCTCCCACGCGGCGAAGTGCGCAGAGCGGCTCGGCTCGGCCGACAGGCCCGTCACCGTCGCCCAAAAGACGCGCGCGCTGCGGATGGCGTCGAGATCGAGGCGGTCGGCCGCGAGCTGCAGGTCGGGGACGGGCTCGGGGCGGTAGAAGTACAGCGGGAAGTCGTCGGGCGGGAAGATCTCGCAGAAGACGACGGGCGTCTGCAGACCGTCGCGGGTCTCGACGAAGCGGCTGCTCACGCCGAGACGCTCGAGCTCGGCGACGACGAACCGGCCGAAGGGGTCGGAGCCGACGCCCGTGATGATCGCGCTCGCGTCGCCGTGGCGGGCCGCGGCGACCGTGACGTTGGTCGCGCTGCCGCCGAGGAACTTGCCGAAGGTCTCGACCTGCTCGAGCCCGATGCCGGACTGCAGGGGGTAGATGTCGACGCTCACGCGCCCGATCGCGATGAGATCGAGCGGAGCGGGGCTGGTCGAGCTGCTCATACGTCTGTGTACGGCTTTCTGCTGTGGGGAGGGATATCTAAATGTTAGGACATTAAGACGTTAACGTCCAGTTGTCGGGGCCTCGATGTTCGCCAGAGCGACCTTCAGCGTGGATGCGGCGACCTCCAGCCCTTCGATGCGACCGAGCGACGCGTCCTCGTGCTCGATCGCGAGGTCGACTCCGGGGGCCGTGCGCGCGAGCGTCGCGACGAAGCCGTTCCAGAACTCCTGGTCGTGCCCGAGGCCGACGGCGACGAAATCCCACGCCGCCTCGGTCGGCCACTCGCACAGCGTGTAGCCGCCGCCGAGGGCGAGGGGGTTCTCATCCGCCGGCACGCGTCGGAAGCGATCGTCGAGCACGCCGTGCAGCGCCACCGCGGGGTTGATGCGCACGTCCTTCGCCGCGGCCGTGACCACGAGCTCACCGAGGTGCTCGAGAGCGACGATCGGGTCGATCTGCTGCCAGAACAGGTGCGACGGGTCCATCTCGGCACCGACGTGCGTCGCGTTCGTGCGCTCGACCAGTCGGATGAGCGTCGCGGGGTTGAACACGACGTTCTGCGGGTGCATCTCGATGCCGACCTTCACGCCGTGGTCGGCGGCGAGCCGGTCGACCTCGCGCCAGAACGGCACCGCGACCTCGTCCCACTGATAGTCGAGCGAGTCCATGTCGACGCTGTTCCAGGGGTTGACCACCCAGGCGGGGCGAACTCCCCCGCCGTGATTCGCGGGCGAGCCCGACATGGTGATGACGCGGTCGACGCCGAGACGCGCCGCGATCGGGATCGCGGCGAGGAGGTCGGCGCGGTGCGTCACGGCGGGATCGGGGTGGAGAGGGTTGCCGTTGCAGTTGAGCGCCGTGATCGCGATGCCGCGCTCGGCGAAGAGGGCGAGGTACTCGTCGCGCGCAGTGTCGGACGACATGACGGCATCGATCGGAAGGTGGCGCGGCGGGAGGAATCCGCCGACGTTGATCTCGGCCCCGTCGAGTCCGAGCTCGACGAGAACGTCGAGCGCCTCGGGCAGCTCGCGGTCGTGCAGGATCGCGGTGTAGACGCCGAGCTTCATGTCAGGACTCCTCATCGAGCGATCACCCCACGCTCGGGGCAATTGTCTGTTTGTCCTAACATAGACCTGCTCGGGCAGGCGTGCCAGTCCCCCGGCGCGGGCGATGTTCGCGAAGCGCCTGTCGGGCTGCTGATCGCGTCAGCGGGGGGCGTCTGACCCGTCGCCCGGCGTGGGCTCTGCCGCGGGCGCGTCACCCGAGGCGGGCGGCGCGGGCGGAGCCTCGACCGGAGCCGGAGCATCCGCCGCCATCGCAGCAGGAGCGGTGCCGCCCGGACCCTCGGCGAGCACCTGGCGCGCGCGGCCCACGAGACTCGGGTCGATGATCACCTGATAGTTGCCGGCGATGACCTGGTGCGTCGCGGTGAAGTCGCGACGGCGGCGGTTGAGCGCGTACGAGACGACGCCGAAGAGCAGGCCGAAGCCGGCGCCGATGAGGGCCGCGGCGAGGATGAACGAGAAGTCGCCCGTCGGCGAGAACAGGAACAGCAGCAGGCCCAGGAAGAGGCCGAACCAGGCCCCGCTCGCGGCTCCGGCGAGCGCCGCCCGGCCGTAGGTGAGCTTGCCGGTGATCTTCTCGACGGTCTTGAGGTCGTTGCCGACGATCGACAGCTGCTTGACCGGGAAGTCGGCCATCGCGAGGCGGTTCACGACCTTCTGCGCCTCGAGGTACGAGTCGTAGGTGCCGAGCACATCACCCCGCGGAACGGAGGGCGTCGACGGGGTGCGGCGCGCGAAAGGGCTGGCGTTGGTCATCGGCTCATTCTGACAGCCCGGCGGTAGGGTTTCACCGTGAGCGCCGCGAAAGTCTTCGTCGCCCGGCTGAGCGGGTGCTCTGTCTTCGACCCCGCGGGCGACAAGGTCGGCAAGGTTCGCGACGTGCTGGTCGTGTACCGGCGCACGGATGCTCCGCGCGTGGTCGGCCTCGTCGTCGAGGTGCCCGGCCGGCGTCGGGTGTTCCTCTCCATCGGCCGCGTCACGAGCATCGGCTCGGGCCAGATCATCACGACGGGCCTCATCAACCTGCGCCGCTTCGAGCAGCGTGGCGGCGAGGTGCGCGTGCTCGCCGAGATGATCGGTCGCCGCGTCTCGCTGCGCGACGGCAGCGGTGAGGCGACGATCGAGGATGTCGCGATCGAGGAGTCGGGCCCCGGCGAGTGGGCCGTCGGCCAGCTCTTCCTGCGCCGCCCCCGCCCCAACGCCGCCCCCTTCGCCAAGGGCGCCACGGTCTTCGCCCGCTGGACCGACGTCACCGAGCGCGCCGCGGGCGCCGAGGGGCAGAGCGCCGAGCAGCTCATCGCCCAGTACACCGACCTGCTGCCCGCTGACCTCGCCAACACCCTCCTCGAGCTGTCGGAGGAGCGCCGCATGGAGGTCGCGGAGGAGCTGCCCGACGACCGCCTCGCCGACGCGCTCGAGGAGATGTCGGAGACCGACCAGGTGCAGATCCTGTCGCAGCTCGACGACGACCGCGCCGCCGACGTGCTCGACAACATGGAGCCCGACGACGCCGCCGACCTCATCGCGCAGCTTCCCGAGAAGCGCGGCGAGCAGCTGCTCGAGCTCATGGACCCGGAGGAGGCGGAGGACGTCCGCTTCCTGCTCTCGTACGACGCCGACACCGCCGGCGGACTCATGACGACCGAGCCCATCATCGTCTCGGCCGATGCGACGGTCGCCGAGGGTCTCGCCCTCATCCGCCGCCACGAGCTCGCACCGGCGATCGGGGCCGCGATCTGCGTCACCCTGCCGCCGTACGAGCCGCCGACCGGCCGGTACCTGGGCATGGTGCACTTCCAGCGGATGCTCCGCTA
>JAOASR010000159.1 GCA_030158585.1 Microcella sp.
TGGCGATGCAGACGCCGAGGCGACCGCTCGCCGCCGCGTAGCCCTCGGCCGCGTGACCGGCGCCCTGCTCGTGGCGCACGAGGATGTGGCGGATGGCGGTCGAGGCCATGAGCTCGTCGTAGAACGGCATGATGGCGCCGCCGGGGAGGCCGAACACGTCGGTGACGCCGAGCTTCTCGAGCGCGACGAGGATGGCGCCCGACCCGGTGAGCACGGGCGGCTCGGTGCGGGAGGGCGCGGACGGGCTCGGCACGGGAGTCGATTCCGTAGGCATGAGGAGATGTCCTGAGGTCGTGTGCGAGGAAGGGTGAGCGCGCAACTACCCGGTGACCGCGCCCTCCGCAGCGGAGCGCACGAGCTTCGAGTACTTGGCGAGAACGCCACGGGTGTAGCGCGGAGGCAGGGGCGCCCAGCCGGTGCGGCGCGCCTCCAGCTCGTCTGCGTCGACCAGTAGGTCGAGGGAGCGAGCAGCGATATCGACCCGTATGAGATCACCATCGCGCACGAAGGCGATCGGACCAGCGTCGACCGCTTCGGGAGCTATGTGGCCGATGCACAGTCCGGTTGTGCCGCCTGAGAATCGACCGTCGGTCAAGAGTAGTACATCTTTTCCGAGCCCTGCCCCCTTGATGGCGGCGGTGATGGCGAGCATCTCGCGCATGCCCGGGCCGCCCTTGGGGCCCTCGTACCGGATCACGACGACGTCGCCGGCGACGATCTCACCGTTGGCCAGAGCATCCATCGCCGCGCGCTCGCGTTCGAACACGCGAGCCGGGCCCTCGAAGATCGCGGCGTCGAAGCCCGCCGTCTTGACGACCGCGCCCTCGGGCGCCATTGAGCCGTGAAGGATCGTGATGCCGCCCGTCGCGTGGATGGGGTTGTCGAGCGTGCGCAGCACCTCGCCGTCGAGCGGGTCGGGGTTCAGCTCGGCGAGGTTCTCGGCCATCGTCTTGCCCGTGACGGTCATGACGTCGCCGTGGAGGAGGCCCGCGTCGAGCAGAGCCTTGAGCAGCACGGGCAGGCCGCCCTGGCGGTCGACGTCGTTCATGACGTACTTGCCGAAGGGCTTGAGGTCGCCGATGTGGGGAACGCGGCTGCCGATGCGGTTGAAGTCGTCGAGCGTGAAGGGCACCTCGGCCTCGTTCGCGATCGCGAGGATGTGCAGGACGACGTTCGTCGAGCCGCCGAGCGCCATCGCGACGGTGACGGCGTTCTCGAAGGCCTCGCGCGTCAGGATCTGGCGCGCCGTGATGCCCTTGTTGAGCAGATTGACGACGGCCTCGCCCGAGCGGTGCGCGTACATGTCGCGGCGGCGGTCGTAGCTCGCGGGGCTCGCCGAGCCGGGCAGGCTCAGGCCGAGCGCCTCGGCGACCGAGGCCATGGTGTTGGCGGTGTACATGCCGCCGCAGGCACCCTCGCCGGGGGCGAAGGCGCACTCGATGCGGTGCGCATCCTCGGGCGTCATCTTGCCCGCGCGCACGGCGCCGACCGCCTCGAAGGAGTCGATGATCGTGATCTCCTTCTCGGTGCCGTCGCTGAGCTTGACCCAGCCCGGCGCGATCGAGCCCGCGTAGAGGAAGACGCTCGCGAGGTCGAGGCGCGCGGCGGCCATGAGCATGCCGGGGATCGACTTGTCGCAGCCGGCGAGCAGCACCGAGCCGTCGAGGCGCTCGGCCTGCATGACGGTCTCGACGCTGTCGGCGATGACCTCGCGGCTCACGAGCGAGAAGTGCATGCCCTCGTGGCCCATCGAGATGCCGTCGGAGACGCTCACGGTGCCGAACTGCAGCGGGTAGCCGCCGCCGGCGTGCACGCCCTCCTTCGCGGCCTGCGCGAGGCGCGCGAGCGAGAGGTTGCAGGGCGTGATCTCGTTCCACGAGCTCGCGATGCCGACCTGCGCCTTGTCCCAGTCGTCGTCGCCCATGCCGACAGCGCGCAGCATGCCGCGCGAGGTGGTCGCCTCGAGCCCATCGGTGACGACGCGCGAACGGGGCTTGTGATCGATCTCCGCCATGGCAGAAGTTTAGGGCGTGGCGGGGGTCTCGCCCGACGGGTCGGCGGAGGGCCGTTCGCCCTCGCGTCGGGCGCTCGGCTCGGCGGCTCCCGGCAGGTCGGAGCGGCCTGCTCCCGCCACGTCGGCGGCGAGCTCGTCGGTCACGAGCGTGTCGGGATCGAAGTCGCCCGTGCGGTAGCCCGCGCGCCCCACCATGTGGGCCGAGATGGGCGCCGTGAGCATCTGCAGCACGACGACCGGGGTCAGCAGCAGCAGCACCGCCCAGTTGCGCACGCTCAGCGCGAGAGCGATGACCACGAGGATCAGGCCGAGGATCTGCGGCTTGGTGGCCGCGTGCAGCCTGCTGAGAGCATCCGGGAATCGCACCAGGCCCACCGCCGCCGCGAGCGACAGCAGGGCGCCCCCGATGACGAGAACGCCTGCGGCGATGTCGAGGATGCTCGACCAGGGCTCGAGATCGAACATCAGCTGAGCTCCTTCCCGGTCGAGTCGGGCTTCGCCGAGGCCGCGGTCGTCGCCGTGTCCGTGCCCTCAGGCCGCGTGACGAAGCGTGCGACCGAGACCGTGCCGAGGATCGCCGTCGCGGCGAGCACGACCATGAGCGGGATCGTGCGGGTGTGGCCGTTCGCGACCATCTCGGTGCCGACGACGAGGATGAGGGTCGTCAGCAGCACATCGGAGGCGATCACCCGGTCGACGATGCTCGGGCCGCGAATGACGCGCCACAGCGCGACGAGGGCCGCGATCGCGAGGATCGCGCCGGCGATCGCGATGAGGATGCTCATCGGACGGCCTCCCACTCTTCGACCGACCCGACCGCACGCAGGAGGCGCCGCTCGTAGTCGAGCACGTGCGCGCGCGTGCGCTCGACGCGCTCGGGCGAGTCGACGCCGAGGGAGTGCACGTAGAGCACCGAGTGGGGCCGGTCGACCTCGAGCACGACCGATCCGGGCACGAGCGAGACGGCGAGCGCCGTGCCCGTCAGCACGAAGTCGCTGCGCGTCGTGAGATCGACGCGGATGACGGCGTTCTGGCGCACGCCGCGCGGCCGGAAGGCGAGCCACGCGACCTCGACCGAGGCGGCGATGAGGTCGCGCGCGAAGACGAGCAGGAAGACGAGCATCCACCACGCGTTGAAGCGGCCCGAGAGCGCGACGGGCGGCAGGTAGAGGGTGCGGGTGACGAGGAGAGCGACGACGATGCCGGTCAGGATCGTCAGGAGCGTCACGGAACCCCACAGCATCATCCACAGCACGACGAGCGCGATGAGCAGAGGCGACTGCTGCACGAGCGTGACGCGCTCGCGCTCGGCGATGCGGGCATCCGTCTCGCTCATCACGGGGTCGTCGTGATCGCGATCGATCACTCGAGCTCACCACCCTCGGTCTGGTCGGGGAAGACGGTCTGGATGTAGACGCGCGGGCCGTCGAGGTTCTGCCCCGCGCGATCGGCGATGCCGTAGATCGGCCCGGCGAAGACCGTGAGGGCGACGCTCACGACGACCATGCCCGCGGTCGAGGCGGTCATGAGGCGCGGGGTCGCGCGGGTGCCGGAGACGGTGGACGTGCTCAGCGGCGCCTCTTCGACCGAGCGCAGGAGTCGTGATTCGTCGCCCTCCACCGCGTCGGCCGTGCGCCAGAACGCGAGGCTCCAGACGCGGATGAGCGCGTACAGGGTGAGCAGGGAGACGAGAGCGCCGGCGGCGATGAGGGCGTAGGCGAGGGCATCCCCCTGCTCGGCGGTCGCCTGGAACAGGCCGAGCTTGCCGAGGAAGCCCGAGAAGGGCGGGATGCCGCCGAGATTGAGCGCCGGAATGAAGAAGAGGGCGGCGACGACGGGGGCGCTCGCCGCGAGCCCGCCGATGCGCATGATCGACGTGCTGCCCGCCTCGCGCTCGATGAGCCCCGCGGCGAGGAAGAGCGTCGTCTGCACGATGATGTGGTGCACGATGTAGAAGATCGCCGCGGCGGTGCCGGCGACCGTGCCGAGCGCGACACCGAGGATCATGTAGCCGATGTGGCTCACGAGCGTGAACGACAGGATGCGCTTGATGTCGGCCTGCGCGACGGCTCCGAGAGCGCCGACGACCATCGTCAGGAGCGCGAGCACCATGAGCGCCGGGTTCAGCTCGGGGCCGGGGAAGATGACGGTCTCGACCCGGATGATCGCGTAGACGCCGATCTTCGTCAGCAGGCCCGCGAAGGCCGCCGTGACCGGGGCAGGTGCCGTCGGATACGAGTCGGGCAGCCAGAACGACAGCGGGAAGACGGCCGCCTTGATGCCGAAGGCCACGAGCAGCATGACGTGCAGGAGGATCTGCACGTCGACCGGCAGCTCGTCGATGCGCTGCGCGATCTGCGCGATCGTGACGGTGCCGAGCGCGCCGTAGATCATCGCGATCGACGCGAGGAAGAGCAGCGACGAGACGAGGCTCACGACGACGTACGTGACGCCGGCGCGGATGCGCGACTCGGTGCCGCCGAGGGTGATGAGTACATAGCTCGACACGAGCAGGATCTCGAAGCCGACGTAGAGGTTGAACAGGTCGCCCGCGACGAAGGCGACCATGACGCCCGTGGTCAGGATGAGATAGGTCGGGTTGTAGATCGAGACGGGCGTCTCGTCATCGCCGTCGGCGAGACCCTGCCCGACCGAGAACACGAGCACGGCGAGGAGCACGACCGCCGAGACGACGATCATGAGCGCCGCGAGTCGGTCGACGAGCAGCACGATGCCGAACGGCGCCGCCCAGCCGCCGACCTCCATGACGAGCGGACCGACCTGGTCGACGTGCACGAGCATGACGACGCCGATCGCGACGAGCACCACGAGCGCACTGATGGCGATGATCCGCTGCGGGCGAGGCCGACGGCCGACGACGAGCGTGAGGGCCGCCCCGACGAGCGGGATGATGACGACGAGGGGCACGAGGGCGTTCATCGCCGCTCCTCCAGGTCGAGGGGGAAGTCGGTCGTCGACGCCTCGGGAGCCGTTTCCTCCGCCTCGATGAGCACGGCTCCCCCGCGCAGCGCGAGGTCGTCGGCGTCGTCGCTCACGTCGTCGACGTTCGCGAGGCGCCACGAGCGGTAGATGAGGGCGAGCAGGAACGACGAGACGGCGAAGGTGATGACGATCGCGGTCAGGATGAGCGCCTGCGGGAGCGGATCGGTGTACTCGTCTGGCGCGATCTCGGGGTCGAAGATCGGGGCGAGGCCGGCCTCGCCGACCATGATGAGGATGAGCAGGTTCGTGGCGTTGCCCGCGAGGAGGAAGCCCAGCAGCACGCGGGTCAGGCTGCGCTCGAGCAGCAGGTAGACAGCGCACGCGTACATCGCCGACATGACGATCACGAGGACGAGCGAGACGGTCATGCGCGGCCCTCCCCCGCCACGAGGGATGCCGCTGCGGGCTCGCGGTTCTCGGGCTCGCCCTGCCGGTCGACCTCAGCCCCCAGGCTGCGCAGCACGTCGAGCACGAGACCCACGACGACGAGGTAGACGCCGATGTCGAAGATCGTCGAGGTGACGAACTCGACCTCGCCGAGCACGGGCAGCGTCGTCTTGATGTAGGCCGAGGTGAGGGCATCCGCCCCCAGCAGCAGCGGCACGACGGCCGTGCCGACCGCGAGCAGCATGCCGGCGCCGAGCACCGTGCCCGCGCCGATCGGCGCCGCCGCCCCGAGCTCGTAGCGGCCGCCCGCGAGGTAGCGGCCGACGAGTGCCAGACCCGCCACGAGGCCGCCCGCGAAGCCGCCGCCGGGAAGGTTGTGGCCTGCGAACAGCAGGTAGAGCGACACGACGATCGTGGCGTGGAAGGTGAGGCGCACGACCACTTCGAGCAGGATCGACCGGTTGCGCGGGTCGAGGGTCGGGCCGGCCAGGATCCACGCGTTGCGCAGCTCTCCCGGGCGGCCCTGCTCGCGCACGCGGTCGAGGCGCTGCTCGACGCGACGGCGGATCGAGCCGCGCGGCGCCCGCGGCAGCTGGTCATCGCGGCCGCGGATGAAGAGCAGGCTCGCGACGCCCGTCGCCGCGGCGATGACGACCGCGAGCTCACCGAGGGTGTCCCACGCGCGCAGGTCGACGAGCGCGACGTTGACGGTGTTGCGGCCGTGCCCGATCTCGTAGGCGAGCTCGGGCCAGGCGAGCGAGATCGGCT
>JAOASR010000160.1 GCA_030158585.1 Microcella sp.
TCCCCGTCGAGATCACGGTCTACGAAGACCGCTCGTTCACGTTCATCCTCAAGACGCCCCCGGCCGCCGAGCTCATCAAGAAGGCTGCGGGCGTGCAGAAGGGCTCGTCGACGCCCCACACGGTCAAGGTCGCGAAGCTGACCCAGGCCCAGGTGCGCGCGATCGCCGAGCAGAAGCAGGCCGACCTCAACGCCAACGACATCGACGCCGCGGCGAAGATCATCGCCGGCACCGCCCGCTCCATGGGCATCACGGTCGAGTAGTCAGCCGCCTTCCACCCTTCCCACTCAGCGGGAGAGCCAGCCAGGCTCACGAATCACCGCGAACTCAGCACAGGAGACACAACATGGCACAGAAGTCCAAGGCCTACCGGGCCGCGGCCGAGAAGCTCGAGGCCGGCAAGTACTACACCCCCACCGAGGCCGTCACGGTCGCGCGCGAGACCGGCTCGAAGAACTTCAACTCGACCGTCGAGGTCGCGCTGAAGCTCGGCGTCGACCCCCGCAAGGCCGACCAGATGGTGCGCGGCACCGTCAACCTGCCGCACGGCACTGGCAAGACGGCGCGCGTCATCGTCTTCGCGACGGGCCCCGCGGCCGAGGCCGCCATCGCGGCCGGCGCTGACGAGGTCGGCGGCGCCGAGCTCATCGAGAAGGTCGCCGGCGGCTACACCGCCTTCGACTCGGCGGTCTCGACCCCCGAGCTCATGGGCCAGGTCGGTCGTCTCGGCAAGGTGCTCGGCCCCCGCGGCCTCATGCCCAACCCGAAGACCGGCACCGTGACGCCCGACGTCGCGAAGGCCGTCACCGACATCAAGGGCGGAAAGATCGAGTTCCGCGTCGACAAGCACGCCAACGTGCACTTCATCATCGGCAAGACCGCGTTCAGCGAGGACCAGCTCAACGAGAACCTCCGCGCCGCGCTCGACGAGGTTCTGCGCCTCAAGCCGTCGAGCTCGAAGGGCCGCTACGTGCAGAAGGGGTCGCTCTCGACCACCTTCGGCCCGGGCATCCCGCTCGACGTCAACGCGCTCTGAGCTGATGGGTGCGCCGCCGCTGCTGCGGCGCACCGCTCCAGATCTCAGCACCACCTCGAAGGCCCCGCTCCGGCGGGGCCTTCGTCGTTCCCGCCGCACGACGGCGATCCGCCCCCACTGCTCGGCGAACTCGCGGCATCTGAGGGCGAATCGGCTCTACGCTAATTGCGCCCATCTGTGGCGTTATCTCTCCGAAAGGCCGCCATGCGCGCTGCGTTCCTCGTCCTCCGCCTCGCGGGCATCCTCGCCATCGGCGCCGCGGTCGTCGGGCAGATCGTCACCTCCCTCGGCTACTGGGCCGACAACGGCATCACCGACACGGCCTTCCGGCTCACCAACTTCTTCAGCTTCTTCACGATCGAGTCGAACGTCGCCGCGGTCGTGGTGATCACGATGGCGCTCGGACTGCAGCTGATGCGCCAGGAGCGCACCTGGTTCACGGTGCTGCGCGCGTCGGTGACGACGTACATGGTCACCACGGGCATCGTCTACAACCTCCTGCTGCGCAACATCGCCCTCGACCAGGGCGCGACGCTGCCCTGGTCGAACGAGATCCTCCACGTGTGGGGCCCGCTCTACCTGCTCATCGACTGGCTCTTCGCGCCGGGTCGCCAGCGCATGAAGTGGAAGCAGCTTCTCTGGATCATCTCCTTCCCCCTGGTCTGGGCCCTCTACACGCTCGTGCGCGGCCCGCTCACCTACGACCCGCTGCGCGACGGGCCCTACTACCCGTACCCCTTCCTCGACCCGACGAACTCGCCGAACGGCTATCTCTCGGTCGCGTTCTACGTGATCCTCATCGCCGCCGTCATCGGCCTCGTCGGCGCCGGCATCATCCGTATCTCCCGGTCGCGCCTCGGTCAGGGCGATCAGGCGGCGGATGCTCCGCGCGAGCCCGTCAAGGCCTAGAACCCGCGCCCGCCCTCGTCGTAGCGTCTCTCGCATGTCTCCCGCACGCCGGCGCGACGCCGCGCTCTCCGTGGTCGGATCGCTGCTCGTGCTCGCGGCTCTCGTGCTCATCTGGGCGGCCCGGCTCACGGTGCCGCGCGACCTGTACGTGAGCGAGCTCGGCGCGACCGGAGAGCCGACCGCCGATGTCTTCCGCGTTGCGCTGCTGCTGATCGTCGCAGGGGGCGTGCTCGTCGGCTGGGCGGTGAGGGATCTGAGGGCGCGCACGCCGATCCTGCGGCGCGGGACTCCCGCGCTGAGTCTCTTCGTCGCGAGTGCGGGGTTCCTCGTCGCCGCCAACGTGCCATGCACCACCGCCTGCCCGCTGCCCGTCGGCGACACCTTCACGTGGCAGGACTTCACGCATACCCTCGCCGCGGTCATCGCGTTCGCCGCCGCGGCGTGGGCGATGCTGCAGGTGGCCTTCGCTCCCGGGCACCGCGCCATCTCAAGAATGTCGCTCATCATGGCGCTCACGGTCGGGGGAGTCGCGGGCGTCGGCGGCCTCATGTCCCTCTTCCGCTGGAACGCCGAGTTCGGAAGCCGCCTCGAGCTCGTGGCGACGACGGTCGGCGTCGGGTGGCTCGTGGTCGTGGGGGTCGTGCATGCCGCGCGGCTCCTGCGCGAGCATCCGCCCGCTTCGTCAGCCGGCACCGCGCCCGCTCAGTGACGGCTCCAAGGCGGCTCATAGGGTTCTCCGCAGAATGGAGAGCATGGCCCCCGCTGACGAGACCCTCACCGCTGCCCGCCTGACCCACCCCGATGGGTCGCCGATCCGCGCACTCGTCGTCGACGACGAGCCGTCGCTCGCCGACCTCGTCTCGATGGCGCTGCGCTACGAGGGCTGGGATGTGCGCACCGCACTCACCGGCACCGATGCCGTCAAGCACGGCCGCGAGTTCGCCCCCGACGTCGTCGTGCTCGACATCATGCTCCCCGACATCGACGGCCTCGAGGTGCTGCGCCGTCTGCGCGCCGACGGCCGCGACGTGCCCGTGCTGTTCCTCACCGCGAAAGACTCGGTCGACGACCGCGTGGTCGGCCTCACCGCCGGCGGCGACGACTACGTCACGAAGCCGTTCAGCCTCGAAGAGCTCGTCGCCCGCCTGCGCGGGCTGATCCGCCGCAGCGCCATGGTCGTGAGCGAGCGCCCCGATCCCGAGCTGCACGTCGGCGACCTCGTGCTCAATGAGGAGAGCTACGAGGTGCGCCGCGGCGACACCGAGATCGAGCTCACCGCGACCGAGTTCGAGCTGCTGCGCTACCTGATGCGCAACCCGAAGCGCGTGCTCAGCAAGGCGCAGATCCTCGACCGGGTCTGGAGCTACGACTTCGGCGGCCGCTCGAGCATCGTCGAGATCTACATCTCGTACCTGCGCAAGAAGATCGACACGCTCGGCCCGGCCATGATCCACACGGTGCGCGGAGTGGGTTACATGATCAAACCCGCGTCGTGATGATCCAGTCGTGGTCGCTGCAGAAGCGGCTCGTGGCGGGCATCCTCGCCCTCCTCACGCTCGCGACCCTCGCGATCGGCGTTCTCAGCGTCTACTTCCTGCGCGCCAACCTCGTCGACCAGCTCGACGAAGAGCTACGCATGACGACCCAGCGCGTCGAGAACTCGATCGGCCACGGGCCCGGCCGCGGCCCCGGCAGCGGCTTCAGCGGCCCCGGCGTGCCGGTCGGCTCGCTCATCGGCATCGTCGAGGCCGATGGCTCGATCGCCGCGGCCTATCTCGATCGCGAGGCGGATGTCCGTGAGCTGACGACTGCGCAGCGCCGCGTTCTCGTCGACCTGCCCCTCGACTCTCCTCGCAGCGTGCGGCTCGGCGGCGGGCTCGGCGAGTTCCGTGTCATCGCCGCACCCCTCGACGGCGACACCGCGCTCATCGTGGGCCTCTCGACGCGCGAGGTGCAGTCGACGATCGCTCGCCTCGGTGCCGTCATCACGGCGGTGCTCATCGGCATCCTCGTCGCCGCGGGCGTGCTCGGCCGCGAGGTCGCGCGTGTGGCGCTGCGCCCCCTCACGCGCATTCGTGAGAGCGCCACGCGCGTCACCGAGCTGCCCCTCGACCGCGGCACCGTCGCCCTCGCCGACCGCCTGCCGAAGCTCGACACCGATCCCAACACCGAGGTCGGCCAGCTCGGAGCCGCCTTCACCCGCATGCTCGATCACGTGCAGTCGGCGTTCGACGCGCGCCAGGAGAGCGAGCAGAAGGTGCGCCGCTTCGTCGCCGACGCGAGCCACGAGCTGCGCACGCCGCTCGCCGCGATCCGCGGCTACAGCGAGCTGACGCGCCGCAGCGGGCACGAGGTGCCCGACGACATCCGCCACGCGCTCAGCCGCATCGAGTCGGAGTCGGTGCGCATGTCGGCCCTCGTCGACGACCTGCTGCTGCTCGCGCGGCTCGACGAGGGTCGCGAGCTGCGGCGCGATCCGGTCGACCTCGGTCGCGTTCTCGTCGATGCGGTGGCGGATGCTCGAGCCACGAGCGCCGCCCACGAGTGGATCGTCCGCGTGCCCGAGACTCCCGTCATCGTCGAGGGCGACGAGCATCGCCTGCACCAGGTCGTCGCGAACCTCCTCGCCAACGCTCGCATCCACACGCCGGAGGGCACGCGCGTGACCGCGGCGCTCGGCTCGCTCGAGGGTCGCGCGATCGTGACGATCACCGACACGGGCCCCGGGATTCCGGAGGACATCAAGCCCGTGCTGTTCGAGCGCTTCGCGCGCGCCGACACCTCGCGCTCGCGCGCGACAGGGTCGACAGGACTCGGGCTCGCGATCGTCTCCGGCGTCGTCGCGGCGCACCGCGGCCGGGTCACGGTGTCGTCGCGGCCGGGCGAGACGGTGTTCACGATCAGCCTGCCGCTCGTCGCGGTGCCGCGGCACGACGCTGTGCGAGAGGCTCAGGCCCCGCCGATAGCCTGACCGCATGCGCATCGCTGTCACCGGTTCCTCGGGCAAGCTCGGCTCGGCCGTCGTCGATCACCTCCGCGAGGCGGGCCACGACGTCATCGGCCTCGACGCGACCGGGCGCCGCGGCACCGACTTCGTGCAGATCGACGTGACCGACTACGGGCAGGTCGCCGACGCGATCGCCGGGGTCGAGGAGCGGTTCGACGGGCTGGACGCGATCGTGCATCTCGCCGCGACGCCCGCGCCGGGCATCCGCCCCGATACCGCGCTCATCCAGGACAACCTGGCGATGACGATCAACGTCATGCAGGCCGCCCGCCGCGCGCGCGTGCCGCGCATCGTGCACGCCTCGAGCGAGACGCTGCTCGGCCTGCCTCTCACCGAGGCGCCGCCGTACGCTCCGATCGACGAGGTCGCCGAGACGCGCCCCAACTTCATGTACGCGGTCGGCAAGCACCTCGAAGAGGAGCTCGCCCGCAAGATCATGCGCATCGACCCGGCGATCACGATGACGGGCCTGCGCTTCAGCAACGTCATGGCGCCGGAGGACTACGCGGAGTTCGAGTCGTGGCAGGGCCACGCCACCGTGCGCCGCTGGAACCTCTGGGGCTACATCGACCGCCGCGACGGGGCCCACGCGGTCGAGCGCGCGCTGCTCACCGAGCGCGACGGCTACGAGACCTACATCATCGCCGCGGCCGACACGGTCATGCGTCGCGACAGCGCCGAGCTGCTCGCCGAGCAGTTCCCGGGCGTCGAGCTCGCGCGCCCCGTCGCCGGCCGCGAGACGCTGCTGTCGATCGACAAGGCGCGCGCCGAGCTCGGGTACGCGCCGCGGCACTCGTGGCTCGACCACGCCTGATTTGCTCGTGCGGCGCTCGTCGCGTAGCCTGGCCTCTGCCAAAGACCGCCGGTCATCGGCGTGCCTGCCCGTTCACGCGAGCAGACGCACCGATCGAAGGTTCGCCGCTCTCTCACGAGGGCGTCGAGGGCCCGCGCAGGTGACACAGAAGAGAACCGCTCCCTCCGTCTGATCGAAGGGGGCGAAGAAGCTCCGTGCGCCTGCGCCGGAGCTTTCGTCATGCGGGCCGGGTTGCGGGTGGTCGTGGAGAACACCAACGACAACTAGAGGAGCACCATGGCGAACAAGGAAGCATCGGTCGCCGAGCTCACGGAGCTGTTCCGTGGCTCGACCGCCGTTCTGCTGACCGAGTACCGCGGTCTCACGGTGGCGCAGCTGAA
>JAOASR010000161.1 GCA_030158585.1 Microcella sp.
CGCCGACGACGGCGTCGCTCACGACGGTGAGCCCGACGACGGTGTCGCCGACGACTGTCAGCCCGACGACGGTGTCGCCGACGACGCTCAGTCCGACGACGGTTTCTCCGACGACGGTCAGCCCGTCGACCGTGTCGACGACGACGGGGAGCCCGCACACGGGAAGCCCGCGGACCGTGTCGCCATCGATGGCCAGCCCAACGACGGCGAGCCCGGCAACGTTGTCATCCACCACGGCCAGCCCGACGTCGGTGAGCCCGACGTCCGCGTCGCCATCGTCGGTGAGCCCCACCACAGCCAGCCCGGAGCCCGACGACCTCTCGCCGAAGCACGACGACGACCACGACGCCCACAACGTCGACACCGGTCACGGAGGTGGTCATGGACGCGCCCACGGAGGCCGTCATCACCGTGGAGACGGTGACGGATGAGCCGACGGAGAACCCCACTGATGAGACCACGTCGCAGTCAGGCAAGACCACGACAATTGGCTTGTCGACCACGACGATGGCGGCGACGACCATGCAGTCCACCATGCCGATGACGACGACAGCGCTGCCGACGTCCACCACCACCGTGTCGACCACCGCGGCCCATGACGACGACGATGTACACGGACGCCCCGACGACGACAACCACCACGGTCCTGCCGACGACGACGGTAACGACCACGCCGACAACGACGTTGACGACGACGTCGACCACCGCGCCGACGCCGACGACGACACGCCGACGCCGACGACGATGCCGACCACCACGCCGACCACCACGCCGACCACCACGATGACCATGGCGACCACGCCGACGACCACCACCACGCCGACCATCACGCCGACCGCAACTCGCATGGTTACGGAAATTGTGACGACGGAGCCGACGTCGTCGTCAACGTCGACGCCACCTCGACGTTGTCGCAACCTCTGACGACGCAGCAATCGACAGCCTCCGCCACAACGGTGCCCACCAAGATGGCCACCACTACGTTGACCACGACCGTCGCGCAACCGTCGAACTCGACGGTGCAGACCACCCCGCAAATCACGACCGTGTCGACGGCACCAACGACCACGCCGACGACGACGCCGACCACGACCACCACGCCGACGACGACACCGACCGCAACGCCGGCCACGACGCTGACCACGACTACTAGCACCACCACGACGCCGACGACTACGCCGACGTCAACGACCACTACACCGACGACGACCACTGCGCCGACCACCACCAACACAGCTACGCCGACGACAACGCCAACAACGACCATCACGACGCCGCCCACCACGTCCCCAACCACCACAGCCACGC
>JAOASR010000162.1:0-19746 GCA_030158585.1 Microcella sp.
GTCTCGGTGACGAGCACCGTGCCCTCGCCGTCGACGTGGATGCCGCCGCCCTCGTTGACGAGCAGGCTCGGCACGCGCGTGAGCCCCCGCTCATCGAGGATGCGTGCGGCGATGAGCGCGTCGTTCTCGCAGTCGGCGCCCTGGCCCCAGGCGTTGAAGATCCAGTCGACGCCGCCGAGCTCGCCGGTGACGTCGTCGATGACGAAGGTGGGGCCGAAGTCGCGCATCCAGAAGTCGTCGAGCGGGGCCTCGATGATGTCGATGTCGGCGCTCAGCATGCGGCGTGCGCGGTCGCGCTCGCTCGGGTCGACGACCATCGTGACGGGCTCGAAGGGCACGATCGCGTGGGCGACGGCCGTCCAGGCGGCGTAGGTCGACTCGCGCGCGGCCGAGCTGTCGCCCATGACCTCGCCCTCGCGCGGGAACGCCATCCAGATGCGGTCGTGGGGTGCGGTCTCTGCGGGCATGCGCCAGGCCATCGTCGGCTCCTCGTCGTGGGCGTGGCCGTCATCGTCGACGGCCTCTTGTTGATCGAGCGATCAATATCTAGACTGCTCGAAAACTACCGAGGCGGGGGCAGGCATGTCAACAGCGAGCAAGGGCGCGGATGCTCGGCCTCGCGCCCCCCGCAGCTCCCCCGCCGAGCGCACCGCACAGCTGGCCGCCGCCGCCGAGGCCCTCGCGCTCGACGAGGGGCTGCACGCTCTCACGCTGCGCGCCGTCGCGGCGCGGGCCGGAGTCGCCTCGAGCCTCGTCGCGCACTACGCCCCCAGCATGGAGCGCCTCGTCGCCGACACCTTCACGTCGATCGTCGGGGCCGAGCTCGCCGAGGTGCGCGCCCACGCGATCGCCGTGCGCGATCCGACTGCTCGGCTTCAGGCGCTGCTCGCGACGCTGCTCGACGGCAGCCGCGACGACGTCACGGGGGTGTGGGTCGACGCGTGGAGCATCGCGCGCCGGTCATCCGTGCTCGCCGAGGCGGTGCGCGAGCAGATGAGCGCCTGGCACGCCGCGATCGTCGACGCGCTGCGGGCCGCCGCACCTGCGTCGATGCACGCGCGCGAGCTCGACCGCGTCGCCGCCCACGTGCTCGCGATGGTCGACGGACTCAACGCGCACGAGCTCGTCGACTACGGGCCGACCGGCTCGGGCCTCGCGCTCATCGCGCGCGTCGTCGAGCGCGAGCTGTCGCTGCCCGAGGGTGCACTCACCCGCTGACGTGCCCTGCGAGGCCTCGCGGCCCACTCGCCATCCGAGTGCAGGAAGGCGAGCCGTCGCGACGGCGTGTCGGGCGCAACACGCCGCGCCCGGAAGGCTGCGTTCCTGCACTCGGAGGAGTGCCGGGGCGAGGGCGGCTCCGCGAGGCCCGCGCCGAGCATCCGACGGCGGCGGGTTCGCGCACAGAACCGCGTCTATCGGGCACTTGTTGCGGCCTCCCACCGAGAGTGGCGCAACAACTGCCCGATAGACGCCTGCAGTGCACGATCGGCCAGCCCAGGCCGCCCACCACGACTCGCGCCACCCGCCCCTCGCGACCGCCCCCACCGCGACCGAATGAAGGGAGACGAAACCCCGTGAACGGCGTGTCGCAGCCGACACGCCGTGGGCGACGCGCTGGCTCCCTTCATATGGTCGAGGCCGGGGCGCGAGGGTCCGGGGCGCTGACGCGCGCGAGCGGATGCTCGAGCCCGGGCCGCGGCCCGCGCCGAGCATCCGCCTAGCGCTCGTCCTCCTCCGCGCGCGTCAGGCGCTGCGACACGTAGACGGGGATGAACGACAGCAGGATGAGCACCGTCGCGATGACGTTGACCTGCGTCGCCTCATTGGGGCGCGACATCTGGTTGAAGATCCAGAGAGGCAGGGTGTCGACGCCGGCCGGGGCCGTGAAGATCGTCACGACGAGCTCGTCGAAGCTCAGCGCGAAGGCGAGCAGGGCGCCCGCGACGAACGCGGTGCGGAACTGCGGGAAGGTCACGAGGCGGAACGTCTGCCAGAGGCTCGCGCCGAGGTCCATCGAGGCCTCCTGCATGCTCGGGCTCATGCGGCGCAGGCGGGCGAAGACGTTGTTGAAGACCATGACGATGCAGAAGGTCGCGTGGGCGACGATCATGCCGAAGTAGCCGAGCTGGATGCCGATCGGCTCGAGCACGTTGTTGTACGTGTTGCTGAAGGCGACACCCGTGACGACGCCGGGCAGGGCGATCGGCAGCACGATGAGCAGGTTGACGGTCTGCTTGCCGAAGAAGTCGAAGCGCTGCAGCGCGAACGCCGAGAGCGTGCCGAGCAGCAGCGCGATGACCATCGCGCCGAGGCCGACGATGACCGAGTTGCCGACGGCCGTCCAGAGCGCCTCGTTGGCGAACGCGGCCTCCCACCAGCGGAGGGAGAACTCCTCGATCGGCCAGCTCGGGATGCGCGCGGCGTTGAACGAGTTGACGATGACGAGCATGAGCGGCACGTACATGAACACGAGCACGACGCCGACGACGGCTCCGAGCGCGACGCGTGCGCCTCGAGTGAGTCTGAGCATGAGCGGCCTTCCCTACATCCGCTCGAGCGCGCCGGTGCGGCGCGTGCCGAGCAGGTACAGCACGACGAACGCGATCGGCACGAGGGCGAACGCCGCGGCGACGGGCGGGTTGAGGTTGATGTTGTTGGCGATGACCGAGCCGATCATCTGCGTGCGTCCGCCCACGAGCTCGGCGGCGATGTAGTCGCCGAGGCTGAGCGAGAAGGTGAAGACCGAGCCGGCGATGAGCGCCGGGGCGAGCAGCGGCATGACGACGGTGCGGATGGTCGTCCAGCCCCGCGCCCCGAGGTCGGCGCTCGCGTCGAACAGGTTGACGGGAATCTGCCGGATCGCCGTGTAGACGGGCAGCGCCATGTACGGGAACCACAGGTACGTGAGTGTGAGCACGACCGTGGTCTGGCTGAAGCCCGGCCCTGAGATGCCGAAGACCCCGAAGAACGAGTTGAAGAAGCCCTCCTCGGTGAAGGTCACGCGCATGGCGAGGATCTTCACGAGGTAGCCGGCCCACAGCGGCAGCGTGATGGCGACGGCGAGGAAGCCGCGCATCCACGGCGACGCGATCTTCGCCATGTAGATGCCGAGCGGGATGGCGAACGCCGCGCTCACGAGCGTCACGGTGAGCGCGATGCCGAGCGTGCGCAGCGACGTCGAGAGGTACGCCTGGTTCGACAGCAGCTGCTCGAAGGCGTCGAACTGGAACGCCGGCGTCACCTTCGAGGTGAACGGGTCGACGCGCCAGAACGCGGTCGCGAGCAGCAGCGCGAGCGACGCGATGTAGAGCCCGACGAGCCACACGAGCGGCAGTGTCAGGAGCGAGCCGAGCCGCAGTCGACGGCTGCGATACAGCATCGTCGAGACGGGCTTGGTGGCGGTCGACGTCACGAGCGTCCTCCGGGCGGATGGCGGGGCGGGCAGGGGGTGAAGAGGCAGAGAGGCGATGAAGGGGATGCTCGGGGCGGGGTCGGTGGTGACCCCACCCCGAGCGATGTCAGGCTCTTAGCCCTTGACCGACACCCAGGCGTCGGTCCACTCCTGGAACGAGGTGCACTGCACGTCGGTGCGTCCGTCGAGGCACTGCTCGATGGGGGTCGTCCAGTACCAGACGTTCTCGAAGTACTCCTCGTTGAGGGCGTTGAACTCCTCGCAGTGAGCGGCGGCCTCGTCGCTGGTCTCGCAGAACGCGCCGTTGGCGGGCGCCATGCCGAAGTTCATCGCGATCTTGCCGTTGACCTCGGCAGCGCTCGTGTAGTTCATCCACTCGTACGCGCAGTTGGGCGCGTCCGACTCGGCCGAGATCATCCACGCGTCAGACCAGCCGGTCGAACCCTCGACGGGCAGCGTGCCCTTGAGCTTGTCGTCGGCGGCGAGCTTGCGCAGGATCTCCCACGACGTTCCCGCGACGGTCGTGCCGCCGGCGAACGAGGTGATCTGGGCGACCGGGTCGCTCCAGTACTCGGAGATGAGCGCGTTCTGCTGCTGCAGGAGCTCGATCGCCGCGGCGAGCTGCTCCTCGTCGAGCGCGTAGGGGTTCGTGATGCCCAGGTCGGGCTCGTGGTACATCAGGTAGACAGCCGCGTCGGCGATGTAGATCGGAGCGTCGTACGCGGTGATCTGGCCGGCGTAGGGGCTGTCGGCCTCCCACACGATGTCCCAGCTCGTGGGCTCCTCGGTGACGACCTCCGAGTTGTACTGCAGGATGTTGGCGCCGCGACCGATCGGAACGCCGTAGACCTTGCCGTTGATCGTGTCGTAGAGCTGACCCTGCATGCCCGGCACGATGTCGTCGCCGAAGTTCGGGATCAGGTCGCGGTTGATCGGGGCCACGTCGCCGCCGACGATGAGGCGCAGGCTCGCGTCGCCCGAGGCCGACACGAGGTCGTAGTCGCCCGTGCGCATGAGCTGCACCATCTCGTCGGAGGTGCCGGCGACGCGACGGTTGACGACGCAGCCGGTCTCCTCGGTGAAGGCGTCAGACCACTCGGGCTCGACGAAGCCCGACCAGGCGATGATGTCGACCGCGTCTTCGTAGTCGCCCTTCTCCTCGAGCATGGGCACGTCGGGAACGTCGAACGTGATCTCGCCGCCGGCTCCATCAGAGCCGGCATCGGCGGCGCAGCCCGCCAGCACCAGCGCCGCTGCTGCTGCCATGGCGGGGAGTGCGCGATAGCGCTTCTTCATGATTCTCCTCGTTATATAGGGATGGGTAGGTGGTGCAGGGTGTGGGTCTTCAGGGGCGGATGCTCGGCGCGCGCTCGTCGTGAGCCCGAGCATCCGCATCAGGGCACGAGTGCTGCGTGCTCCGTCGCCCACGCGACGCGCACGCGGTCGCCGCGCGACCAGGGAGCGGTGTCGGTGGGGGCGTGGTCGTTGTGGCGCTCGGCGATGACGCGCAGGCCGTGCTCGCCCTCGACGATGTAGCGCGTCGCGGGGCCTGTGTAGACGGTCTCGGCGATCGTGCCGATGACGCTCGTCTCGTGGCTCGCGGGCGTCGCGTCGGCCGCGAGCACGCGCACGCGCTCAGGCCGCACGGTGAAGGGCTGCGAGCTGCCGGTGAGCTGCTGAGCGAGCTCGGGGCCGATGAGGTTCGAGACGCCGAGGAATCCGGCGACGAACGCCGTCTGCGGAAACTCGTAGACCTCGCGCGGCGTGCCGACCTGCTCGACGCGGCCCTGATTGAACACCGCGATGCGGTCGCTCAGGGTGAGCGCCTCCTCTTGGTCGTGCGTCACGAAGATGAAGGTGATGCCGACCTCGCGCTGGATCTGCTTGAGCTCGATCTGCATCTGCTCGCGCAGCTGCTTGTCGAGGGCGCCGAGCGGCTCGTCGAGCAGCAGCACGCGCGGGCGCAGGATGAGCGCGCGGGCGAGGGCGATGCGCTGGCGCTGGCCGCCCGAGAGCTGGTGGGGCAGGCGGTCGGCGACGTGGGCGAGCCGCACCTGCTCGAGGGCCTCGGCGACGCGCTGCTGCGTCTCGGCCTTGGGCGTCTTGCGCACCTTGAGGCCGTAGGCGACGTTCTGCGCGATCGTCATGTGCGGGAAGAGCGCGTAGTCCTGGAAGACCGTGTTGACCGCGCGATCGAACGGCGCCGAGCGGGTGACGTCGTCTCCATCGAGCAGGATGCTCCCGCTCGAGGCCTCTTCGAAGCCGGCGATCATGCGCAGCACGGTGGTCTTGCCCGAGCCGGAGGGGCCGAGCATCGAGAAGAACTCGCCCGAGCGAACGGCGAGGTCGAGCTCGGCGACGGCCGTGGTGTCGCCGAATCGCTTCGAGACGCCGCGCAGCTCGACGGCGATGGGGGTGGTGTCAGCCATGGGGCGGCGTCTCCTGGTGCGTCAGTGGACCGAGGTAATAACTCTAAACATATGGTTTCATAGTTTAAGTTGCAAGGAGGTAACGGTCTCACTTCGAACACGTCACCGCAACTGCACTCGATGAGGAGGTGTGAGCATGGGCTCGACCTCCCCTGCGCCCGCCTCTGTTCAGCCGGCTCCGAGCGCGTCGCAGTCCTCGCCAAGACAGGAGGGCCAGACTGACGCGGTGACCATCGCCGCCCGATCCGGCCGACCCACTCGACTGCACCGCGCCGTCTTCCAGCCCATCGGCGACGAAGGCCGTGCCGCACTGGTCGAGCGTCGCATCGCCGACGCGATCATCGGCGGGGTGCTCCCCTCGGGCGAGCGCCTGCCGGCCGAGACCGAGCTCGCCCGCTCGTTCGGCGTCGCCCCCGCCACCGCGCGCGAGGCGCTGCTCGGCCTGCGCGAGCGGGGCCTCATCGTCACCCGCCGCGGTCGCAACGGCGGCAGCTTCGTGAGCGACGACGCCGACCCCGCGGCGTTCGCCCGCCGCACCCTCGCCGAGACCTCGCGCGTCGCCCTGCGCGACCTCGCCGTTCACTACCTCGCGATCACCGTCGCCTCGATCGAGCTCGCCGCCCGCCGCGCCGACCCGAGCGAGATCGCCGGCATCCGCACCCGCCTCGAGCGCGTGCGCGACGACGACCTCGCCGCCTGGCGCCGCGTCACCGACGACACGCAGATCGAGCTCGCCGCTCTCAGCCAATCGGCCAGGCTCACGCGCGAGCAGATGCGGCTGCAGGGCGAGCTGTCGCCGTTCTTCGCGCTCATCGACACCGACCCGGATGCTCGACACGACAATCGCGAACGGCTCCTGTCGGTGCTCGCCGCGGTCGCCGACGGTGACGAGCAGCGCGCAGTGGCGCTCACGCGCGAGAAGGTGCATCGTTGCGTGGAGTGGCTCATCGAGTTGCGAGAGTCGGCCGCGCCGCCGGCCGCGCCTGCTCGATCCGCATCCGCTCGAACCGCCGCCGAAGCCGCGCCCCCGGCCGCACCCCTGAACCCAGCCGCACCCTCAGCCCATCACGCGCCCGCCGACACCGCCGTCGACGAGTCCGCAGAGAGGACCCCCTCGTGACCACCATCAGCCCGGCGACTGCCTCAGCCGCCGCGACCGAGAGCAGCCCGGTCGCCCTCGTGACGGCGTACTTCGGCCGCGCGATCGACTCGCTCGCCTCGTGGACCGACCTCCTCGCCGACGACCCGCGCCGCGCGCGCGCCGCGGCGCCCGTGACGACCGACGTGCTCGACGAGCTCGTCGAGCCGTACGCGCGTCGCACCTTCGACTCGGTCGACCTTCCCGTGTACGGCGCCGGCTTCATCGCGGCTCTCGACTCGCTCGCCGACGCGCGCAGCCACCTCGCCTGGTGGCAGGGCGCCGACCGCGCGAAGCTCGTGCTCGCGTCGCAGTCGGTCAACAAGGAGCTCATCGACTACAGCGAGCTCGAGTGGTACCGCGTGCCGCAGTCCACCGGGCATCCGCACGTCGCCGGACCCTACGTCGACTACCTCTGCAGCGACGAGTACACGATCACGGTCGCCGCCCCCGTCGACCTCGACGGCGAGTTCGCGGGCGTCGCGGGTCTCGACGTGCTCATCGATCAGGTCGAGCGCGACCTGCTGCCGCGCCTGCGCGCGTTCGGCGACGACATCTCGATCGTCAACGGCGTCGGCCGCGTGCTGCTGTCGACGAGCGCCCGGCGCGAGACGGGTGACTCGATCCGCGGCGCCGCGCTCGAGGCGTTCGACCGCGGAGCCTGCCCGGGCATGGCGCTCGAGGTGCTGACCGCCCGCTGACGCGCGCCCCACCACGGCCGCATCCCTCCGCCGATTCGACGAAATGAAGGGGACGAGGCGGCGTGAGGCGGCGTGTCGCCACGACACGCCGGACTGGCAGCGAGGGCTCCCTTCATTTCGTCAAGCAGAGTCGCCGAGCGCGAGCAGCCGAGCCTGGACGTGCGTTGCCAGAGCGTGAGGTGACGCCAGTGAGCTCTATCGGTCAGTCGTTGCGGGGCGCACGTCGCGCGGCGGCAACAACTGACCGATAGACGCGCGGGGTGACACCGGCGAAGTGCTCTGACGGCGGTGCGGCTGAGGCGTGACCCGCCGACGGGAGGCGGCGCGCGCGACTCAGACGGCGGCGAGGCGGCCGGCGCGAGCGCGCTCGACGCGCTCCACCGCGAGCGCCTCGGCCGCGGCGAGCGGCGTGACGCCCTTCGCGCGCGCCGAGCAGAGGATCTCGGCGAGCGTGTCACCGATGCCGCGCAGGCGGGCGTCGAGAACCTCGGCCGAGGCGCCCTCGCCGCTGAGCGCGAGGTGGATCACGCCGCCCGCGTTGACGACGAAGTCGGGGGCGTAGAGGATGCCGCGGGCCGCGAGGTGCTCGGCTCCCGACCGGTAGGCGAGCGGGTTGTTGGCGGGGCCGACCACCGCGCGCACGGGCAGGGTCGCGATCGCGGCGGGGGTCAGGACTCCCCCGAGGCCGGCGGGCACGAAGACGTCGGCGGGCGTCGTGAGCGCGGCATCCGGAGCGATCCAGGTCGCGCCGAGGTCGGCGGCGAGAGCACGCTTCGACTCGGCGATGTCGGTGACGAACAGCTGGGCCCCGGCGCGCGCGAGGCGCTCGGCGAGGCGCGAGCCGACCTGCCCGAGCCCCGAGATGACGAACGAACGGCCGACGAGCGAGCCCGAGTCGAAGAGCTCCTCGACCATGCGCTCGATCGAGACGAAGACGCCGAGCGCCGTGCCCTCGGCGGGTTCGCCGGCGCCGCCGTTCGCGGCGGGCAGGCCGACGACGTGCTCGGTGCGCTCGCGCACGACGAGCATGTCGTGCTCGGTCGTTCCGACATCCTCGGCCGTGCGGTAGCGGCCGTCGAAGGTCTCGATGAGGTCGCCGAGGTCGAGTAGCGCGGCGCGGCGACGGTCGTCGTCGACGACGTCGTCGGGGCCGAGCGCGATGACCGACTTGCCTCCGCCGGCACCGATATCGGCGAGCGCGTTCTTCATCGTCATCGCCGAGGCCAGGCGCATCGCGTCAGCCATGCCGTCGATCCACTGCGGGTAGCGCCACATGCGGCAGCCGCCGAGGGCCGGCCCGATCGCGGACGAGTGCAGCGCGACGGTGATCGTGAGCCCCGAGCGCTCGCCGACGACGGTCGAGACGCGCTCGTGGGTGAACTCGGGCAGGGGTGCGACGGCGGTCGGCATGATGACTCCAGAGAGATCGGTGCGGTCGTGGGCGGGATCGTTCCGGTGCCCGCGCGGGATCGCCGCTCGCGCACCGATGCGCATCATGAGTACGAAGTCAACGCGAGAAGCCGCGAATTCACCACAGCACGGCGTAGAACTGGTCGATTCGATCACCGCGCGCGCGTACAGTGAGCGCATCATGGTCAGAAAGCCCAGAATCCTCGACCGGTCGAGCCGGCGCATCCTCGCCGCTCTCGATCGCGACCCGCGCGCGACCGTCGGCGGGCTCGCCGACGCCCTCGGCCTCGCGCGCGGCACGGTGCAGAACCGCATCGGCCAGCTGTTCGACGGCGCGACGCTGCGCCCGCACTCGATCACCGTGCATCCGGAATCGCTCGGGTACTCGGTGCGCGCGATGGTGACGGCCGAGATCGACCAGCACCGCTTCGACGAGGCGATCGTCGCCCTGCGCGACGTGCCCGAGGTCGTCGAGTGCGTCGCGATGTCGGGCGACGACGACCTCATGCTGCAGATCGTCGCGCGCGACGCCGACCACCTCTACGAGGTCGGGCAGCAGATCCTCCGCTGCCCCGGCGTGCGCCGCACCGCGACCTCGCTCGTGCTCAAAGAGCTCATCGAGCACCGCATGGCGCAGCTGCTCGACGACTGATTCTGCGGTCGATTCGCCCGCAGTGGGAGGATGAGGACATGTCGGAGTGGACCTTCCTCACGCACCACGCGCACGTGCTGCTGGAGGTCGCGAAGAACCAGGATGCGACGGTGCAGCAGATCGCCGAGGGCGTCGGCATCTCGACGAGGTCGGCGGTGAGCATCCTCAACGATCTCGAAACGGCCGGATACCTCGAGCGCGAGCGGCGCGGGCGGCGCAACCACTACGTGCTGCACCCTGAGCAGCCGATGCGGCACCCCTCGAACGCGACGCACGCGGTCGACGAGCTCATTCAGGCGCTGGCCGACCTGCGGTAGTCAACCCCCTGCTTCTCGCGCTCCGCCAAGAGCAGAGTCTGATTCACGGGGGCTCCCGATCGCCTCCGGCAGGCGAGAGGAAGACCATGAGCACGACCACCGCATCGCAGCACCTGAAGAACACCGAGCAGGGCAAGCCCGCGTTCGGCAAGGCCTACAGCTTCGCCCTCGTCACGGCGGGGCTCTTCCTGTTCTCGTGGATCGGCCAGTTCATCGCGCAGGCGATCGTCGTCGGCAACGAGGCCAAGCAGCACGGCGAGCAGTTCCTGTGGGGCGAGTTCTGGCCGCAGTTCCTCGCCTCGACCTTCGAGAACTGGCAGTCGGAGTTCCTGCAGCTCATCTGGCAGGCCGTCGGCCTCGCGTTCCTCTTCTTCTGGGGGTCGTCGCAGTCGCGCGAGACCGAGGAGCGCATGGAGGCGAAGCTCGACCTCCTTCTCGAGAAGCAGGGCATGGATGCCCGGCGCGTGACGGAAGAGCTGAACCGCGCCCTGTAGGCGGTCGGCCTCGTCAGCCAATCTCGCGGTTGCGGGCGGCCCAGTCGAGGCCGTGCCGCGCCTGGTCTTTCGTGAGGGGCGTCGCTCCCCCGCAGTTCGTGCAGACGACCGCGTGCCGTCGACCGAGCGTGACGAGTGGAATGAAGAACAGTGAGAGCTTCGTCGCGCTCTCGATGATCCGCTGCTGCGCGGCGACGCCGCAGTAGGTGCAGACGAAGCGCACGGTGTCGAGAACACGGTCGCGAAGGGTGGTACCGAAGATCAGGAACATCGACTCAGGCTAGGTCGGCACTCAGGAAGCGCGGCAGGGGCTTGCGGGCGGCGGTGAGCGAGCATCCAGCGAGGAGGCGTAGCGTCAGGCCTGCAAGGGGTGGCCGCCCAGCCGCTCTGCTTCGAAGGGAACTGTCATGCGCTCCTCGTCCTCGGCCGGCTTCGATCCTCGAGGCTTCGACCCCCGCTCCTTCGACCTGCGCGAGGCCGTCGACGGCCTGCGCGACGCGTTCGCGCGCGGCGCCGGCGGGCGCTCGAGCGGTCCCGCCCAGCACGATCTGCGGGGCGCGATCCTCACTGCGCTCCATGGGGGCGCCAAGAACGGACACCAGGTCATGCAGGCGGTCGCCGCCGCGCATGCGGGGTGGATGCCCGCCGCGAGCGAGGTGTACCCGACCCTGCAGCAGCTCGTCGACGAGGGTCTCGCGACACCCGCGCACGACGGCGAGCGTACGGTCTACACGCTCACCGAGGCCGGGCGCGCGGCCGCCGAGGAGCACGCGGCGCAGCACGCCGCCCACCACGACGAGGCCCACGACAGCCGCGGCCCGTGGGGCGTGCCCCGCTGGAACGGCCAGTGGAGCAGCCACTGGAGCGAGGCCGACGCCGCCGTGCCGAAGGCCGGAGCGAAGCTCGCCCAGGCCGCCGCGCAGGTCGCCCAGTCGGGTACGAAGGAGCAGAAGGAGCGCGCCGCGGCCCTGCTCGACGAGACGCGCCGCAAGCTCTACGCGATCCTCGCCGAAGGCTAGGGGCGTGCCGACACCCGGCGACGAACCCCCCGGCGCCAGAGAAGCGCACGACCTGGTGCAGCGCGACCCGGCCCTGCGGGCCCGCTACCGCCGCATCATGCGCTTCGCGGCGCGCACTCTCGTGCTGCTCTGGTGGACCGAGCTCGTGGCCCCGCGGTTCGGCCTCGGTCGCCTCGCGGCGCGCGGGCGCATCCGTCGCCTCCAGCGGGTCGCGCGCCGCTTTCACGACCTCGCCGCCGACCTCGGCGGGCTCATGATCAAGGTCGGGCAGTTCCTGTCGTCGCGGCTCGACGTGCTGCCGCCCGAGATCACGCGCGAGCTCGAGGGCCTGCAGGACGAGGTGGCTCCCGAGCCGATCGCAGCGATCGTCGCGCAGGCAGAGCGCGAGCTGGGCATCCCCCTCGATCGGGCATTCGCGTCGTTCGAGACCACGCCGATCGCTGCCGCCTCGCTCGGGCAGGCGCACCGCGCGCGACTGTCACCCGGCATCGCGGCCGACCTCGGCGTCGAGAACGTCGTCGTCAAAGTGCTGCGGCCCGGCATCGAGCAGATCGTCGAGGTCGACCTCGCCGCGCTGCGCCGCGTCGGGCGCTGGCTCTCTCGCGTGAAGCTCGTCAACCGCCGCACCGACGCCCCCGCCCTCGTCGAGGAGTTCGCGACGACGAGCCTCGAAGAGATCGACTACGTGCACGAGGCGATCAACGTCGAGCGCTTCGCCGCAATCTTCGCCGACGACCCTCGCGTCGGCACGCCCACCGTCGTCTGGGAGCGCAGCGCCCGCCGCCTGCTCACCCTGAGCGACGTCACGGCGATCAAGATCACCGACGTCGCCGCTCTGCAGTCGGCCGGCATCGACCCGAACGCCGTCGCGGCCGAGCTCGCCCGCGCGACGTTCGAGCAGATCTTCGTCGCCGGGTTCTTCCACGCCGACCCGCACCCCGGCAACATCTTCGTCACCCCCGCGGGCGACGGCGACCCCGGCGGGTTCGCGCTCACCTTCATCGACTTCGGCATGATGGGCGAGATCACCGACGAGCTGAAAGACGGCCTGCGGCAGTTCATCTTCGCCGTCGCCGCGCGCGACGCCCGCGGGTGGGTCGCCGCGACGCAGCGCCTCGGCGTGCTGCTCCCGTCGGCCGACACGGTCGAGCTCGAGCGCGCGATCTCGGCCCTCTTCGACCGTTTCGGAGGCATGGGCGTCGCCGAGCTCACGCGCATCGACCCGCGCGAGCTCGAGGCGTTCGCGCGGCAGTTCAGCGAGGTCATCCGCACCCTGCCGTTCCAGCTGCCCGAGAGCTTCCTGCTGCTGGTGCGCACGATCTCGCTCATCTCGGGCGTCACGAGCGCGCTCAACCGCGACTTCAACATGTGGGATGCGGTCGACCCCTTCGCCCGCACCCTCCTCAACGGCGGCGGGGGCGGGGCGACGGCTCGATCGATCGGTCGCGAGGCCGTGTCGATCCTGTCGGCGGTCGCCCGGCTCCCTCAACGGGTGGATGCTCTCGCCACGCGCATCGACCGCGGCGAGCTCGCCGTCCGCTCCCCCGAGGTCGAGCAGCGCCTGCGCGTCGTCGACGGCAGCGTGCGCCGCACGAGTTCGGCGATCCTCGCGGCGGGTCTGCTCATCGCCGGAGCGATCATCCGCCCGGGCGACGAGGTGCTCGGCACGGTGCTGCTCATCGCGGCGGCGCTGCCCGCCCTGCACGTGATCGCGCCCTGGCGCCTGCGGTGACCGAGCGCTAGCGTCGTCGCACACCTGCCGCGACGATGCCGAGGAGCACCCCATGACCAAGTACGTGATCTCGTTCCCGAGCGGCGTCATGGATGTCGCCGACCACGAGTGGGCGCAGGTCGCTGAGGAGTCGCGCGCAGTGATCCGCGAGATCAAGGCCGCGGGCGCCTACATCTTCGGCGGCGGCATCGATGAAGACGTCGAGCCCGTCTCGGTCGGGCGCGACGGCACGGTCGGCGGCCCGGTCTACCCCGACTTCGACGGCGGCTACACGATCATCGACGTCGAGACCCGCGACGAGGCGCTGCACTGGGCGCACAGGATCGCCGTCGCCTGCCGGTGCCCGCAGGAGGTGCGGCAGTTCCAGTACGACCCCGAGTCGTGATGCCCGGTCCGGGCCCGGCGCCGAACTAGCCGCTCAGTCCGCGGCGCAGACACAGCGACACGGGCCGGCGAGAACTTTATACTGAAGCCCCCTCAGCCCAGGCCGCTCGTTACGCGCGGTGCTCGTGGGGTGACCCTCCGCCCCTGCCCGACGAAGGACAGCATGCCGGTTCCGAGATCTCTGCGCCCCCGCGCGCAGCCCGCGCCGCAGGGCTCTCGCCCCTTGCACCGCGGTTTCCTCTTCGCTCTCGGCGCGATCGCCGCGATCGGCTTCGCCCTCGCGCTCTACACGCTGCGCGGCGTCGCCGCCTCGGTGCTCGCAGCCCTGTTCATCGCCGTGGCACTCGAGCCGGTCATCCGCGCCCTCGGTCGTCGCGGATGGAGCCGACCGGCGGCCACCGGCGTGCTCGCGGCGCTCGTCGTCGCGGTCGGCCTGGGCATCATCCTCTTCGCCGTGCAGGCGCTGCAGGCGCAGGCGGGCCGCCTCATCGAGTCGGTGCCGGGAGGCCTCGCGGGGCTGCGCGACGAACCGTGGTTCGTCACGATCGACGAGCTCACGAGCGGCGGAGTGACGGCGGCGCTCGCGTGGGTCGTCGAGACGCTGCTCGACCCGCAGACGTGGATCGCGGTGTCGAACGGCGTGCTCGGCTTCGGCGCGTCCGTCGTCAGCGGCGTCACCGGCGGCTTCTTCGTGCTCATCCTGACGCTGTACTTCGTCATCACCTTCGAGTCGGTGAAGGGCTTCGGCTACTCACTCGTGCCCGCCTCGCGCCGCCCGCGATTCGTCGACCTCGCCGACCGCATCATCGACAGCGTCGGCCGCTACCTCGGCGGCATGGTCGTGCTCGCCCTGCTAAACGCCACCTTCAGCACGATCGTGATGCTCGTCGTCGGCATCCCGGGAGCCCCGCTGCTCGGCATCGTCGTGTTCTTCATCACGATCATCCCGCTCATCGGCACCGTGCTCACCACGATCGGCATCACGCTGCTCACCCTCGCGACGGTGCCGTCGGCGACCATCCCCGTGCTGATCGCGATGCTCATCTACATGCAGGTCGAGGCGTACGTGCTCACCCCGAAGGTCATGAGCAGGGCGGTGCAGGTGCCGGGCTCGGTCGTGCTCATCTCGGCGACCGCGGGCGGCTCGCTGCTCGGACTGCCGGGCGCCCTCATCGGCGTTCCGGTCGCGGCGTCGATCGCGCTGATCCTGCGCGAGGTCGTCGTGCCGGCGCGGCAGCGGCTCTAGGCCCATCGGCCCTGCTCGCCGAGCCGACGCCTCGCTAGGGTGGCGGGCATGCGCACCCGTGGTCGTCTCGCCGTCGCCCTGACTCTCGCTCTCGGCGTCGGGCTCGGGCTCGGTGCCGGTGTCGGCCTCGCGCCCACCGCCGCGTCGGCCGACACGAGCGACTTCACCTTCGACTCGTTCGACGCCGCCTACGAGCTCGGCCGCGAGCCCGACGGCACCGCGACGCTGCGCGTGGTCGAGACGATCGTCGCGCGCTTTCCCGACGTCGATCAGAACCGCGGCATCATCCGGTCGATCCCCGACGACTACGACGGCGTGCCGCTGAGCACCGAGATCGTGGGGGTGACGGATGCCCGGGGCGAGGCGGTCCCCTTCGAGCAGTCGACCAGCGGCGGCTTCATCGAGCTCGCTCTCGGCACCGATGCGTTCGTGCGCGGCGTGCAGACCTACGTCATCGAGTACACGCAGCAGAACGTCGTGCGCTCGTTCGACGACACGGCCGCCGACGAGTTCTACTGGGATATCAATGGCACCGGCTGGGGCCAGCCGTTCGGCCGCGTGAGCGCGACGCTGTCGGTCGACGAGTCGGTGGTGCCGGCGCTCACCGGCAACGCGGCCTGCTACGTCGGCGCCTTCGGCGACGAGACGCAGTGCCCGATCGAGCAAGCCGGTGGGGTGTTCACGGCGAGCGCCGCAGACCTCGCCCCGGGCGACACTCTGACGGTCGCGATCGGCTTCGAGCCCGGCACCTTCCTGACCCCCGAGCCGCCGAAGCCCGGGCCGACGCCGATGTGGCTGCACGTGCTGTCGGGTCTGATCGGCGTCGCGAGCCTCGGTGCGCTCGCGGCGGCGATCGTCTCGCGCGTGCGAGCGGGGCGCGGGGCGCAGAGTCGGCGGGCGGTCGTGGCGCAGTACTCCGAGCCCGAGGGGCTCGACATCGTGCAGTCGTCGCATCTCGTGCACCGAGCATCCAGTGGCCTGCCGGCCGCGATCGTGCGGCTGGCCGTGCGTCGTCAGCTGCGCATCCTCGCCTATGCCGTCGACGGAGGCAGCGGCGACGGCGATGACGCCCCGTACACGCTGCAGTACCTGACCGACGACCGGGCCGACGCGCTCGATGAGTCGGTGCTCGATGCCGTGTTCGGCACGACGCGGCAGCCCGGCGCTCTCGCCCCGTACGGCAAGTACGACGCCGAGCTCGCGTCGCGGCTGACAGCGATCTCGACGGCGGCGTCGGCGTCGCTGCTCGCGCAGGGCTTCCAGCGCACGCCGCGCGGCCGGGTCTTCGGCGTGCTCATGCTCGTCGCCCAGTGGGGTCTCTTCGCTCTCGGGCTCGGGCTCGGCGGTGTCACCGAGAGCCTGTTCGTGGTGCCGAGCGGGCTGCTCATCGCCTCGCTCATCATCGCCTTCGTGAGCGGGGCCATCGCGCTCGGCCTCGCCATCCGCCCCCGCCAGCTCACCGAGAAGGGGCGCGACGCCAAGGACTACCTCGAGGGCATGAAGGTCTACCTCACCGTCGCCGAGGAGGAGCGCCTGCACATGCTGCAGAGCCCGAGCGGCGCCGAGCGCGTCGACGTCGGCGACGAGCTGCAGCTCGTGAAGCTCTACGAGAAGCTGCTGCCGTGGGCTGTCGTATGGGGCGTCGAGGAGGAGTGGATGCGCGAGCTCGAGCTGCACGTCGCGCAGACCGACGCGACCCCCGACTGGTTCGTCGGCCGCAACGGCTTCGAGATCGCCCTGTTCAGCTCGGCCGTGCGCGGCATGTCGACGACGATGACGGCGCCGTCGTCGAGCTCGGGCGGGTCGACGGGCGGAGGCTTCTCGGGCGGCGGGGGCGGGGGCGGGGGCGGCGGCGGCCGCTGACGGCGCGACCACCAGCGTGGTGCCCCTGGAGGGACTCGAACCCCCAACCCTTTCCTTAGGACGGAACTGCTCTTCCATTGAGCTACAGAGGCCGGCCCCTCCACTCTAGACGCGGGTCGCGGGGGCGGCACCGGCGCGCAGCCCTTCCGAGCGCGCCTCGGCTCTGCGAGCATGAGCGGATGCCCGACTCGGCCTCCGAGCATCCGCTCACCGCTGCGATCGCCGCCGCCCCGCAGCCCGCCCGCGACGTGCTCGCCGGTTGGCACGCTCGCGCGCTCGAGCTCGAGCCGCGCGCCACCGAGGGAGTCTCGTACGGCCTGCCTGCCCTCCGCTACCGCGGCAAGGCGCTCATCGCCGTCGCCGTGACGGCCTCGGGCTACTCGGTGTATCCGTTCAGCCCCGCCGTCATCGAGGCGGCCGCTCCTCTGCTCGGCGACCTGAGGCGCTCGAAGGGCGGTGTCGCGTTCACGGATGCCCGCCCGCTGCCGCGCGAGGCCTTCGACGCCATGCTGCTCGCCCGCCGCGCCGAGATCGACGCCTCCCTCGACCGCTGAACCAACCGCCACCGCCACCACTCAAGGAGCTCGCATGCCCCGGTACCTGATCTCGTTCCCCAGCCCCGCGATGGTCGTGCGCGCCGACGAGCTCGCCGACGTCGGCGAAGCGGCGAGCGCCGTCGTCGACGAGATGCGCGCCGCCGGCGTCTACGTCTTCGCGGGCGGGCTGCGCGACGACGTCGAGCCGACGCGCGTCACGGGCGACGACGTCGTGAGCGACGAGCTCTACCCGCAGACGCGCGAGCTCAGCGGAGGCTTCACCATCATCGACGTCGCCTCGCGCGACGAGGCGCACGCGTGGGCGGCAAAGCTCGCGGTCGCCTGCCGCTGCCCGCAGGAGGTGCGCGAGTTCGGCGACGACCCGCGCGCGTGAAAGATCCGCGCCCCTCCCGCACATAACCCAGGTGTGAGCCCCGTCAGCGACCGTGAGCACCGCATGCGCGCCCTCGTCGCGCTCGTGGGCGAGCCCGTGCGCCGCTACCTGCACCGCCGCATCGACGCCGCGACCGCCGACGACGTCTACGGCGATGTGCTGCTCGTGCTCTGGCGTCGGCTCGACGACGTGCCGGACGATCCCAACCATGCGCTGCCCTGGGCGATCGTCGTCGCGCGGCAGTGCCTCGCCAACACGCAGCGCTCCGAGCGACGGCGCACCAGGCTCGTGGGCCGCATCATCGCGATCGACCCGCCCTCGCTCACCACCGACGACCCGGCGACAAACGCCGCCCACGCCACCGACCGCGACGCCACCCTCCGCACCGCCCTCGCGCGCCTGCGCCGCGACGACGCCGAACTGCTGCGCCTCTGGGCCTGGGAGGAACTCACCCCCACCCAGCTCGCCGTCGCCCTCGGCATCACCCCGAACGCCGTCTCGATCCGCCTGCACCGCGCGAAGGCGCGCCTCAAGGCCGAGCTGAAAGACGTCGCCTCCGCCGGACATGTCACAGCGAAGGAGGGAAGCACTCATGCACGATGACGACTCGCGCGGCGACGACGCCCTGCGCGCCCGCCTGCGCGCCGCCGACCCGGCCGATGCGCTCGCTCCCCTCCCCCCGACGTGGCTCGACCACAGGATGGAGCAGCTCATGACCGACACCAGCACCGCCACCGCCCCCGAGGCCCCGACGCCCGCCCGCTCGCGCATCCCTCGCTGGATGCCCGTGGCCGGCGCCGCCGCGGCCGTCGCCATCGCGGCGGCCATCATCGCGCCGCTCGCACTGGGTGGCACGCAGCCCACCGTCGAGCAGCTCGCGGCCCCCGAGGGCGGCGGACTCGCGAGCGGCTCGTGCCTCGCCCTCGACGCCGCGACGATCGCCGCGCAAGACCAGGCCTTCGCCGCGACCGTGCTCGAGATCGACGGCGACACCGTCGTGCTCGAGGTCACCGAGACCTTCGCCGGCGACGTCGCCGACCGGGTCGAGGTGCCGCAGGTCGACGCGACCTCGTCCGACTACTCGGGCGTGCCGTTCGCGGTCGGAGGCGAGTTCCTCGTCTCAGCCCTCGACGGCACCGTCACCGGCTGCGGCGTCACGGGCGCCGACTCCCCCGAGCTGCGCGCCTTCTACGACGAGGCGTTCGGAGGCTGACCCGCCCTACGCCGCGAGCGGCGCGAGGTACTCGTCCCACGCGGGCTGCGGGCGCTCGATGCCGCGCACGAGCCAGGCCGTGCCGTGCGGGGCCTTGGGCTGGACCCGCAGGCGCCACCCCATCTCCGCCGGCGTGCGGTCGCTCTTGATGTTGTTGCACTTCAGGCAGCAGGCGACGAGGTTCTCCCACGAGTCAGCGCCGCCGCGCGAGCGGGGCATGACGTGGTCGATGGTCGAGGCGTGGGCTCCGCAGTACCCGCAGCGGTTGCCGTCGCGCCGCAGCACCCCGCGGCGCGTGAGCGGCACCTGGCGCGAGTGCGGCACGCGCACGTAGCGGCGCAGCACGATGACGCTCGGTCGCTCGAAAGCGTCGTGGATGCCGATGACGGGGTGGGCGTCGTCACGGGCGAGAACCGTGGCCTTGCCGTTCATGACGAGCACGAGCGCTCGGCGGAACGACACGACGGCGAGCGGCTCGTAGCCAGCGTTGAGGACGAGAGTGCGCATTCGAGAACCTCCGGTAACGAACCCGCATGGAGTGCGGGCTGTTGCTTCTTCTCGCCGTTCTCGCGGGCGGGAGGTCAGCGCGCCCGCTCACGCGGGCACAAAAAAAGCACTGCAGTCAGACTGCAGTGCTCGTTGTCGCGCGGCCCTGACAGGGCAGTGCCGTGCGAACGCTGTGCTGTATGCGGAAGACGGCGCGCGCATCCACGGTTTGGATGTCGCGTCGCTCGCACATGGCTCTCCCGGTGGGTCCTCTGATGGCGCCGAGGGCTTCAGGCTAACCCAGAATCGGGGCGCCCCCC
>JAOASR010000162.1:19756-29157 GCA_030158585.1 Microcella sp.
TCGCCTGGCAGATCTTCGCCAACACCCTCATCCCCACCTGAGCGGGCGCGCCGATTCACGGGCTGTTCACGCGACGAGGCGCGCGGAATGCGAGGAACTCAGCCGATGCGAACGATGTAGTACGCGTCGGTCCAGAGCTGTCGGGTCTGCACGGTCTTGCCCGGGTACGGGGCGTCGAGAATGGCGCCGTTGCCCATGTATATGCCGATGTGGCTGTGGTCGTTGAACACGACGAGATCGCCGGGCACAGCATCCGCCCGAGAGATCTTCGTGCCCATCGCCGCCTGGCCCGAGACGCTGTGCGGCAGCGAGATGCCGACCTGCGCGAAGACGTAGGAGGTGAAGCCCGAGCAGTCGAAGCCGGCCGGAGTCGTGCCGCCGTACTGGTACGGGGTGCCGACGTACTGCAGGCCGATGTTGACGACCGCGCTCTGGCTGTACGCCGCGACCGGAGCGGCGAGGTGGTCCTCCGCCGTCGGGCCGCTGTAGGCGGTGTAGCTCGCGGCGAGCTGGGCGCGACGTTCGGCCGCGGCTGCCGCTGCCTGCGCCGCCGCGAGCTCGGCCTCGCTCGTCGCGCTGAACTGGTCGCGCGTAACGGTCTGCGCAGCCTCGACATCGACGGTGAGGCTCTGCGACTGGGTCGAGCGCAGCTGCGCCATCGCCTCGGCTGCCTCGACGCCGTCGGCGTTGGCCGCGGGGTTCACGGCATAGCCGGGAAGAGCGAGCGTCGCGACGATACCGGTGGCCACGGCCATGACGGTGACGTTGAGCGCGGTGCCTCGAAGAGTCGAGCGGCGGGCGGAGCGAGGGGTGGAGCGGCCGGCCTCCGCGATGGGAGCGGTGCCGGGATTCGTGCCTTGGATCAAGAGTGTGACCTCCTGCGCCTCGCCGCTCCTTGGTGCGGCCCGTCCTCTTTCGTGTATATCCACGGTCCGCGCGCGAGACGGGCAAGCGAGAGCGCCGCGCACAGAGTCCTCGTCGGCTGGGTGGCCGTGTCGGACTACGCGAGCGTACGCGAAGGTAACGGGAATGTCACAATCGACACACAAGCACTAGATGTTGTGTAAATAAGTCAGTCGCCGACGTAAATGTGCCGCGCGACCTCGAGCGGCAACTCGATGCCCTCCGCCCGCCCCGCGATCTCGACGCTCACGTACCCGCTCGCCTCGCCCCTGATCGTCGCTTCGGCGCCGGGCAGCACGCCCGCCTCGTGCAGCTGGTGCAGCAGATCAGGATCGAACTGCACGGGCTCGGCGAGGCGACGAACGGTGCAGTGGCGCGTTCCCGCCGCGACGGCATTCGGCAGCGAGATGACGCCGTCGAGGAACGGCTCGGCCGCGATGCCGCCGATCTCGTCGAGGCCGGGGATGGGGTTGCCGTAGGGCGACTCGGTCGGCGAGTCGAGCAGCTGCAGCAGCCGGCGCTCGACCTGCTCGCTCATGACGTGCTCCCAGCGGCAGGCCTCGTCGTGCACGAGCGCCCAGTCGAGCCCGATCACGTCGGCGAGAAGTCGCTCGGCCAGCCGGTGCTTGCGCATGACGCCGATCGCCTTGCGCCGGCCGTCGTCGGTGAGCTCGAGGTGGCGATCGCCCTCGACGCTCAGCAGCCCATCGCGCTCCATGCGGGCGACGGTCTGCGAGACCGTGGGGCCCGAGTGACCGATGCGCTCCGAGATGCGAGCGCGCAGGGGCACGATGCCCTCCTCCTCGAGGTCGAGGATGGTGCGCAGATACATCTCGGTGGTGTCGACCAGATCGGTCACGCCGGGTCCTCCTCGTCGCGCCAGGGATGGTGAGGCAAGCCTAACGGGGACGTCACGACCGGCCGGGCACCGGCGTCGGGCAGCGATCAGCGGTCGCCCAGGGCCTCAGTAGGATCAACGCATGGCCGACATCGTGATTCCCGCCGATCTTCTGCCCCGCGACGGCCGGTTCGGCTGCGGCCCCTCGAAGGTGCGCCCCGAGCAGCTCTCTGCCCTCGCCGCGGCGCACGACCTGCTCGGCACCTCGCACCGCCAGGCGCCGGTCAAGAACCTCGTCGCGAGCGTGCGCTCCGGGCTCGCCGACCTCTTCCGCCTCCCTGCGGGCTACGAGGTCGTGCTCGGCAACGGCGGCTCGACCGCCTTCTGGGATGTTGCGGCGTTCGGCCTCATCGAGAACCGCAGCGCGCACCTTGACTTCGGCGAGTTCGGCAGCAAGTTCGTCGCCTCGGCGAGCGCCCCCTGGCTGCAGTCGCCCCACGTCGTCAAGACCGCGGGCGGCACGCGCGGCACGCTCGAGGTCGTCGACGGCGCCGATGTGTACGCCTACCCGCACAACGAGACGTCGACGGGCGTGAGCGCTCCCGTCACGCGCGTCGGAGCATCCCCCGACGCCCTGACCGTCGTCGACGCGACGAGCGCAGCCGGCGGCATCGACTTCGAGGTCACCGAGACCGACGTCTACTACTTCGCGCCGCAGAAGAACTTCGCGGGCGACGGCGGCCTCTGGCTCGCCCTCATGAGCCCCGCCGCGATCGAGCGCGCAGCGCGCATCGGCGCGAGCGACCGCTACATCCCGCCGTTCCTGTCGCTCACCGCGGCGATCGAGAACTCGCGTCTCGAGCAGACGCTCAACACTCCCGCGCTCGCGACGCTCGTGCTGCTCGACGAGCAGGTGCGCTGGATGAACGGCGAAGGCGGCCTCGCCTGGGCGGCCGGTCGCACCGCCGAGAGCTCGACGCACCTCTACACCTGGGCCGAGCAGCACGCACTCGCGACCCCGTTCGTCGTCGACCCCGCGCACCGCTCGCAGGTCGTCGTCACGATCGACTTCGACGAGAGCGTCGATGCGGCCCAGGTCGCGAAGGTGCTGCGCGCCAACGGCATCGTCGACACCGAGCCGTACCGCAAGCTCGGCCGCAACCAGCTGCGCGTGGCGACCTTCGTGGCGATCGACCCCGACGACGTGCGCCAGCTCACGCGCTCGATCGACTACGTGCTCGAGCAGCTGGCGGGCTGAGGCATGCGGCTCTGGGTGCGTGACGACGAGCGTCGGCCCGACCCTGCGCCGCTGCGCACGAACGACCGGCTCGCTTTCATGGTCGGATTGGCCGGCTGGCTCGTCGCCGGCATCATCACCCTGGGGATGCTCCTGCTGACCGACCGCGTCGATTCCGTCGGCGGTCTGGTCACCATCGCCGTCGGACTCGTGCTCGGCATCGCCGGGCTGCTCGTCTCCGCTCGGCGCCGCTGGCCCCACTGACGGAGCCGGGGCTCACAGCCCCGAGTCGTCGTCCTCGTCGTCGAGGTCGTCGTCGTCATCGGAGTCGTCATCATCGGACTCGTCGTCGTCCTCGTCGAGGTCGTCATCGAGGTCATCCTCCGACTCGTCGTCCGCCTCGTCAGCGTCGTCGTCGGCATGCAGGTCGATGTCGACCCCGTCGACGTCGTCGTCGTGCTCGGGGTGGTCGTCGTCGTCGTCGTCGTCCTCGTCGTCCGAGTCGTCGTCCGAATCCTCGTCGGAGTCGTCGCCCGCCTCGGCCTGCTGCGCGAGATAGTCCTCGAGCCGGTCGGCCCACGGCACCCAGTCGGGCGCGACGAGCGCGCCGTCGCCGGGCATGAGCTCGGTCTCGAGCACCGCGGGCTCCATGCCGGGGTTCACGGCGATGCTGACCGTCCAGGCCCAGCCGGGGTAGCCGCCCTGCGTCGTCGAGAAGCGCACCGTAGCGACATCGTCGGCGACCTCGATGTCGCGCAGCGCGCCGACGTGCTTGGGCACCGTGATCTCGCCGAGCGCGCCCCGCGCGAGGGTCTCGAGAGCGGCGCGGTCGACCTCAGCCGACTCAGGCATCCAGCTCGTCCGCCACGCGGCGCAGCACGGCCGCGATCTTCGCCCCGTGCTCGCCGTCGGGGTAGCGGCCGCCCTTCAGGCGACCTCCGACGTTGTCGAGCAGCTTGATGAGGTCTTCGACGATGATCGCCATCTCGTCGGCGGGCTTGCGGTGGGCCTTCGCGAGACTCGGCTTCGCGTCGAGCACGCGCACCGAGAGCGCCTGGGCGCCGCGCTTGCCGTCGGCGACGCCGAACTCGAGGCGACTGCCGGCCTTGACCACGGCCCCCTCGGGCAGCGCGGAGGCGTGCAGGAAGACCTCGGAGCCATCGTCACCGCTGATGAATCCGAAACCCTTCTCCTGGTCGTAGAACTTGACCTTGCCGGTGGGCATGCGCTCACTCCTCGCCTGTGGATGATCCAGCCTTCGAGGATACCGCGCGAGCACGGCCCCAGGATCGGGGGTACTGCGGGGCCGACCGGGGCACCTATCCTGATGACGTGCCAGAAGAATCCGTCGTGATGAACAACCGCGTCGAGCGCGTTCTGGCCTACATGGTCGCCGGCATCATCGTGCTGAGCCTCGCGAGCTTCGTCGCCGTCATCATCGCGACCGCCTCCGGCCTCGACGCGCGCGGGTTCACCTCGGGCGTCTGGCCGATGATCACCGTGCTCCCCCTCATCGGCCTTCCGATCGGGTTCGTCCTCATCATCACGCTGCTCGTCGTGAGCGCCGTGCGCCGGGGGCGGGCCGCGCGGGATGCCGGGAACTAGCGCCGCCTCCCTGGCCCTGGCCGCGCGGCTGCGCGACCGGGATGACGCGAGCCTCGCGCGCCTCATCCGCGACCGCGGCGTGAGCCCCGCTGGCCTGCGCGACGTCTTCGACCTGGCCGAGTCGCTGCTCGACCCCGGCACGGTCGCGACCGCCCTTGCGAGCCTCAGCCGCCGCGCCCTCGCCGCGATCGCGACGGCCGCCGCGCACGTCGACGGCCTCCCGCTCTCCGCTCTTGCCAGCGAGGTCGGTCGCGACGCCGGCGAGCTGCTGCACGACCTTCTGCCCGCCGAGGCGAGCGCCCTGATCGCCCTCGGCGCGACGCCGGCGAGCGCGAGCGAGCCGAGCGGAGCCGCCGATCCGACAGCGGCCGATGACCCGATCGTGCTCGTGTGGCCCTCGGTCGCGGCCGAGCTCGCGACGTGGCCCGCTCGCGGTCTGCCGAGCGCCGACGAGCTGCGCGCATCCCCCGCGCCCCCCGCGCTCGAACCGGTCGACGCCTCCGACAAGCGCTTCCTCGACCGGGGAGCCGCCGAGAAGGCCTACACGACCGTCACGCGCGTCACCGAGCTGCTCATCGCCCTGCAGGAGAGCCCCGCGCGCCTGCTCGCCAAGGGCGGCCTCTCGCTGCCTGAGGCGAAGCGCCTCGCGGCCGCCGCCGACACCGACCTCGACGAAGTGCCGCTGCTGCTCGACCTCGCCGTTCTCGCCGGGCTCGTGGCCGATGACGCCGGACACACGCGCTCGCTCGCGGCCGTCGACGAGTGGCGAACCCAGCCCGTCGCCGACCGGTGGTCAGCGCTCGCCGACGCCTGGGCATCCTCGCTGCCGATCGAGCTGCGCGAGCTGCTCGCCGACCGCGTCGACGCCCGCTGGGGCGAGGGCATCGCCGACTTCGTCGACTGGCTGTACCCGGCGGGTGGGGATGCCCTGCTGCGTCGCCTGCATCAGCGCGGCGCCCAGGGCGATCGCCTCGGTGTCGCGACCGACGGTCGCCCGTCGTCGATCGGCGCGGCACTCGTGACCGGCGGCGCTGTGGCGGCCGCTCGAGTTCTCGCTCCGCTCGTGCCGCCCGAGGTCGACAAGGTCTACCTGCAGCACGACCTCACGATCGTCTCGCCCGGTCCGCTCGCCGGCCCGGTCGATGAGCGCCTGCGCCGCGTCGCCGTCATGGAGGCCGCGGGTCTCGCCGGCCGCTATCGCGTCACGCAGGAGTCGGTCACGCGCGCGATCGCCCTCGGTGAGAGCGCCGAGACTCTCGTCGCCTTCCTGGGCCAGGTGTCGCTCACGGGCGTGCCGCAGCCGCTCGAATACCTCGTGCGCGAGACCGCGCGCCGCTACGGCGCCGTGCGGGTCGGGCCGCTGAGCGCCGATGAGTCGGCCGAGCTCGGCGCGCGCACGGGAGTGCGGAGCGACGACGCGATCATGCTCGAGGCCGTCCTCGTCGACGCGGCCACCGCATCCCTCGGTCTTCGTCGCACGGGCCCGCACCGACTCGTGAGCCGCGTCGAACCGGCCATCGTGCTCTGGACCCTCATCGACGCCCGCTACCCCGCCGCACCCGACGACGGCGCGCTGCCGCCCGAGCGCCCGCGCGCGACGACCGCGCGCCAGACCCCGCCGCCGAGCGAAGACCCGGTGCTCGCCGCGGTGCAGCGCCTGCGCCAGGCGGCCGTCACGACGACGAGCGAGAGCGGAGCGGCCTGGGTCGCGCGGCAGTGGGAGCTCGCCGTGCGCGGCAAGCTCGGCGTGCGCGCGACGATCGCGATGCCCGACGGCAGCGAGAAGATCCTCGAGCTCGAGCCCACGGGCATCGCCGGCTCGCGCGTGCGCGGCCGCGACCTGCAGGCCGACGTCGAGCGCACCCTGCCGATCTCGAGCATCACGGCGCTCGAGCCGCTCGAGTAGTCGCCCCTCCCCCGCGGCGGCGACCCACGGCACCCCGTGCCGCGTCGGCCCCTCTCAGGCGACGCATCTAGACTGGCCCGTTATGAATCCCGAGGGCCCGCTGATCGTCCAGAGCGACCGAACCGTGCTGCTGGAGGTCGCCAATCCGCTCGCCGACGAGGCCCGCCACGCGCTCGCCGTCTTCGCCGAGCTCGAGCGCGCCCCCGAGCACGTGCACACCTATCGCATCACGCGCCTCGGCCTCTGGAACGCCCGGGCCGCGGGCCACGAGGCCGCCGAGATGCTCGCCGTGCTCGAGAAGTACGCGAAGTTCCCCGTGCCGCAGTCGGTGTCGCTCGACATCACCGAGACGGTGGGCCGCTACGGCCGCCTCATCATCGTGCGCGACGAGGAGGGCAACCTCGTGCTGCGATCGACGGATGCTGCGGTGCTGACCGAGATCGCTCACAACAAGAAGGTGGCCCCGCTGCTGACGCGGCGCATCGACCACTCGGCGTTCGAGCTCGCCGCCTGGGCCCGCGGCCAGGTCAAGCAGGAGCTCGTGAAGATCGGCTGGCCGGCGGAGGACCTCGCCGGCTACACGCCCGGCACTCCGCACGACATCGACCTCAACCAGGACGGCTGGAGCCTGCGCCCGTACCAGCAGACCGCGGTCGACCACTTCTTCGAGGGCGGATCGGGCGTCGTCGTGCTGCCCTGCGGTGCGGGCAAGACGCTCGTCGGCGCGGCCGCGATGGCCGCGGCCGACACGACGACGCTCATCCTCGTGACGAACACCGTCTCGGCCCGTCAGTGGCGCGACGAGCTGCTGCGGCGCACCTCGCTCACCGCCGACGAGATCGGCGAGTACTCGGGTCAGCTGAAAGAGATCAAGCCGGTCACGATCGCGACGTACCAGATCCTCACCGCGAAGCGGAAGGGCGACTACGCCCACCTCGCGCTCCTCGACGCGCTCGACTGGGGCCTCATCGTCTACGACGAGGTGCACCTGCTGCCCGCGCCCGTGTTCAAGCTCACCGCCGAGTTGCAGGCCCGACGTCGCCTCGGCCTCACCGCGACGCTCGTGCGGGAGGACGGCCGCGAGGGCGACGTCTTCAGCCTCATTGGGCCGAAGCGATTCGACGCCCCGTGGAAGGAGATCGAGGCGCAGGGCTACATCTCGCCCGCCTCCTGCTACGAGGTGCGCGTCGACCTGCCGGCGACCGAGCGGCTCGAGTACGCGGCGAGCGCCGACGACCAGCGCTACCGGCTCGCGGCGACGGCGCCCGCAAAACTCGATGTCGTCAAGCAGCTCGTCGCCCAGCACGAGGGCGAGCGCATCCTCGTCATCGGGCAGTACCTCGACCAGATCGACGAGCTCGCCCAGGCGCTCGGGGTCCCGCAGCTCACGGGCTCGACGTCGGTCGACGAGCGCGAGCGGCTCTTCCAGGAGTTCCGCGTCGGCGAGACTCCCGTGCTCGTCGTGTCGAAGGTCGCGAACTTCTCGGTCGACCTGCCCGAGGCGACCGTCGCGATCCAGGTGTCGGGCTCGTTCGGCTCGCGGCAGGAGGAGGCCCAGCGCCTCGGCCGCCTGTTGCGCCCGAAGGAGAGCGGGCTGCCCGCGCACTTCTACACGCTCGTCGCGCGCGACACCGTCGATCAGGACTTCGCGCAGAACCGCCAGCGGTTCCTCGCCGAGCAGGGCTACAGCTACACGATCATGGACGCGACCTCGATCGGCGCCGCCGCGTAGACCGGGTGCGGTCGGCGGCTAGGCCGGCCCGACCGCGGCGAGGATGCTCTCGCCGAGCGCGACCGGACGCGTCAGCTGCGGCCAGTGCCCGGTCGGCAGCTCGACGACCTCGAGCGAGTCGAGGCGCGCGAGCTCGTCGGCCCACGGCGCGCCCCGGTCGATCGCGCCCTCGAGATCGGAGGCCGGGAACTCGCACGCGAGGATCGTCGCCGGGATGCGGAACCGTGCCTCGTTCGACAGCCGCAGCGGATCGCGGGCGACGCCCGCCGGCTCGGCCACGGCGATCGCGCGGAAGCGCGACCGCAGCTCCTCGTCGAGGTCGCGCAGATCGGCCTCCTCGAAGACCTCCCAGTCGGGCAGGGGCACCGAGTCGCCCACGGTGGGCAGCTCGTCGTTCACGACACTGCCGTCTCCCAGTGGGAAGGAGTCGACGAAGACGAGGCGGGCGATGAGGTCGGGCCGGGCATCCGCCGCGCCCCACGCGATCGCCGCACCACCGCTGTGCCCGACGAGAACGACAGGCTCCGCACCGGCCGCCGAGAGTGCGTCGAGCTCGGCGACGACCGCGTCGACGTGCGTCTGCAGACCGATGCCGGCGTGCGGCGGCGGCTCGGCCTCCTTGCCCGGCAGAGTGAGCGGGTGAACGCGGTGACCGGCGGCCGCGAGCGGCGGGGTCACGGTGCTCCACGAGTCGCCGTCGAGCCAGAAGCCGGGGATGAGCACGATGTCCATGCGCTGACGCTAGGCCCGAGCACCGACGCTCGGGAAGGGGTCGTTCACAGCGCGCTCAAGCTCGGCGCGAGCATCCCCTTCTGGAACCGTCGGCGCGGCGTTCAGAAAACTCGCAACGGACGCGCAGATACTAAGGGCATGGCTGACGGTCCCAAAATCCTCATCGTCGATGACGAGCCCAACATCCGCGATCTTCTCACCACCTCGCTCCGCTTCGCGGGCTTCATGGTGCGCGCGGTCGGCAACGGCGCTCAGGCGATCTCGGCGGTGCTCGAAGAAGAGCCCGACCTGATCATCCTCGACGTCATGCTCCCCGACATCAACGGGTTCGGCGTGACCAAGCGCCTGCGCTCGAGCGGCTACACGAGTCCCATCCTCTTCCTCACCGCCAAGGACGACACCGACGACAAGATCATGGGTCTCACCGTCGGCGGCGACGACTACGTCA
>JAOASR010000163.1 GCA_030158585.1 Microcella sp.
ATGTGCACGAGGCGGCGCTGGGCCCGCTCGGGGTCTTTCGCGAAGAGCTCCTGCAGCAGGGGCGTGTTGACCGGGCCCGGGCACAGTGCGTTGACGCGAATGCCCTGGCGCGCGAACTGCACCCCGAGCTCGCGCGTCATGGCGAGCACGCCGCCCTTCGATGCGGTGTACGAGATCTGGCTCGTGGCGCTGCCCATGACGGCGACGAACGAGGCCGTGTTGATGATCGAGCCCGACTGCTGGGCGACCATGTGCCGCAGCGCTGCGCGCGAGCAGAGGTAGACGCTCTTGAGGTTGACGTCCTGCACCTTGTCCCACGCCGGCAGCTCGGTCGTCTCGATCGAGTCGTCGTCGGGCGGCGAGATGCCCGCGTTGTTGAAGGCGATGTCGAGTGAGCCGTAGGTCGCGACCGCCGTGTCGAACAGGTTGTTGACCTGAGCCTCGTCGGTCACGTCGACCTGCACGAACAGCCCGCCGACCTCGGCCGCGGCGGCCTCGCCCGACTCGGGGTTCATGTCGCCGATGACGACGTGGGCGCCCTCGGCGGCGAACCGGCGCGCGGTCGCGAAGCCGATGCCGCTCGCGCCGCCGGTGATGACGGCGACCTTGCCCTTGAGTCGCTGGGTCAGGTCGATCGGGGTGATGCTCATTGGCTGCTCCTGTCAGAGTCTGTGGCGGCCGGGCTGGGGGTTGTGCGGGCTCAGCTGTGGGAGAAGAACACGTTCTTGGTCTCGGTGAACGCGAGCGGAGCATCCGGCCCCAGCTCTCGCCCGAGACCCGACTGCTTGAACCCGCCGAAGGGGGTCGCGTACCGCACCGACGAGTGCGAGTTGACGCTCAGGGCGCCGCTCTCGACGCCGCGCGCGACGCGCAGAGCCCGGCCGAGGTCGCGGGTCCAGATCGAGCCCGACAGGCCGAAGATCGAGTCGTTCGCGAGCGCGAGCGCGTCGGCCTCGTCGTCGAAGGGCAGCACCGAGACGACCGGGCCGAAGATCTCGTCGGTCGCGACGCGGTCGCCGCGGTTCGGCAGCAGGACGGTCGGCGCCATCCAGTAGCCGGGGCCGTCGGGGACCGAGCCGCGGAAGGCGACCGCGACGTCGTCGTCGAGGAAGGCCGCGACGTTGTCGAAGTGACCCTTCGACACGAGCGGGCCCATCTCGGTCGCCTCATCGTTCGGGTCGCCGACGCGGAAGCCCTGCACGGCTGGCTCGAGCAGCTCGAGGAACCGGTCGAGCACGCTGCGCTGCACGAGCAGGCGCGAGCGGGCGCAGCAGTCCTGCC
>JAOASR010000164.1 GCA_030158585.1 Microcella sp.
GATACAGAGAGCTACGGGCATCGGGCCCGCAGCGCCGCGCAACGAGCAGAGAAGGGGGTCCCTCTATGGCACTGGAATCAGAAGTCAAGAAGGCGATCATCGACGAGTACGCAACCCATCCCGGTGACACTGGGTCCCCCGAGGTCCAGGTGGCGATGCTCACGCGTCGCATCAAAGACCTCACGGAGCACCTGAAGGAGCACAAGCACGACCACCACTCGCGTCGTGGTCTGCTGCTGCTCGTCGGCCAGCGCCGCCGCCTGCTGGGCTACCTGCAGGACATCGACATCGAGCGCTACCGCTCGCTGATCGAGCGACTGGGTCTGCGCCGCTAACACGCTCTGCGTACTGGCGAGTCGTCGAAGACACCGCGAGCTTCTTGCGCGAAGGCCGCCCCCGACCGTGTCGGGAGGCGGCCTTCGTCGTCTCCCGGCGAGGGCCGCGCACGAGCCTGCTGGCCCGCTCTTCGCCGAGCGAACAGGAACGATCGGAATTGTGACACTTCCGCGCCTCGGTTCCGAGTCGGGGCTATGGTGTCTCGGATGAACGAACCACGCCGCCGCGGCCGACCCGTCGAGCTCGACCTCGATCGAGTCGCGCACGTCGCTCTCGACATGTTCCGCGAGCAGGGCTACGACGCCGTGACGATGGAGGACATCGCCCGCGTGGTCGGCCACAGCCGTCGCACGATCTTCCGGCACTTCCCGGCGAAGGCGTCGCTCGTCTGGGCCGGTACCGAGCGCTTCATCGGCATGCTGCAGGCCGAGCTCGCGGCGGCCGACCCCGAGCTGTCGGCGATCGACGCCGTGCGCACGGCCTACGTCGCCGCGTCGCGCATCCCCGACGAGTATCTCGAGATGGCGCGCCAGCGGCTGTGCCTCATCGGCGACAACCACACTCTGCACTCCGACGGCGTCGTGCGGTTCAAAGACGCCGGGCGCACGATCCAGCAGGTCTTCATCGACCGCGAGGGGATCGACCCCCAGGGCGTCGACGCCGCGATGGTCGGCGAGACCGTCGCGCTCGCAGCGCACGAGGCGTTCGTCTGGTGGGCGCGCCACGGCGAGGGGCAGCCCGGCCCGGTCATCGACGCCGTTCTCGCTCGACTGGGCTCGGGGCTGCAATTCAGGTGAGGCGCAGTCGGGCCGCAGGGCTGCGGCGCGTGCGACCCGTGCGGCTCATCGTCGTTCTCGCCTTCGTCGGTCTTCTCGTCGCGTCGGCCTCACCGGCTCTTGGCCCGGGCAGGGGAGTCGCTCGGGTTCTTCTCGCCGTCGTCGCGCTCGCTCTGGCGGCGAGCTGGATCATCGACCTCGTGCGGCGCCGACGTCCTCGCTGAGCAGTGCCGGATTCCCGGCGCAATCCCCGCCTCGGCGTGCGACGCTGAGGGCATGACCGAGCAGCGTCGCGATCGGCCGTGGGCCCGTGCGCCCCGGCGCGGGCGCTGGCTCGTGGTCGTCGCCGCTACGAGTCTCGCCGCCATCGTGCTGAGCGGCTGCGCGCCGGCACCAGGGGGGCCGCGCGACCGCCTGGCCCAGGTCGCCGCGCAGCGCGATCGCGTGGCCGAGCAGGCCCACGAGCGCTCGATGGACCGCCTGGCCGAGTTCCTCCGCTCCCGCTGGGGCCCCGTCGCTCTGCCCGAGGTCGAGATCGACCGCTGGGTCGACTACGCCGACTGGGGTGGACTCATGTCGCAGTGCCTCACAGAGTCGGGGTTCCCCGGCGCGCGACCCGCCGACGGCGGCGAGCGCATCGACTTCAGCGGCGTCGAGGCGAGCACCGCGCGCGAGCTCTTCGACATCGACGTCGCGACCTACGCGTGCCAGGGCCGGTTCCCCGTGCTCAGCTGGTTCGCCGAGTCGGTGCGCGCGATCGAGGTGCCGTGGGCCTACGAGTACGCGACCTCCGTGCTGCCGGCGTGCCTCGCCCGGCATGGCTACGTCATCGCGCCGCCGCCGACCGAAGAGCTCTTCGCCGCCGGGTGGCGCACCGACGAGCCCTTCGACCCGTACGCGCTCGTCGGGCCCGATCCGCTCGAGCGCGCCTCGGCCGAGTCTCGGTGCCCCTCGCCCGAGACGCTGCTCGACGGGGCAGGATCATGAGCCGGGCATCCGTCGTCGGCCTCGCGCTCGCCCTCGCCCTCGCGGCGGGGGTCCTCGGTGGCTGCGCCGCGCCGACCGCCGCGCCGACCGTGACGATCGACGACGTCGTGGCCGAGCGCTCCGAGACGATCTCGACGCAGTGGCGCACGGCGGTGGCGCAGTCGACGCGCTTCGTGCGCGAGCGCTGGCCCGAGGCCGAGCTGACCGTGGGGTTCGAGGCCTGGGTGCCGGTCGAGCGCATCGACGAGGCGCGCGCCGAGTGCCTCTCGGTCGCGCTCGGGCGCGAGGTGAGCCAGAGCGAGACCGATGGCTTCCTGCAGGTCGGCCCCGTGCCCGCGGCCGAACCCGAGTGGCGTGTTCCCGTCGCCGACATCGGCTGCGGTCTTTCACTGCAGCCGTGGAGCGGGCTCTACCCCTTCGGCGGTCCCGTCGAGCAGCAGTGGGTGCGCGAGCAGCTCGCGGTCACGCTGCCGCAGTGCGCGCGGCAGCTCGGCGCGCGCCTCATCGTGCCCGACGTCGATGCGGCGATCGACGGCGTCATCTACCCCACGAGCGTCGGTCGCTCGGTGAGCGCGATGCAGAGCGTCTGGCCGTACGTGCGCATCGTCGCCCCCGACCCCCTCATCGAGCTGCAGGTGCAGCGCCTCTGCCCCGACCCCGGACGCATTCTGCTCGACCTCGAGCCTCCCGAGATCGTGCCGTGATCCGCGCACCCCGTCGATCGATCGTCATCGCCCTCGTGGGCGGGCTCGCGATCGTGGGCGGGGGATGCTCGGGGCCCGAGCCGACGCGGGTCGACCTCGACCTCGTCGCCGCCGAGCGCGCCGAGCGCCTCGTGGGGCTGTGGTTCGACTCCACCCAGATCGCTCAGCGCGATGTGCGCGAGCGCTGGCCCGAGTCGCCGCCGATCACCTTCCGTTTCACAGAGTGGGTCGACCCCCGCGACTACCGCGTGCAGATTCTCGACTGCCTCGAGCGCGAGCTCGACCGCCCGGTGACCGACCTCGGCGCCGACGCGGTCGAGGGCGAGCCGCCGTGGGCGCCGGCTGTGGCCGAGGCGGTGTGCCGCCACGAGTTCCCGCCGTTCACCTCCGAGATCTCGCTCGGAGGTCCGATCGAGGCCCGCTGGCTCGACACCCAGCTCTCGACGGTGCTCCCGGCGTGCGTGCGGTCGTTCGGCGGCCGGCTCGAGATCGCCGACACCCGACCCGTGATCGACGCGATCCGCGATCGTCCGCTGAGCGGCGAAGGCCCGCGCGACATCTGGTCGATCGTGGCGGTGTCGGGCGTCTCGGCCCTCGATCGCGCGGCGTTGACCGCGGCGTGCCCCGACCCGGGGCTCGCGCTCGACGCGCTGCCGCTGCCCGTCATCGACCGGTGACGCAGCGAGGCGCCCCTGGGCAGCAGTGCGCGTCTGGCCGACTCCCACCCTTCGTCCCGCCTGCGGGTCGCAGAATGTGTGCATGACGAGCGACGACGGCGAGCTCCTGCGACCGACAGCGGTCGTGCGCGCCGGGGCGGGGTCGTGGGGCCTGCGACTGGCCGTCGCCGCGATCGCGATGGTGACCGCCGCGACGGCGCTCGTCGCCGACTCGGTGCCCCCGGGCATCCTCACCGCTCTCGCGATCATGGTGGTGCTCGGGGCGTTCCTGATGCTCGCGGCGAGCATGATGCAGATCACGACCCGCTGGCGCACGAGCCTGCGCTCCGACGGCTGGTCGCTCGTCGTGCGCGCGCCGTTCGCGGTCGCCGAGCACTCGTGCGGGCACGAGCTCGCGATCGGCCGCTGGCTCGACGCTCGGCGGGGGAGGCCCGAGCACTGGGTGATCGAGTCGGGCCGCATCGCGACGCCCATCGGCGACACGATCGACCCCGTGCGCCTCGAGGCGTTCGCCCACGCGGTCGGCGTGCCCGTCGTCGACATCGAGGGAACGCCGCCGAGCCTCGCGACGCGCTGAGAACCGCGGCGCTAGGCCGCGACACGCCGTGCTGATAGCCTGATGACGACGCGGTTCCGCGTCAATCAAGTGAATACCGCACGGAGCAGGCCGGCTCGAAGCTGGTCACCGGTGGTGATCTCCCGAATCTCAGCGCACGCGCTGACGGCACGGTGGATGTCTACTGTTGGCCAGAGCAGACCCGGCGGCACATCGCCGACGTCCCTTCCTGCCCGCTCCTGCTCCGCGCGCTGCGCTGCGCATCCATAGGGGATGCGCCGTGCACAGACGTGTAAGGAGAGAGACCTCTATGGAAGGTCCTGAGATCAAGTTCGCCGAGACGGTGCTCGACAACGGCAAGTACGGCACCCGCACCGTTCGATTCGAGACCGGTCGTCTCGCGCAGCAGGCGCAGGGCGCCGTCGCCGCGTACCTCGATGAGGAGACGATGCTGCTGAGCGCCACGAGCGCCGGCAAGCACCCCCGCGAAGGCTTCGACTTCTTCCCCCTGACGGTCGACGTCGAAGAGCGCGCGTACGCGGCGGGCAAGATCCCCGGCTCGTTCTTCCGCCGCGAGGGCCGCCCCTCGACCGAGGCGATCCTCGTCTGCCGCCTCATCGACCGCCCGCTGCGCCCGACCTTCATCGAGGGCCTGCGCAACGAGGTGCAGATCGTCATCACGGTGCTGAGCATCGCGCCCGACGAGTTCTACGACGCCCTTGCGATCAACGCGGCCTCCGCGTCGACCCAGATCTCGGGCCTGCCCTTCAGCGGCCCGATCGCGTCGGTGCGCCTCGCGCTCATGCCCGACGACAAGGGCAGCGGCCAGTGGGTCGCCTTCCCGAAGCACAGCCAGCTCGCTGAGGCGGTCTTCGACATCATCGTCGCCGGCCGTGTCGTCACGAACGCCGATGGCAGCGAAGACGTCGCGATCACCATGGTCGAGGCCGAGGCGACCGAGGGCAGCTGGAACCTCATCCAGGGCGGCGCCGTCAAGCCGAGCGAAGAGATCGTGGCCCAGGGCCTCGAGGCCTCGAAGCCGTTCATCATGCAGCTCGCCAAGGCGCAGCAGGAGCTCGCCGCGCAGTCGGCGAAGGAGATCCAGGACTACCCGGTCTTCCTCTCGTACAGCGCCGAGCTCTACAGCGCCGTCGACGAGATCGCGCACACCGAGCTCGCCTCGGTGTACCAGATCGCCGACAAGGCCCAGCGCCAGGCGGCCGACGACGAGCTCAAGGCGCGCGTCAAGGTCGCCATCGAGGGTCGCATCGCCGCGGGCGAGCTGCCCGAGGAGTCGCTCAAGGACTTCGGTGCCGCGTACAAGTCGGTCTCGAAGAAGATCATGCGCACGCGCGTGCTCACCGAGGGCATCCGCATCGACGGCCGTGGCCTCGCCGACATCCGCGCGCTCGACGCCGAGGTGCAGGTCATCCCGCGCGTTCACGGCTCGGCGATCTTCCAGCGCGGCGAGACGCAGATCCTCGGCGTCACGACGCTCAACATGCTCAAGATGGAGCAGCAGATCGACTCGCTGAACCCCGTCACGAGCAAGCGCTACCTGCACCACTACAACTTCCCGCCCTACTCGACCGGTGAGACCGGCCGCGTCGGCAGCCCCAAGCGTCGCGAGATCGGGCACGGCTTCCTCGCCGAGCGCGCCCTCGTGCCGGTGCTGCCCGCGCGCGACGAGTTCCCCTACGCGATCCGTCAGGTGAGCGAGGCGCTGAGCTCGAACGGCTCGACGTCGATGGGCTCGGTCTGCGCCTCGACCCTCTCGCTGCTCAACGCCGGTGTGCCCCTCAAGGCCCCCGTCGCGGGCATTGCGATGGGCCTCATCAGCGACGTGGTCGACGGAGAGACGCGCTACGCCGCCCTCACCGACATCCTCGGCGCCGAGGACGCGCTCGGCGACATGGACTTCAAGGTCGCCGGCACGAGCGAGTTCGTCACGGCCATCCAGCTCGACAC
>JAOASR010000165.1 GCA_030158585.1 Microcella sp.
TGTAGCGCTTGGTGCCGTCGACGAAGTGCAGGAGCGCGATGCGCGCCGTGCGGTTCGGGTCGTACTCGATGTGAGCGACCTTGGCGTTGACGCCGTCCTTGTCGTTGCGACGGAAGTCGATCATGCGGTACTGGCGCTTGTGGCCACCACCGATGTGACGCGTCGTGATGCGACCGGTGTTGTTGCGACCACCGGTCTTGGGCAGCGGACGGAGCAGCGACTTCTCGGGCGTCGATCGAGTGATCTCAGCGAAGTCGGCGACCGACGAGCCGCGGCGACCCGGGGTCGTGGGCTTGTACTTGCGAATAGCCATGTTCTTCTGTCTCCGATGCCTAGCCGACGGCCGTGAAGATGTCGATGGAGCCCGACTTCAGGGTCACGATCGCGCGCTTGGTGTCTTTGCGCTTTCCGGTGCCGAAGCGGGTGCGGCGGGTCTTGCCCGTGCGGTTGAGCGTGTTGATCGACGCCACCTTGACGGTGAAGATCTTCTCGATGGCGAGCTTGATCTCGGTCTTGGTCGCACGCGGGTCGACGAGGAAGGTGTACTTGCCGTCGTCGATGAGCGCGTAGCTCTTCTCGCTCACGACCGGCGCGATGATGATGTCGCGCGGGTCCTTGTTCTGGGCGACTGCGTGGATGCTCATGCGCCGACCTCTTCCTTCTTCGTCTTCGCGGCCACGAAGGCGTCGTAGGCGCCCTTGAGGAACACGATGTCGTCGCTGACCAGCACGTCGTACGCGTTGAGCTGATCGGGGGTGATGACGTGCAGGTTCTTGAGGTTGCGCACGCTCTTGTGGTTCACGGCGTCATCGCGCTCGATGACGACGAGGACCTTGCGACCGGCGGTCAGCGCCTGGATGACGGAGGCCGCGGCCTTCGTCGAGGGCACGTCGGTGCCGAACGACTCCACGATGTGGAGACGCTCGCCGCGCGCGCGGTCGGAGAGAGCGCCGAGCAGAGCCGCGGCGATCATCTTCTTGGGGGTGCGCTGCGCGTAGTTGCGCGGGGTCGGGCCGTGGACGATGCCACCGCCGCGGTGCTCGGGGGCGCGGACGGAGCCCTGACGGCTGCGGCCCGTTCCCTTCTGCTTGAACGGCTTGACGCCGGAGCCGGAGACCTCGCCGCGACCCTTGGTCGAGTGGGTGCCCTGGCGGGCGGCGGCGAGCTGCGCCACGACCACCTGGTGGAGGAGCGGGACATTGGTCTGCACGTCGAAGACGGCGGCGGGCAGGTCGACCGAACCGGTCTTCTTGCCGGTGGCGTCGACGACGTCGAGC
>JAOASR010000166.1 GCA_030158585.1 Microcella sp.
CGATGTCGTTCGTGCGGATGCACTTCTGCACGCTCGTCGCGCGCGGGTACGGCGCCGGCACGACGCCGGTGAGGTACGGCACGAAGGGCACCATGCCGGCGACGGTGAAGAGCAGCGTGGGGTCGTCGCTCACGAGCGAGGCCGAGGGGACGACCGTGTGGCCGCGGGTTCCGAAGTAGTCGAGCCAGCGGCGCTGGATGTCGGCGGTCTGCATGAGTAAAGGACGTCCTGTGATCGAGTCGGCGGTGCCGCAACGGCGGCGTGACGGTGGTCTGGGTGCGGTGCGGTGGGCGTCGCTGCGCGTCGTGGTGCGCGGATGCCCGGCACGGGTCAGGAGCGGCGGTCCTGGAGGTCGGCGATGGTCGCTTCGGCCTCGGCCACGGCCGCGCGCAGCTCGGCCTCGCGCTGGCGGTAGCCGTCGATCACGGCGTCGCCGAACTCGCGGGCCTTGGCATCGACGTCGTCCATGAATCGGCGGCCCTCGGGCGACCTCTCGACCTGGTGCGCGGCGAAGAAGCCGATCGCGATGCCGACGACGAGCCAGACGGCGTTCTTCATGGGGTCTCCCTCAACTGCGGCGGTGGCCGACGCCCGGTGCGCCGGGGTCGGTTCCACCATAGCGCCGCCCGGCGAACGACGAAGGGGGCCCGGCGTGAGCCGGACCCCCTTCGCGCAGTGCTGCGTCGTGACTAGCGCGCGGCGTAGTACTCGACGACGAGCTGGACCTCGCACGTGACGGGGACCTCGGCGCGCTTGGGGCGACGCACGAGGCGGGCCTGCAGCTTGTCGAGCTCGACGTCGAGGTACGCGGGAACCTTGGGCAGCACGTCGACGTGACCGCCGGCGGCGGCGACCTGGAACGGCTCCATCGACTCGCTCTTGGGCTTGACGTGGATGAGCTGCTCCGGCTTCACGCGGAACGAGGGGCGGTCGACGATCTTGCCGTCGACGAGGATGTGGCGGTGCACGACCATCTGACGGGCCTGCGCCGTGGTGCGGGCGAAGCCGGCGCGCAGCACGAGCGCGTCGAGACGCATCTCGAGCAGCTCGACGAGGTTCTCACCGGTCAGGCCAGCGGTGCGGCGGGCCTCCTGGAAGACGATGCGCAGCTGCGCCTCGCGGATGCCGTACTGGGCGCGGAGACGCTGCTTCTCGCGCAGACGGACGGCGTAGTCGCTGTCGGCCTTGCGCTTGGTGCGGCCGTGCTCACCGGGAGCGTAGGGGCGCTTCTCGAGGTACTTGGCGGCCTTCGGGGTGAGGGCGATGCCGAG
>JAOASR010000167.1 GCA_030158585.1 Microcella sp.
CCCGTGCCCAGAATCCTGATCGTCGGTGGCGGCTACGCCGGTTTCTACACCGCTCTGAAGCTGCAGAAGTGGCTCCGCCAGGGTGAGGCCGAGGTCGTCGTCGTCGACCCGCTGCCCTATATGACGTACCAGCCGTTCCTCCCCGAGGTCGCCGCCGGTCAGATCGAGGCCCGTCACGCGGTCGTCTCGCTGCGCCGCCACCTCGACCGCACGCGCGTCATCACCGCCAAGGTCACGGGCATCGACCACGGCGCGAAGGTCGCGACGATCACGCCCGAGGTCGGCGACTCGTGGCAGCTCGAGTACGACCACATCGTCGTCACCGCGGGCTCCGTCTCGCGCACCTTCCCGATCCCCGGCGTCGCCGACGAGGCCATCGGCATGAAGGCGATCGAAGAGGCCGTCGCCGTGCGCGACCGCCTCATCGACAACTTCGCCCGCGCCGCCCTCCTGCCAGCCGGCCCCGAGCGCGACCGCCTGCTCACCGTCGTCGTCGTCGGCGGCGGCTTCGCGGGCATCGAGACCTTCGCCGAACTGCGCAGCCTCGCGAGCTCGCTGCTCAAGGAGTACCCGCAGCTCACGATCGACGACACCCACTTCCACCTCATCGAGGCGATGGGCCGCATCATGCCCGAGGTGTCGCTCGAGACGAGCCAGTGGGTGCTCAAGAACCTCGCCCAGCGCGCAGCGATCGTGCACCTCGACACGCAGCTCACGAGCGCGGTCGGCGGCGTCATCGAGTTGTCGACGGGCGAGAGCTTCGAGAGCGACCTCATCATCTGGACGGCCGGCGTCATGGCGAACCCTGTCGTGCGCTCGACCGACCTCCCGCTCGACGAGCGCGGTCGCATCCGCGCGCAGGCCGACCTGCGCGTCGTCGACGAGAACGGCGTCGTGATCGACGCCGCGTGGACGGCGGGCGACGTCTCGGCCGTTCCCGACCTCACGGGCGGCGGCGTCGGCGGCTTCTGCGTGCCGAACGCCCAGCACGCCGTGCGCCAGGGCAAGCTCCTCGCGAAGAACATCGTCGCCGTCCTGCGCGGCGAGGAGCCCAAGGACTACGTGCACAAGAACCTCGGCGCGGTCGCGGGCCTCGGCCTCGGCCACGGCGTGTTCCAGTCGGGCAAGATCGCGATCAAGGGCTTCCCGGCCTGGGTCGCCCACCGCGGCTACCACGGCCTCGCGATCCCCATGTTCGAGCGCAAGATCCGCGTCTTCAGCGGCTGGCTCTGGAACCTCCTCCTCGGCCGCGACAACGTCACGCTC
>JAOASR010000168.1 GCA_030158585.1 Microcella sp.
CGACGACCCGATCGAGCACTACCTGCAGGTGCTCGCCGACAAGACCGGCTCGCTCATCGCCGCCGCCGCGCAGATGGGCGTCATCTTCTCGAACGCGCCCGCCGAGTTCGAGGCCCCGGTCGTCGCCTTCGGCGAGAAGATCGGCGTCGCCTTCCAGCTCATCGACGACGTCATCGACCTCGCCGAGGCCGACGCCGACACCGGCAAGGCGCAGGGCACCGACCTGCGCAGCGGCGTCGCGACCCTGCCGCTGCTGTTCCTGCGCCGTGCGGCGACGACGGATGCCGCTGCGGCCGCGCTCCTCGCCCGCATCGAGCGCAACGTCGACGAGCTCGAGGGCCCCGACGGCGCCGATGCGACCGACGAGGAGCGCGCGGTCGACGAGTCCGAGCTCGCCGCGGCGATCGCCGAGCTGCGCGCCCACCCGGTGACGAAAGAGACCCTCATCGAGGCGCGCCGCTGGGCCGACGACGCGGTCGCGGCGCTCGCGCCGCTGCCCGAGGGCCCCGTGAAGAAGGCCCTCACGAAGTTCGCCGAAGCGGTCGTCGACCGCAGCAAGTAGGGCGTCAGGCCCGCCCCACCCCCTTGTCGACACAGTCACGAACGGAAGCACCCGCATGACCAAGCTCAGGCTCGCCATCGTCGGAGCAGGCCCCGCCGGCATCTACGCCGCCGACATCCTGCTCAAGCACGAGCGCTCGTTCGAGGTCTCGATCGACCTGTTCGACCAGCTGCCCGCGCCGTACGGTCTCGTGCGCTACGGCGTCGCGCCCGACCACCCGCGCATCAAGGGCATCATCAACGCTCTGCGCGAGGTGCTCGACTCGGGCGACATCCGCATCTTCGGCAACGTCACCTACGGCACCGACATCACGCTCGATGATCTGAAGCGGCACTACAACGCCGTCATCTTCGCGACGGGGGCGGTGCGGGATGCTGCACTCGACATCCCCGGAATCGACCTCGACGGCTCGTACGGCGCCGCTGACTTCGTCAGCTGGTACGACGGGCACCCCGATGTGCCGCGCGAGTGGCCGCTCGAGGCGCAGTCGGTCGCGGTCATCGGCAACGGCAACGTCGCGCTCGATGTCGCCCGCGTGCTCGCGAAGCACCCGGAGGATCTCCTGCCGACCGAGATTCCTGACAACGTCTACGAGGGACTGACGGCATCGCCCGTGACCGACGTGCACGTCTTCGGCCGCCGCGGCCCGATGCAGGTGAAGTTCACGCCGCTCGAGCTGCGCGAGCTCGGCGAGCT
>JAOASR010000169.1 GCA_030158585.1 Microcella sp.
CGACCCCCGGCCTCATCAACCTCGACTTCGCCGACGTCAAGAGCGTCATGCAGGGCGCCGGCAGCGCGCTCATGGGCATCGGCTCGAGCCGCGGGGCCGACCGCGCCATCAAGGCCGCCGAGCTCGCCGTCGCGAGCCCGCTGCTCGAGGCGAGCATCGACGGCGCGCACGGCGTGCTGCTGTCGATCCAGGGCGGGTCGAACCTCGGCATCTTCGAGATCAACGACGCCGCGAAGCTCGTGCAGGAGGCCGTTCACCCCGAGGCCAACATCATCTTCGGTGCCGTCATCGACGACACCCTCGGCGACGAGGTGCGCGTCACCGTCATCGCCGCGGGCTTCGACGGCGGCGAGCCGACGACCGTGCACAAGGATCGCCGCGCCTCGTTCGTGCCCGCCGCTCCCGGCGAGCGCGTCACGGCGCAGCCCGGCGAGCCCGCCGACTCCGGCCACGCGCCCGAGCTCGCCGCGACCGCGCCGATCGACCCGCTCGAGGTCGAGGCCGACGACGACGATCTCGACATCCCCGAGTTCCTGCGCTGATCCGATGACGGCCTCGCCCGAGCTCGCCGAGCGCTACGCCGCGGTCACGGCGGGCATCGCCGACGCCTGCGCGAGCGCGGGTCGGTCGCTCGACGAGGTCACGCTCATCGTCGTGACCAAGTTCCATCCGGCGCAGCTCATCCGCGATCTGGTCGATCTCGGCGTGCGTCACGTCGGCGAGAACCGTCATCAGGATGCTGCTCCGAAGGCCGCCGAGCTCGAGGGCCTGCCGCTCACGTGGCACTTCGTCGGCCAGCTGCAGTCGAACAAGGCGAAGGCCGTCGCCCGCTACGCCGACGTCGTGCACTCGGTCGATCGCGCATCCCTCGTCACGGCGCTCGCGGCCGCCGAGCGCCCCGTCGACGTCTTCCTCGAGATCAATCTCACCGATGACCAGGGCCGAGGGGGAGTCTCGCCCGACGGCGCCGTCGAGCTCGCCGAGGCGGTGCTCGCGACCGAGCGACTGCGGCTGCGCGGCGTCATGGGCGTCGCGCCGCTCGATGAGGATGCCCGCAGCGCGTTCGCGAGGCTGCGTGCGGTCGGCGATCGCGTGCGCTCGGTCGCTCCCGGCGCCACCGACCTGTCGGCCGGCATGTCGGGCGACTACGCCGAGGCCATCGCCGAAGGGGCGACACACCTTCGGATCGGGACGGCAATCACCGGAAAGCGCCCGGCACCGCAATAGCCTGCATGTGCAC
>JAOASR010000170.1 GCA_030158585.1 Microcella sp.
GCGGCGACTGCGAAGAGGGCGACGCCGGCGAGCCCGAGCGCGATCCGACCCGGCAGCCACAGCCCGGGAGCATACGCGGCGGTCACGAGGTGGCAGGCCCCGGTCAGCACAAACATGAGGGTCATGAAGACCTGCGTCGGAGCATCCACCGCGGCGAGCTCACTAATGGTCTGCCGAACCGGATCGAACTCCGGCGACAGCAGTTCGGCGACGATGGTGCCCCCGATGAAGAAGACCGGCGCGAGCGCTGATGAGACGAGAGCCGGTCGGCGGACGAGGATCGGGATGCTCTGCACGAGCCCCAAGCTATCCGGACGACATGGGCTCAACGCCCGTGCGGCCGGTTCTCTCGCTAAGCCTGCGCCCGCTCCAGCACGAGCTCCCTCACGCGAGCCGCATCGGCCTTGCCGCCCATCGCCTTCATAACTGCGCCGATAACGGCACCGGCGGCCTGCACCTTGCCGTCGCGGATCTTCTCGAGCACGTCGGGCTGCTGCGCGAGTGCCGCGTCGACCGCGGCGATGAGCGCTCCGTCATCCGAGACGACCTCAAGCCCACGAGCCGACACGACGTCGGCAGGCGAGCCCTCCCCCGCGATGACGCCCTCCACGACCTGACGAGCAAGACGGTCGGTCAGCGCCCCCGACTCGACGAGCGCCACGATCTCGGCCACGTGCGCGGCTGAGATGAGCGCGGCCGGCTCGGCGTTCTGAGTGTTGGCGATGCGGGCGATCTCGCCCGTCCACCACTTGCGCGCCTGCTGCGGGGCGGCGCCCGCGGCGACCGTGTCGGTCACCTCGACGAGCAGGCCCGAGTTCACGACGTCGCGGAACTCCAGGTCGCTGAAGCCCCACTCCTCCTTCAGACGGCGGCGACGAGCGGCCGGCGCCTCGGGCAGTGCCGCGCGCAGCTCTTCGATCAGCTCGGGCGTCGGCGCGACGGGCAGCAGGTCGGGCTCGGGGAAGTAGCGGTAGTCATCCGCGTCGCTCTTCGGGCGACCCGGCGACGTCGCCCCCGTGTCCTCGTGCCAGTGCCGGGTCTCCTGCGTGATGGTCCCACCGGCAGCCAGGATCGCCGCCTGGCGCTGGATCTCGTACCGCACGGCCCGCTCGACGCTCCGCAGCGAGTTGACGTTCTTCGTCTCCGTGCGGGTTCCGAGAGCGGCTTGACCGCGCGGGCGCAGCGAGACGTTCGCGTCGCAGCGCAGGTTGCCGCGCTCCATGCGGGCCTC
>JAOASR010000171.1 GCA_030158585.1 Microcella sp.
CGTCGGCGTAGAAGCCCTGCTCGCGCATGCGCTGCAGCTTGTTGAAGTTGCCGACTTCGGCCATGCGCCGGGCCAGCTCGGCGCCGGCCTCGGTCGCCTGCTGCACCTGGCGCCGGTAGCGCACCGTCTCCTCGGCGGCCACCGCGGTGAAGTAGGCCTTGCGGGCTTCGGACGCCAGCGACAGCAGCTGCACCGCGACGACGCCGCGGGTCTGCGCGAAGCGCCGTTCCTCGACCTGGCGCACGAGCGGCATCGCCAGCAGCCGCGCGAGGTTGAGGTGGTAGCCGCGCTCGAGCTCGATCTCGTCGCCGCGCTGGAGGCGGCCGAAGCTGAAGCCCGGGTTCGGCAGCCGGCTGGCCTGCACCAGCTCGGCCTCGCCGATGCCCAGTTCGAAGAACCGGGCCTGGAGCCCCTTGTTGTTGAGCAGCGCGACCTGCACCGCGTCGTCGACCGTCAGCGGACGCGCGAGCAGTTCGGCCACGCGGGCATCGATGCGGTTCTGGTCCTCGGTGGTCCGAGCCCAGAGGGCATCCTTGCCGAGGCGTTCCTGGGCCACCTGCTCGACGGCGCCGAAGCCGCCATCCGGGCTGAACGAGGCGCAGCCGGCCAGCGTGAGGCTCGCCAGCACGAGCGGCAGGCGGCGGGCCGCCGCAGCGCGAGCGTGTCGGGGTGTCGTCATCGCACGCTCCTCAGTGACGGTGATGAGGAGCACCGTGCGGCGCCGACGGGGCCCCGGTCGTTTCACTCGCTGCAGGGGTGGCCGGCGCGGCTTTTTCCGGCCGCGAGGCCTGCTGCGCCTCGCGCGCATAGGCGCGCCAGCCCCCGATGCGGCCGACCGCGTCGTTCGCGTCCTTCCAGGGCCGCAGCGTCGTGTCGCCGTGGCGGCGGTAGTCGGTGAAGGCCGATGGAGGGGCGAAGGTCGGGACGGCCGCGCTGGCGTTCAGCGGGTCGGGGCGTTCGTCGGCCACGGCGGCCAGGGAGCAGGCCAGCAGGGCAAGCGGCAGCCAGCAGTGCGATCGAAGCAGAAGCATGGAGCGTCCTCGCAGGACCACGTTCGAGGGCCCGGCGGGCGGGCCCGGCCGGGATCGAGACGGCGGCGCTCGCGAGTGCGTGCCGAGGCACGCGCCCGTCGGGCCGCGTCAGGCGAGGACGTTTCGGGGAGGGCGGTCGAGCCCGCCGATCGCG
>JAOASR010000172.1 GCA_030158585.1 Microcella sp.
TCCACTCGGTCATCGGCATCGAGGCGCGCGAGCAGGTTCTCGCCCTCACGGGCCGCCTCCCCGACGTCATCGCCGCGTGCGTCGGTGGCGGCAGCAACGCGATGGGCATATTCCACCCCTTCCTCGACGACGAGAGCGTGCGCCTCGTCGGCCTCGAGGCCGCGGGCGACGGCATCGACACGCCCTTCCACGCCGCGACGATCTCGCGCGGCCGCCCCGGTGTGCTGCACGGAGCGAAGAGCCTCATGCTGCAGGACGCCGACGGCCAGACCATGGAATCGCACTCGATCTCAGCGGGCCTCGACTACCCGGGCGTCGGCCCCGAGCACGCGTGGCTCGACGAGATCGGTCGCGCCGAGTACCGCGGCGTCACCGACGCCCAGGCGATGGATGCTCTGCGCCTGCTGAGCCGCACCGAGGGCATCATCCCCGCCATCGAGACCGCCCACGCTCTGCATGGAGCCCTCGAGCTCGGCCGCGAGCTGGGCCCGGAGGCGATCATCCTCGTCAATCTCTCCGGCCGCGGAGACAAGGACATGGAGACCGCCGCGCGCTACTTCGGCCTGCTCGACGCGCAGGCCGCCGAGCGCGACGCCGCGCAAGACGCCCACCCGACCGCCGCAGAGGACGCCCAGTCATGAGCACGAGCCCCGTCGAGACCGCCATCCGCACCCGGGTCGACGCCGGCTCGGGCGCGCTCATCGGCTACCTGCCGGTGGGCTTCCCCGACCTCGACACGAGCGTGGACGCCGCCGTCGCCCTCATCGAGAACGGCGTCGACATCGTCGAGCTGGGTCTGCCCTACAGCGACCCGGTCATGGACGGCCTCGTGATCCAGAAGGCCACGCAGCAGGCGCTCGAGAACGGCTTCACCCTGAAGCACGGCTTCGAGGCGGTCGAGCGCATCCGGTCGCGCGTCGACGCTCCGCTTCTCGTGATGACGTACTGGAACCCGGTCATGCAGTACGGCGTCGAGCGCTTCGCGACCGACCTGCAGAACGCCGGGGGAGCGGGACTCATCACGCCCGACCTCATCCCCGATGAGGCGGCCGAATGGCTCGAGTCGTCCGACGCGCACGGCCTCGATCGGGTCTTCCTCGCCGCTCCCTCGTCGAGCCCCGCGCGCATGAAGCAGGCCGTCGACTCGAGCCGCGGATTCGTCTACGCCGTGTCGACGATGGGCATCACGGGCGAGCGCGCCGACGTCGACGCCGCCGCCCGCAGCGTCATCGGCCGCCTGCGCGAGGCGGGCGCGACGAGCGCGTGCGTCGGGGTGGGCATCTCGACCGCCGACCAGGTCGCCGACGTGCTCACGTACGCCGACGGGGCGATCGTCGGCTCGCGCCTGGTCGCCGCTCTCGCCGAGGGCGGCGTGCCCGCCGTCGCGGCCGTCGCGGCCGAGCTCGCGACCGGCAAGCCCTAGGCTGAACCGCGTCCTCCCCGATCGAAAGGGTCTTCCCGCTGTGATCCACGACCTGAGCATCCCGAGCCCGAGCGATGAGTGGCGAGTCTTCAACCTCGGCCAATGGCTGCGTGACCTGGGCCTGACCTGGTTCTCGTTCGACGTCAACGTCTACGCCTACGCGCTGTGCATCCTCGCCGGCATCGTGGCGGCGACCGTGCTCACGAACCACCGCCTGACGCGCCGCGGCGCCGAGCCCTGGATCACGCTCGACATCGCCCTGTTCGCCGTGCCCCTCGGCATCATCGGCGGCCGCATCTACCACGTGCTCACGCACCCGAACGACTACTTCTTCGAGGGCGCCGACCTGTGGGCCGTGCTGCGCATCTGGGAGGGCGGCATGGCGATCTTCGGCGCCCTCATCGGCGGCGCGATCGGCGTGTACATCGGCTGCCGCGTGACGGGCATCCGCTTCTGGTCGTTCGCCGACGCGCTCGCCCCGGGCCTGCTGCTCGCGCAGGCCTTCGGCCGTCTCGGCAACTGGTTCAACCAGGAGCTCTTCGGCCTGCCGACCGACCTCCCGTGGGGCCTCGAGATCGACCGCCCCAACGACGCCATCCCGATCGGCCTGCCCGAGTCGACGCTCTTCCACCCCACGTTCCTGTACGAGATCATCTGGAATGTCGCGGGCGTCGCCCTCCTGCTGCTGCTGGATGCCCGCCTCAAGGTGCAGTGGGGCAAGCTGCTCGGCGCCTACCTGATCTGGTACGGCGTCGGCCGCAGCGTCTTCGAGTCGATCCGTCTCGACCCGAGCGAGCTCTTCCTCGGCATCCGCGTCAATGTCTGGGCAGCGTGGCTGGCCGTCGTCGTGGGCCTCGTGATCGTGCTCGTGCAGCGTCGTCGGCACACGGGCGAGGAGCGAACGCCCTACGTCGTGGGTCGCGAGTGGAGCCCAACCGCTGGGGTAGACTCCGAAGACGTCTACACAGAGACGGACGAAGACGGCAACGACGCCGACCTCGTCTCCGCCACCACCGGAACGTCCACCGCCACAAGCGAAGCCACCACTCGGTCGTAAGAGCCTGGGTCGTCACAGCCCACGGGCTCCGTCGACTCCTCGGCACCTGCCGCCGCGGCGCAGATCCTGCGCGCATTCCTTCCATCGGGCCAGCGACGTCCCGCCTCCCCAGCACCACGTGAGGACGGTTCCCCATGGATCGCACCCAGCTTTCGCCCTACCAGCGGTTCTCCGGCGTTCCCGCCGCCCAGGGTCTCTACGACCCCGACCGCGAGCGCGACGCCTGCGGGCTCGCGATGGTCGCGACGCTGCGCGGCACCGCCGGCCACGACATCATCCAGGCGGCACTCGACGCTCTGCGCAACCTCGAGCACCGCGGCGCGGTCGGCTCCGACGCGGGCACGGGTGACGGCGCCGGCCTCCTCACGCAGATCCCCGACGCGTTCCTGCGCGCCGTCGTCCCCTTCGAGCTCCCCGCCGTGGGCCGCTACGCGGTCGGCACGGCCTTCCTGCCCAACGACGCCGCCGAGCGCGAGCGCGAGAAGGCCGGCATCGAGGCGATCGTCGCCGAGGAGGGGCTCGAGCTCCTCGGCTGGCGCGAGGTCCCGATCGACGCCTCGCACATCGGCACGCTCGCTCGCGAGGCGATGCCCGCGTTCGAGCAGCTCTTCGTGCGCTCGACGCGATCGTCGGCCGACGGGCAGCCGCTGTCGGGCATCCACCTCGATCGCCAGACGTTCCGTCTGCGCAAGCGCGCCGAGCGAGAGCTCGGGTCGTACTTCCCCTCGCTGTCGAGCCGCACGATGGTCTACAAGGGCATGGTCACGACCCTGCAGCTCGAGCCGTTCTACCCCGACCTGAGCGACGAGCGCTTCACCTCGAAGCTCGCCCTCGTGCACTCGCGCTACTCGACGAACACGTTCCCGTCGTGGCCCCTGGCCCAGCCGTTCCGCATGATCGCGCACAACGGCGAGATCAACACCGTGCAGGGCAACCGCAACTGGATGCGCGCCCGCCAGTCGCAGCTCGAGAGCGAGCTGTTCGGCGACCTGCGCGACGTGTTCCCCATCGTCACGCCCGGCGCGAGCGACTCGGCCTCGTTCGACGAGGTCGTCGAGCTGCTGACCCTCGGGGGTCGGAGCCTGCCGCACGCCGTCATGATGATGGTGCCGGAGGCGTGGGAGAACCAGACCGACATCGACCCGGCCCTGCGCGACTTCTACGAGTACCACGGCATGCTCATGGAGCCGTGGGATGGGCCCGCGGCGCTCTCGTTCACCGACGGCTCGCTCGTCGGCGCGACGCTCGACCGCAACGGTCTGCGCCCCGGCCGGTTCCTCGTGACCGACGACGGCCTCGTCGTGCTCGCCTCCGAGATCGGCGTGCTCGACATCGAGCCGAGCCGCATCGTCCGCAAGGGCCGCCTGCGCCCCGGCAAGATGTTCCTCGTCGACACCGCCGAGGGCCGCCTGATCGAGGACGACGAGATCAAGTCGCAGCTCGCCCAGGCCGAGCCGTGGGGCGAGTGGCTCGAGGGTCAGCGCATCAACCTGCGCGACCTGCCCGAGCGCGAGCACATCGTCCACACCCCCGCCTCGATCGTGCGCCGTCAGCGCACCTTCGGCTACACCGAGGAGGAGGTGCGCGTTCTCCTCGCGCCCATGGCGCAGGCGGGTGCCGAGCCCCTCGGAGCGATGGGCTCCGACACGCCGATCGCCGTGCTCTCCGAGCGGCCCCGCGCGCTCTTCGACTACTTCACGCAGCAGTTCGCGCAGGTGACGAACCCGCCGCTCGACTCGATCCGCGAGGAGGTCGTGACCTCGATGCGCCTGGGCCTCGGCCCGGAGCGCAACCTGCTCACCGCGACGCCGCGCCACGCGCGTCAGGTCGTGCTCGACTTCCCGATCATCGACAACGACGAGCTCGCCAAGATCCAGCACATCGACTCACGGCCCGGCAGCTCGCTCACGACGACGATCAAGGGCCTCTACCGCGTCGACCAGGGCCCCGAGGCGCTCGAGAAGCGCATCGAGGCGATGTGCGCCGAGGTCGACGAGGCGATCGCCGACGGCGCCGAGTTCATCGTGCTGAGCGACCGCGACTCGACCGCAGACCTGGCACCCGTTCCCTCGCTGCTCATGCTCGCGGCCGTGCACCACCACCTCATCCGCACCGAGAAGCGCATGCAGGTGGGCCTCATCGTCGAGACCGGTGACGTGCGCGAGGTCCACCACTGCGCCGTGCTCATCGGCTACGGCGCCTCGGCGATCAACCCGTACCTCGCCATGGAGAGCGTCGAGAACCTCGTGCGCAGCGGCATGATCACCGGCATCACGCCCGAGAAGGCCGTGCGCAACGTCATCAAGGCGCTCGGCAAGGGCGTGCTGAAGATCATGTCGAAGATGGGCATCTCGACCGTGGGCTCGTACGCGGGCGCGCAGGCCTTCGAGGCCGTCGGCCTCAGCCAGGAGTTCGTCGACCGCTACTTCACCGGCACCTCGAGCGTGCTCGGCGGCGTCGGCATCGAGACCATCGCCGAAGAGAACGCGCGTCGTCACGCGCTCGCGTACCCCGCGACCGCACCGGTCAACCCGCACGAGCGGCTGCAGACCGGCGGCGAGTACCAGTGGCGCCGCGAGGGCCCGCCTCACCTCTTCAACCCCGAGACGGTCTTCCGACTCCAGCACGCGACGCGCGAGAAGCGGTACGACATCTTCCGCGACTACACGCGCGCTGTTGACGAGCAGGCCGAGAACCTCATGACGCTGCGCGGCCTCTTCCGCCTCAAGACCGAAGAGCGCACGCCCGTCCCGATCGACGAGGTCGAGTCGGTCGAGTCGATCATCGCCCGCTTCACGACCGGCGCGATGAGCATGGGCGCCATCAGCCCCGAGATGCACGAGACGCTCGCGGTCGCCATGAACCGCATCGGCGGTCGCAGCAACACCGGTGAGGGTGGCGAGAGCCCCGAGCGCCTGCTCGACCCCGAGAAGCGCAGCGCCATCAAGCAGGTGGCCTCCGGCCGCTTCGGCGTCACGAGCCTCTACTTGAGCCACGCCGACGACATCCAGATCAAGATGGCGCAGGGCGCGAAGCCCGGCGAGGGCGG
>JAOASR010000173.1 GCA_030158585.1 Microcella sp.
AGCCGTTGATGCACGCGTCGACCTCGCCGCCCCAGTAGGGCAGGTCGTCGTACTCCCACCGCGCGTTCGCCTCGAGCTTCTCGGCCGTGCCGGCGAGCGCGGCGGCGTCGAGGCCGCCGTCGCGCAGCGTCGAGAGCGTCCAGGTCGTCGCCGTCCACGGCTGGCCCGCGCCGTCGGCCGCCTCGGGCCCGTCGAAGTCGAAGTCGGCCGGGAAGTACGCGCCTCCCGCCCACTGCCCGTCGGCATCCTGCAGCGCGAGCAGCCGGGCGCCGAAGCCCTCGGTCGCGATGCGCGCTCGCGTCGCCTGCCACACCTCGCTCGGCTCGCCGGCGAGGTCGCGCTCGACCCGCCAGCGCAGCATCGGGTCTTGGTCGAGCATCCACTGCATCACGTCGTCGCTGACCGGCATGCCGCGAGCGTAGACCCCACCGCCGACGACGGGGGCGGATGCTCGGCGAGCGCTACGCGGTCGGGCGCGCGACGAACGGCACGAGGTCGTACGTGTAGACCGGCCACTCGCGCACAGAGCGACCCGGCGAGGGCGCCTCGAGCATGCGGTTGCCCCCCACGTAGATCGCGACGTGATACTTAGAGCCCGAGGTCGAGCCGCCCGCGGAGTAGAAGATGAGGTCGCCCGGCTGGCGCTGCGCGTAGGGGACGAGCGTGCCGCGCTGCGAGGCCGCGCGGTACTGCATCGTCGCGCCGTGGCCGCCGATCGAGTAGCCCGCGGCGGCGTAGGCCTGCATCGTGAGGCCCGAGCAGTCCCAGGCGTCGGGGCCGCGGCCGGCGAACGCGTAAGGCTCGCCGATCTGCTGACGAGCGAAGGCGATCGCGGCGGCGACGGCGGTCGCGTTCGGCGGTCCGACGCTGGGGTTCGGGGCCGGCTCGGTCGGGGTCGGCGTGGGCGAGGGGGTCTGCGTCGCGGTGGGAGTCGGCGTGGGCGTCGCCGTGCGAGTGGGGGTCGGCGTGGGCGTCGGCGTCGCGGTGCGCGTCGGACTCGGGGTCGGCGTCGCGGTGGGGGTCGCGGTCGGCGAGGCGGTGGGTCGCGGGCTCGACGGCGCAGGCGAGGGCGAAGCGGGCGTGCTCGGGCGCGGTGCCGGCGAGCTCGCCGTCGGCGTCGGCGACGGCTCGGCCGGGCTCTCGGCGGGCGGCTCGGCCGCGATCGCCTCGAGGTACGCCCGCTCGACCTCGACCGCGCGCCCCGTGAGAGACGACAGCAGCAGCGACAGCTCGTCGAACGCCGCGGTCTGCTCGGCGACGGCCTGCTCGGCCACGCCGACCGACTCGGCCGCGCGATCGAAAGCCGCCTCGGCCTCGACCGAGCGGTCTTCGAGGGCGGTGCGCGCGGCATCCGCCTGCTCGGCGAGCGAGCCGGCGAGATTCTGGTCGTAGAGAGCGAGCTCCATGAGGGCCGCCGAGTGCTCGCCGAGCTTCGTCATCGAGCCCAGGCGCCAGAGCAGGCCGTCGGCGTCGCCGCCGACCAGCAGGCTCGTGGTGATGTCCCCGTTGCCCGCGCGCATGAGCTGCGTCGCGAGCTGGCCCGCGCGCTGGGCAGAGACCTCGGCGCGGTCGCTCGCGGCGGCTTCGCGCCGCTCGAGAGAGGCGACGGATGCTGCGGCCTCGTCGACCGCGACGATCGCGAGCGCGTAGTCCTCGGCCTTCATCTGCGCGTCGCGCGCCGCGACCGCGTACGCAGCCTCGAGCTCGCGCACCACGCCGGCGATGCGCTCGATGGCTGCCTCAGTGGCGGCGACATCGCCCCGGGCATCCTGCACCTCGTCCCACGAGGGGGCGTCGGTTGGCGCCGCGTGCGAGGAGGTGACCCCGAGCCCAAGCGTCAGAACCGCCGCGAGTGCGGCGGCTCCGATGGCCTGGCGCTCGGGGCGCCGCATCAGCGCCGCCTAGCCAAGACTGACCCCTCGCTGGGCCATGAACGGGACTGCGTCGATCGCGGTGCCGCCGGTCCGGACTTCGAAGTGCGAGTGGCACCCATTGGATGCACCGGTGCTCCCGACGACTGCGATCGTCTGCCCAGCCGCGACCTCCTGACCGAAAGAGACGCGGATTCCGCCCTCGAGGATATGCGCGTAGGAGGTCGTCAGTCCGTTTCCGTGGTTGATCATGACGAAGTTCCCATACGTTCCGTTCCAGCCTGCGTAGACGACTCTGCCGCTCGACGCCGCGACGATCGGCTGTCCGCATCCGGCAGCGATGTCCGTCCCGGTGTGCAGTCGGTACGTTCCGTAGATCGGGTGGATGCGGTAGCCGTAATGAGAGGTGATCCAGCCGTACACGGGACGAACCCATCCGCTCGAGGACGAGCCACCGCCTCCACCGGATCCGTTGGCTGCAGCCTCAGCGTCCCGCGCGGCGGCCTCGGCGGCACGACGGCGTTCCTCGCGCAGACGGGCCTCCTCCGCAGCCTTGCGGCGGGCCTCCTCCTCACGCTTCTTGCGCTCGCCTTCCTGGAACTGAGCCTCAGTGATTACCAGGTCCTCCTCGAGGACCTTGATCTGCAGCTCGAGACGCGACTTGTTCGCCTCCTGCTCCGCGACGGCGGCGGCCGCGGCGGCGGCGGCCTCCTGCGCCTGCTGGAATGCGGCCTCCGCGGCGACGCGGAGCTCCTCGCGCTTCTGCTTCGCGACGACGGCCTGATCGGCGAACGACTGCGCGGCCTGCTGATCGCGCATGGCCGCGGCGTAGATGCCCTCGGCCTGCTCGGAGATCTTGCTCGCGTAGCCGAGGCGGGAGAGGAGGCTCTCTGCCTGGTCGGGGTTCGTGAAGAGCGAGGCGGAGAGGTCGGCACCGCCGGCGCGCGAGAGCTCGGCGACGAACTGGCCGGCGCGCAGGCGCGACTCCTCGGCCTTCGCGGCCGCCTCGTCGGACTTGCGCTGAAGCTCGTCCGCCTGGAAGGACGCCTCGTCGAAAGCGAGCTGGGCCTCCTCGTAGAGCGCGCCGAGGCGCTCAGCCTCGGCTTGGGCAGCCGCGGCGGCGTCCGCGAGCTGCACCAGGAGCGCGCGCAGCTCGTCCGCCTTCTGCTTGGCAGTCGCGACATTCTTGCGCGCCTCGAGGACATCGTCGAAGGAGGGGTAGCTGGCGGCGAAGGCCGGACGCTCGGAACTCGCGACTCCCATCGTGACGAGGAGGAGGGCCGCGGCGATGCCGGCGACGAGCGCCGTCCAGCGGGCTCGACGAGGCGCGCTCGCGCTCGTCGTCGTGCTCCGGCCCATTCCGCTCCCCCAGCGTGCGTGCTCGTGCATTGCAGCTTCCCCATCCGGCGCGATCGCGTTATGTCGCAACATTCACACGCGCACCATCGTTAACAGTAACAACGGATGCTCGCCTGCGCGAGGCACCCGAACAGGGGAGTGTGCGAAATGCGCACTCCCGTGGTTCCGGGCACCGTAACCCGGGCTCGCCCGCGCACGCGGGAGGCGGAGCGGACGGTCGCCGAACCGGCCCGCGCCGGGCATCCCGGCCGGTTTGGTGTTTCGCGCGGACGGCGGGTATGCTCGTGCCTCGGTTGCTGTACGGCTCACGCCGCTTCGGCCCCATCGTTTAGTGGCCTAGGACACCGCCCTTTCACGGCGGCAGCACGGGTTCGAATCCCGTTGGGGTCACCAGACTGCAGCACTACAATTCAATACGCATGGCCCTGTAGCGCAGTTGGTTAGCGTGCCGCCCTGTCACGGCGGAGGTCGCGGGTTCAAGTCCCGTCAGGGTCGCCACGGCGACGAGCCCTCTCCTCGGAGGGGGCTTGTTCCGTCAGGGGCGAAAGCTCCACGGCTCTGTAGCTCAGTTGGTAGAGCGCACGACTGAAAATCGTGAGGTCACGGGATCGACGCCCGTCGGAGCCACCACTGCCTCACCGCCACGAACCCCCGCCGAGCGCGGGGGTTTCGTCGTTTCGCTCGCTCTCGCCCGCGCGCCCGAGCGACCCGGCGACTACCGTTGACGAGTGCTCACCGTCGACCCTTTGCCCGACCAGCCGGCGCCTGACAACCCGTTGGGCAAGCTGATCCTCGTGCGCCACGGAGAGACCGAGTGGTCCAGAAGCGGCAAGCACACCGGACTCACCGACGTGCCCTTGACCCCCCGAGGCGAGGATCTCGCCCGCGGTGCCGGGTCGCTGCTCGGCGGCTACGAGTTCTCGCTCGTGCTGACCTCGCCGCTCCAGCGAGCGCGACGGACTGCGGAACTCGCCGGCCTGCGAGCCGACGTCGACCCGCTCCTCGTCGAATGGGACTACGGCGGGTACGAGGGGCGCACGACGCGCGAGATCCGCGCCGAGCTCGGCTACAACTGGAGCGCGTTCACCCACGGGGTGATTCGTGGGACGACCCCCGGCGAGACCGTGGAAGAGGTCGCGGCGCGCGCGTCACGCGTGCTCACGCGAGTGCTTCCTGCGATGGCAGAGGGAGACGTCGCCCTGGTGGCGCACGGCCACTTCCTGCGCATCCTCACCGCCGTCTACCTCCGGCAGGCAGCCCGCTTCGGAGCGCAGATCAGCCTGGATGCGGGATCGGTGTCGGTGCTGAGCTTCTACCGCGAGCAGCCGGCCATCCTGTCGTGGAACTACGGGCTCGAGCTGCCGCTCACGCCGTCGGAATCCTGACCTCCGCACGGCCGAGCTCACAGGCCGTCGTTGCTAGCCTGGGCTGTCATTTTGTGAAACCGATACGCCTCTCTCGAGACTCTCTCGACCGGCGCGGTGATCGAACAGAAAGAGGACCCCTTGACTGAAGTTCCCGGCGCCTGCCCGGTCGTCCACGGCGCGCACACCTCGCTTAAGGGCGTCGCCCAGCAGTGGTGGCCGAACGCGCTCAACCTCGACATCCTGGCGCAGCACGACACGAAGACGAACCCGCTCGGGCCCGACTTCGACTACCGCCGCGAACTGACCAAGCTCGACGTCGACTCGCTCGTCGCCGACGTCAAAGAGCTGCTCGTCACGAGCCAGAGCTGGTGGCCGGCCGATTGGGGTCACTACGGCGGCCTCATGATCCGCATGGCCTGGCACTCGGCGGGCACCTACCGCATCGCCGACGGTCGCGGCGGCGGAGGCTCGGGCACGCAGCGCTTCGCGCCGCTCAACTCGTGGCCCGACAACGCCAACCTCGACAAGGCGCGTCGCCTGCTCTGGCCCATCAAGAAGAAGTACGGCAACAAGATCAGCTGGGCCGACCTGATGATTCTCGCCGGCACGCTCTCGTACGAGTCGATGGGCCACAAGACCTTCGGCTTCTCGTTCGGGCGCGAAGACCTCTGGCACCCCGAGAAGGACACGTACTGGGGCAGCGAGAAGGAGTGGCTCGCGCCGAGCGACGAGCGCTACTCGAATGTCGACGAGCCGAGCACGATGGAGAACCCCCTCGCCGCCGTGCAGATGGGCCTCATCTACGTCAACCCGACCGGCGTCAACGGCGTGCCCGACCCGCTCAAGAC
>JAOASR010000174.1 GCA_030158585.1 Microcella sp.
GGAGTTCGGTCGCCCAGGCGACGTCTTCGGCCGGGATCCCGCCGATGGAGAAGAATGACGGCCGCGCCGGATCGTAGCCGGGTGCTCGGCCGTCGACGATGTCCCCGAACTCGGCGATGTCGGCGGCGGTCAGGCGCCCCTCCAGGAGCATGTCCTGGTATTTGACGCCGAGTGCCCCGAGCTGCTCGTGGTACGGACGGCTGAAGTTCGCGACGTAGGCTTCATAGAGCGGAGTGTGGTCGACGACGTTGCGAGCTCCAGCACTCAGGAACCCGGCATCGACCTGGATGTTCGAGGTCGCCGCGACATACGCTCCCGGGCGCAGCCACTCCGGGTCGATGACCGGGTAGTTCGCGGTGCCGGACAGACCGGTCGCGGCGACGGTGACGATGTCGGCGTCGGCGACCGCCGACCGGATCGAATCGACGATCTCCACCGCTTGGATCTGGGGGAACTCGGAGCGGACGAGCTGCTCGAAGCGCTGCGCGTTCCGGCTCGTGAGCGAGCGCGCCGCGATCCGGACGCGGGCGATGGCGGGCCGTGCCTCGAGGATCGCCCGGAACGCGACCTGGTTGATGAGCCCGGGGCCGATCACCGCGACCGAGTCGGCGTCCGGCCGGGCGAGGTGGCGGGCGCCGGCTCCGACGACCGCACCAGTGCGATAGGCGCTGATCAGGTTTCCCGGCATCACGGCGATCGGAGCGCCTGTCTCGGTGTCGTTCAAGACCACGAGGTGGATGGACCGGGGCAGATCCTTCTCGGTGTTCTCGATGTTCGAGCCGTACCACTTGAGGCCGGTCGCACGATACTTCCCGCCGATGTACGCCGGCATCGCCATGAAGCGGCGGTCCGACGTGTGGCGCGGCATGCCAGGGAACGCCGGCTCGAGCGGGAAGTCGACTTTGATCCCGTGCGAGCTGTGATTCGGGCCGCCCATGCGGTAGTCGCCAGTCGCGAGCAGTGAGAAGACCTCGCACATCGTGTCGATGCAGCGCACCATGTCCGTGGCGCCGACGTCGATGAGCTCGGGCTCGCTGAGGTACCGCAACCGGAGAGAAGTGTCGTGCATCGTTGCCCTTTCCTGCCCGCGGTCTCACCGCCGGGTGCCGTATTGGATATTGCGATGCTAACCTTCGATAACGTTTCCAGAACGCAAAAGAACCGCTTTTATTCAGACTAATAGCGCATGAATCTAGTGAGAACTGGTATCGAGGGACTCTTCGATTCGTTCCCCGGAGCTGGAACACTGAGGTCACCAGCTAATTTCACAACGGCTGCACTGTGCCGTGCCGCACGAGGAGAATCGATGTCCAGCACTGAGCAGGCGTCCGTCGCCGTCATCGGGATGGGCACCGTGGGTGCCATGGCCGCCTGGCAGCTGTCGAAGCTGGTGCCCGGACGCATCATCGGCATCGAGCAGTACGGCGTCGCGCACGCGTACGGCGCGTACGCCGGGGAGTCCCGCCTGTTCCGCACCGCAGCTTACGAGGGCGAGCACTATACTCCGTTGCTCGTCCGGTCGCAGCAGCTGTGGCGAGAACTCGAGCGGGAATCGGGGCAGAGCATCTACCTGCAGGTCGGCGCGCTCACGATCGCCCCCGGTGCTTCCCCGAAGATCGCTGGAACCCTCGAGGCCGCCGAGCGATTCGCCCTCCCCTACGAACATCTGGCGGGGCGCGAGCTGCTCAGCAGGTTCCCGCAGCACGACTTCGACGACGGCGACGAGGCGATCCTCGATCTCGGCGGCGGCGGCCTGCGCCCCGAGCGCGCCATTCTCACCGCGGCATCACTCGCCGAGCGCGGAGGCGCCGAGATCTGGGACGGCACTCGGGTGCTCGGCATCGACGAGCAGCACGGGCGGCACCTCGTGAGCACCACCCGCGGCGACATTCTCGCCGAGAAGGTCGTCATCGCCGCCGGCCCCTGGAGCCAGCAGGTCCTCCCTGAGCTGAAGACGTTCACGAAGGTGAAGAGTGTGCCGCTCACGTGGTTCATGCCGAAACGCGTCGACCAGTTCCTTCCCGAACGGTTCCCCGTCTTCGTGCGGGACCGCGGAACCACCCACCTGTTCGGCGCCCCGAGCCTCGAAGGCTACGCCGTGAAGATCAGCCGCGCCGCGTTCCCGGACTGGCCGCTCGTCGACGACGTCGCGCAGCTGCAGCGTGAGCACACCCGGGCAGAGCTCGCGCAGACCTCCGAGTTGGCGACCTGGTACTTCCCGGGCCTGCACCCGGAGCCGGTGCGCCACAGCATCCACCCGGACAGCTACACGGCCGATCTCACCCCGATCATCGACGCCTCGCCCGACGGCAGCCGCGTCGTCGTGTCCGGGCTGTCGGGACGGGGCTTCAAGTTCGCGCCCGTCCTCGGCCGCATCGCCGCTGACCTCATCCACGCAGGCGCCAGCGAACTCTACGACCCCGGCCGGTTCAGCCTCGCCGCTCACTACCGCACGCTCGACCACTAACCACACAGGCGGTCCGGGGCTCCTGCCGCGGCGCACCGCGCACGCGCCGGGAGCACAGTTCGCCATATCCATGAGAACCCCTTGAGAAGGAGAAACACCATGCAGGAAATCACTCGCGACGTCGTCATCATCGGCGCCGGTCCCGCGGGCCTCACCGCGGCGCGGCGCCTGAGCCAGGCCGGGAAGACGGTCGCCGTGCTCGAAGCGCGCGACCGCGTCGGCGGCCGCACCTGGTCGGACACGATCGACGGCACCTTCCTCGAGATCGGCGGCCAGTGGATCGCACCCGAGCAGACCGCGATCCAGGATCTCGCGGCGGAACTCGGACTCGAGCTCTTCCAGCGCCACCGCGACGGCGATTCGGTGTTCATCGACAAGGAGGGCAACCGCCACCGTTTCACCGGCGACTTCCCCGTCAAGCCGGAGACCCTCGAGGAAATGCGCAAGCTCCGCGCAGAACTCACCCGACTCTCCCTCGAAGTCGACCCAGCCGCCCCGTGGGAGCACCCCCGCGCCGCCGAGTACGACGAGATCACCTTCGACGCCTGGCTGCGCACCCAGAGCGACGACGCCGAGGCGCGCCTCATCATCGGCAACTTCATCTCAGGGGCGATGCTCACCAAGCCCAAGCACTCGTTCTCCCTGCTGCAGGCCATCTTCTTCGGCGCCTCGGCCGGGTCGTTCGAGAACCTCGTGGACGAAGACATCCTCCTCGACAAGCGCGTCGTCGGCGGCATGCAGAGCGTCTCCATCCGCATCGCCGAAGAACTCGGCCCCGACAATGTCTTCCTCGACAACCCGGTGCGCGAGCTTCACTGGGAGGACAGCGGCGAAGGCGCCCCCGCCACGGTCATCGCGATCACCGACCACATCCGCGTGAGTGCCCGCCACGCGATCCTCGCGGTACCGCCGAACCTGTACTCCCGCATCCAGTACGTACCGGCCCTCCCCCGCACCCAGCAAGTCGCGCACCAGCACCACTCGATGGGGCTCGTCATCAAGGTCCACGCCTCCTATGACCGCCCGTTCTGGCGCGAGCAGGGCCTCTCCGGCACCGGCTTCGGCTACTACAACGTCGTCCAGGACATCTACGACAACACGAATCACGGCGACGAGCGCGGCACCCTCGTCGGATTCATCGTGGAGCGCGACGCGGAGAAGGTCTGGGCGCTGCCCGAGAAAGAGCGCCGGGAGACGATCCTGAACTCCCTCGCCGAGTACCTCGGCGACGAGGCGCGCAACCCGCTCGCGTTCTACCTCTCCGATTTCGGCGCCGAGGAGTGGACCCGGGGCGCATACGGCACCAGCTACGATCTCGGCGGCCTGAGCCGCTGGGGCGCGACCCAGAACCAGCCCGTCGGCCCGATCTTCTTCGCCAGCTCCGACATCCAGGGCTTCGGCTACCAGCACGTCGACGGCGCCGTCCGCATCGGGCAGGACACCGCCGCCCGCATCCTCGAGGCGGACCGCGCAGCACAGTGACCACCGCACAGCGCGAGCCCGCCGCGACCACCAAGAGCCTGACACTCAAAGGTCTTCAGAAAGGGAAGATCGGCGCCTTCGCCGGGGCGATCATCGGAATCGCGAGCATCGCCCCGGCATACACCATGACCTCCGGGAACGGGCCGACGATCTCGGTGGCCGGGCTGCAGACCCCGTTCATCCTTTTGGTCGGATGCATCCCGATGCTGTTCGTGCTCATGGGCTACCGGGAGCTGAACACCTCGATGCCGGACTCGGGCTCCACATTCACATGGTCATCGCGCGCGTTCGGCCCCTGGATCGGCTGGCTCGGCGGGTGGGGGCTCGTCGCGTCGACCGCGCTGGTGCTGTCGAACCTCGCCGCGGTCGCCGTCGACTTCCTGTTCATCGCGCTGTCGCAGATGTTCGGGAGCCCCGACATCGCCGACCTCACGGACAATCTCTGGGTCAACATCCCGGTCGTCGCGATCCTAACGGGGATCGCCGCGTACATCTCGTATCGAGGCGTCGAGGAGACCAAGCGCGTCCAATACGCGCTCGTCGGCCTGCAGGCCATCGCCCTGGCCTGGTTCGTGATCGCAGCGGTCGTCAAGATCGCGAACGGCGAAGCCTACGACTACACCCCGGTGAGCCTGGAATGGTTCAACCCCGCGCTCCTCGGATCCGACGGGTTCAGCTTCAGCGTACTCATGGCCGGCCTCTCGCTGTCGATCTTCATGTTCTGGGGCTGGGACGTCATCCTCACGATGAACGAGGAGACCAAAGATCCCCGCCGCACCCCCGGACGGGCCGCACTGCTCACCATCGCCATGATCGTGATCACCTACCTCACCGTCACGATCGTGCTGCTCAGCTATGCCGGCATCGGCACGACGGGACTCGGGGCCGGAAACCCGGACATCCAAGAAGCGCTGTTCGCCGCCCTCGCCCCCGAGGTAATGGGACCGTTCGCCCTGGTGATGTCGCTCGCCGTCTTCGCGAGCTCAGCCTCGGCGCTCCAGGCGACGCTCGTGTCCCCTTCCCGGACCTTGCAAGCGATGTCGCATTACGGGGCTGTGCCGAAAACCTTCGGCAAGCTCTCCAAGTACCAGACACCGGGTGCCGCGACGGTGTGGGCGGCGGTCGCCTCGGTCGCCTTCTACGTGCTCATGCGCCTCGTGTCCGAGGACGCCCTCTGGGACACGATCACCGCGATGGGCATCATGGTCTGCTTCTACTACGGCATCACCGGCCTGGCAGCGTTCTGGTACTTCCGCGGCACCTGGTTCGCCAGCCTTGGGAACTTCTTCCGGCGCTTCTTCCTCCCGCTGCTGGGCGGGATCGCGCTCGTCGTCATGTTCGTCAAGACGCTGTACGACTCCGCCACCGACCCCG
>JAOASR010000175.1 GCA_030158585.1 Microcella sp.
GCGACGATGTCGAGCACCTGGTCGGTCGAGAGCACGCGCTCGCGCTCGAGCACGGTCGAGAGGGCCTCGCCGGGGACGAGCTCCATGACGAGGAAGGCGCTGCCCTCCTCCTCGCCGTAGTCGTAGACGTTGGCGATGCCCTCGTGGTTCACGAGCGCGGCGTGGCGGGCCTCGGCGCGGAAGCGCTCGAGGAAGCCCGGGTCGCCGAGGTACTCGTCCTTCAGGATCTTGATGGCGACGGTGCGGCCGATGACGAGGTCGGTCGCCTGCCACACCTCGCCCATGCCGCCGATCGCGATCCGGGAGAGCAGCTGATACCGCCCACCGAAGGTGAGCCCGCTCGTGGGTCTCATCTGTTCAGCACCGCCTCAAGAACCTGTTTCGCGATCGGAGCCGCGACGCGGTTTCCGAAGGCGGACTGGCCGAAGCCGCCGCCATCTTCGACCACGACCGCGATGGCCACCTGGGGATCATCAGCCGGAGCGAATCCGGTGAACCAGAGCGTGTAGGGCGCGTCGCCGCCGTTCTCGGCCGTGCCGGTCTTGCCGGCCACCGCGACCCCTTCAATACTGGCATTACTCGCGGCGCCGTTGGCGACGCCCTCGGTCATGAGCCGCGTCATCGTGGCGGCCGTCTCGCGGCTGATCGGCTGGCTGAAGAGCACCGGATCGTCTTCGCGCACGATCGACAGGTCGGGGGCGATGATGCGCTCGACGAGCGTGGGCTGCATGAGGTTGCCGCCGTTGGCGATCGCGGCGCTGATCATGGCGATCTGCAGCGGCGTCACGCGCACGTCGTACTGCCCGAAGCTCGAGAGCATGAGCTGCGCGTCGTCGAGCCCCTCGGGGAAGGTGCTGGCGGCGGCGCGCATCGGGATCTCGACGCGCGTGCCGAACCCGAAGGCCTCGGCGTACTCGGAGATGGTGTCCTCCCCGAGCGCGAGACCGAGTTCGGCGAAGGGGATGTTGCAGCTCAGCCTCAGGGCGTCGGCGATCGAGACCGTCTCGCCGCCGCCGCACGTGCCGCCCTCGGAGTTGCCGATCTCGCTCGACGAGTTCGGCAGCTGCAGGCGCGGCGGGTTCGGGAAGGTCGACTCGGGGGTGAACTCGCCGCTGTCGATCGCGGTGGCCGCCATGAGCACCTTGAACACCGAGCCGGGGAAGTACAAGTCGCCCGCGATGGCGCGGTTGACGAGCGGGTCGTCAGGGTTGTTGATGAGCTCTTCGTACGCGGCGAGCACGGCCTGGGTGTCGTGCGCCGCCAGGCGGTTGGGGTCGTAGGTCGGCTTCGAGACCATGGCGAGGATGCGACCGGTCGCAGGCTCGAGGACGACCACCGACCCCTGCTGGGCGCCCAGGGCATCCCACGCCGCCTGCTGGATGACCGGGTCGACGGTGAGCTCGACGGCGGCACCGCGCGGGTTCTGACCCGTGACGAGCGCGCCGAGCTGGTCGAGGAACTGCTCGTTGGCGGTGCCGGAGAGGAAGTCGTTGAGCTCGCCCTCGATGCCCGTGTTGCCCTGGTTGAGGGTGAAGTACCCGGTGATCGCGGCGTACAGCTCGGGCTGGGTGTACGTGCGCAGGAACTCGTACTCATCGTCGACCGGCACCGACTCGGCGATGGGGGTGCCATCGACGAGGATGGGGCCGCGCTCAGCCGAGTAGCTCTCGTAGAGCGTGCGCGCGTTGCGGCCGTCGGCGCGCAGCTCGTCGACCGCGAAGACCTGGATGACGCTCGTCGAGACGAAGAGCGCGAGGAACATCGCGAGCGCGACGATGCTCACGCGGCGGAGCTCTTTGTTCATTCGTCGACCACCAATCGCGGCTGGTGGCGCACTTCGTCGGAGAGGCGGAGGAGGAGCGCGGCGATGATCCAGTTCGCGACGAGGGCCGAGCCGCCCGCCGCGAGGAACGGCGTCGTGAGTCCCGTCAGGGGGATGACGCGCGTGACGCCGCCGACGACGACGAAGACCTGCAGCACGACGACGAACGACAGGCCGACGGCGAGCAGGCGCCCGAAGTCGTCGGTGCCGTTGAAGCCGATGCGGAACCCGCGCGCGACGAACAGCAGGTAGAGGCCGAGGATGGCGAAGAGACCGACGAGTCCGAGCTCTTCACCCATGCTCGCGATGATGTAGTCGCTCTCGGCGAGCGGCGTGATCGTGGGGCTGCCCTGACCGAGGCCGCTGCCGATGAGCCCGCCCTGCGCCATGCCGAACAGCCCCTGCACGAGCTGATAGCTGCCGCCCTGCGCGTCGTAGACCTCGGGGTTGAACGAGTCGAGCCACGCCGCGAAGCGACCCTCGACGTACGTGAGCGTGCGGCTCGCGATCGCCGCGCCGCCGAGGAAGAGCCCGAGACCGATGAGCACCCAGCTGAGCCGGCCGGTCGAGACGTAGATCATGACGACGAAGAGGCCGAAGTACAGCAGCGAGGTGCCGAGGTCGCGCTGGAAGATCAGCACCGCCATCGCGACGACCCAGATGATGAGGATGGGCCCGAGGTCGCGCGCCCGCGGCAGCTGCAGGCCGAGCACGCGCCGCCCGACGAGAGACAGCGAGTCTCGGGCCGTGACGAGGTAGCCGGCGAAGAACACCGCGAGCGCGATCTTCGCGATCTCGCCGGGCTGGAACGTGAAGGAGCCGAGCTGGATCCAGAGGCGCGCGCCGTTGAGCGTCAGGCCGATGCCGGGCAGCATCGGCAGCAGCAGCAGCACGATGCCGACGAGCATCGCGACGTAGCGGTAGCGGGCGAGCACGCGGTGGTTGCGGATGAGGATGAGCACCCCGAGCGCGATGATCATCGCAAGGCCCGTCCACACCATCTGGCGCACGCCGAGGCTCTCCCACCCGGAGTCTCCGCGGGCGAGGTCGATGCGGTAGATCATCGCGATGCCGAGCCCGTTGAGCGTCGTGGCGATCGGGAGGATGAACGGGTCGGCGTCGCGCGCTACGACCCGCAGCGCGACGTGCATGCCGAGGGCGAGCATCCCCAGCGCGCCTGCCTGGATGAGCACGCCGACGTCGATGCTTCCGTTGACGCCGAGCTGCACGAGAGCGATCGCGGTGCCGGCGATGCCGAGCGCGACGAGCAGCAGGAACAGCTCGAGGTTGCGCAGCTTCGAGGGCTGACGCACCGTGATCGCGATCGAGCGAGTGAAGGTGGGCCCGGCCCCCGTCTGGTCGGTGCTAGTCGGCGGCACGCTCGAGCCTCTCGACGATCGACAGCGCCTCATCGAGGTCATCGGCGTTGATGGTCGCCTCGACCGTCTGGCGGCTGAAGGGAGGAAGGTCGTCGAGCGCGATGTCGGTCTTCTCGTAGACGCTCGACAGCGGGATGGGTCCGATTCCCTGCTGCACACCCTGGAAGATCGCGACATTGCCGTCGACGACGCCGACGTAGTAGCGCGACTGGGTCCAGCGGTAGCCGGCGACCGCGGCGGTGACGAGCAGGGCGACGATGAGCAGGATGCCGACCGACCAGGTGATGCGGCGACGGATGCGGCGGCGGCGGTCTTCGGCGATGAGCTCGCGCAAGAACTCTTCGCTCTCGGGCTCGAAGTGCTCGTCTTCGGCGACGCTCGTCATGAGCGGGTGCAGCAGCAGGGCCGGCAGGCGCACGCCGCGGCGCGAGGTGTCGACCTCGAAGGTGAGCGGGGCGCCCGCGGCGCCGACCATGACGCGCTCGCTCGTGGCGCTCGAGAGCGAGTCGTCGACGCCGACGAGCACGACGGTCACGTTGTCGGGGGCGCCGTGGTCGAGACTCTCGTCGACGAGGGCCTGCGCGGCCGCGGCGGCGTCGGGCTGCTCGGCGAGGATCTCGGCGACCTTCTCTTCGGTGACGTAGCCGCTGAGACCGTCGGAGCAGAGCATCCATCGATCGCCCGGAAGCGTGTCGACGACCATCGTGTCGATCTCGGGGTTGATGTCGACGTCGCCGAGAACGCGCATGAGCACCGAGCGACGCGGGTGCACCGCGGCCTCCTCGGGCGTGATGCGACCCGAGTCGACGAGGCGCTGCACGAAGGTGTGGTCTTTCGTGATCTGCTCGAGGCTGCCGTCACGGAAGCGGTAGATGCGCGAGTCGCCGATGTGGGCGATGACGACCTTGTCGCCGACGCGGATCATGCCGCTCACGGTCGTGCCCATGCCGGTGAGCTCGGGGTGCTCGAAGACGGTCTCGGCGAGCTCCTGGTTCGCTTCGAGGAGGGCGGCGCTGAGGGTCTGCTCGGCCTCTTCGACCGAGCCGAATGCGCGGTCGGTGGTTGCGATCGCCTGAATGGCGAGAGCCGAGGCGACGTCGCCGCCCGCGTGGCCGCCCATGCCGTCAGCCACGATGAAGAGGTGCTCGCCGGCGTAGCCCGAGTCCTGGTTGTTGGCTCGGATCTTGCCGACGTGCGAGAGGGCGGCGGTGCGGCTCGTCATCGACCTACCGTCGCAGCTCGAACGTCGTCGTCCCGATGCTGACCGGGGTGTTCAGGGGCACGGGGGTCGGAATGCTGACGCGCTTGCTGTTAAGGAAGGTGCCGTTGGTGCTGTCGAGATCTTGAATCATCCACTGGTCGCTCCACAGCATGAGGCGCGCGTGGTGGGTCGAGGTGTAGTCGTCGCGGATGACGAGACCCGAGTCGGCCGAGCGGCCGATCGTGAGCTGGTCGTCGCCGAGCTCGAGCTCCATGCCCTCTTTCGCGCCGCTCGTGATGACGAGGCGGCGGGCGGGTGGCTCGGCGGCGACCTCTTCGGCGGTGGGGGTGGGGGCGGGTGCGGGTGCTTGCTGCTTGCGGGCGGCGGGCACGGCCTCGGTGACGGCGGTCGCGCTCGCGGCGCTGGGGCCGGCTGCTGCGGCTGGTGCGGCGGCGGGGGCGGTCGCGCTGGCGGCGAAGGGGGCGGATGCTGCGCTCGCGCCGTTCTGCGCCGGCAGCCTGCGCACCTTCTGCCCGAAGAGGTCGCTGCGCAGGGCGTAGACGATGGCGAAGACGAACGCCCACAGCAGGATGAGGAACCCGATGCGGAGGACGAGCAGGGTGAGTTCGCTCATCGTGCTCCTCCTCGCGGCGGGTCGGCCTGGGCGAGCACCCGGAAGAGGATGCGGGTGCGCCCGATCTGGATCACGCTATCGGGAGCCAGGGCCGCCTTGGTGAAGGGTTCCCCATTGAGCGTGGAGCCGTTGGTCGAGCCGAGGTCGTTGACCTGGCCGCGCGCGCCGTCCCACAGGATCTCGATGTGCTTGCGGCTCGTGCCGGGGTCGTCGATCGTGATGTCGGCCTCGGAGCCGCGGCCGATGACGGTGCGCGAGGTCATGAGCGGGTGACGCGTGCCGTCGATGTCGAGCACGGGCGCCCAGCGCACGGCGCCCTTGACGCTCGCGGAGCGCACCTGCAGAACACCCTCGGCGAGGCCGGGGTCGGCTTCGAGCGTGATGCGGATGCCCCCGGGGAAGGTGTACCGCTGGGCGGCGGCGTGCTTCTGCACGAGCTGCGTGAGCTCGTCGATGAGCGCTTCGCCGAGCGAATCCATGTGCTGCTTGTCGCTCGGCGAGAGCCGCACGGTCAGGTCGTTGGGGGCGAGGATGCGGTCGCGCGAGACGACGGCGGCCTTGGTGTCGAGCTCGCGGCGGAGCGCGGCGGAGACCTCGAGCGGCTGCACGCCGCTCTTGAAGGTCTTGGCGAACGCGCCGCCGACGGCGCGCTCGAGACCGCGCTCGAAGCTGTCGAGAAGCCCCACGGCAAGCGTCCTTCCCTGGCAGATGACCTTCTGAGGATAGTGGGGTGCCGTGAAGAGCGCCCTACCCGTACCCGGCTCGCGCCCGATCGGGCTGCGCCGCTGTGATAATCTCGCTGGGCTGGCGGGGTTTCGACCCCGCCTCGCGCGAGTGGCGGAATTGGCAGACGCGCTGGCTTCAGGTGCCAGTGCCCTTACGGGCGTGGGGGTTCAAGTCCCCCCTCGCGCACGCGGGGATGTTCAAGAATCTCGACAAACGAGTTCAAGAAACTCCCGGAATGCGTGCGCAACAACGAAAAACCGCCCCGATCCTGACTGGATCGGGGCGGTTTCGTCGTTCTGGGCGCCGGTGGCGCGCTCGGCGCTCGCGCCGTTAGCGGGTGATTCGGCTTCGGGGCAGGCTGCCGCCGTCGGTGTCGCTAGTGAAGTGATGGGTGTCGCCGGTTGCGGCCGAGCTCATGTCCTCAGTGGCGTCCGGAGGCTGCGGCCGTCTATGCCCTTGGCCGTGTGGCGGATCTTCCTCGCCGCCGGTCGCCGGGCGGCGCGCGTCGTCTTGGTGGATGAGTGGGCGTCTCTCGGCGCGAACCGCGTGTCGAGCCAGGTCTTGAGCTTGCGGAAGTTCGCGGAGACGACTTGCAGTGCGAGCGCCAGGTACTGAGCCGCGTACCCGCGCGCGCCGCGCTTGTAGGGGTTGGCGATGTCTTCCTGCCGGCCGTCCTTCAGTAGGGCGTTCTGGTGCTCGATGATCGAGCGCATGCCGTAGTACTGGCGCCATTGCTGGCTTTGGAAGGTGAACTTCTGCCGGTACTTCAGCCCCACCGTCGCCGGGATCGTCACGCTCTTGAGGGTGGGGGCGTCGATCACCTCGCCCTCCGGGTTCGTGGCGACGTACCCGTCCGGATCCGGCAGCGAGAACCGCTGGTAGCCGTCGGCGTCTCGCCCCTCCTTGGGCTTGAGCTGGTACGCGACGCGCTCAGCGACGAGTCGGTCGGATTCCTCTTGGCTGATGGGGTAGAGGTTCTCTTTGCTCGGGTACCTGTCCTTCACGGCGTTGATGAGCGCGGTGGGCATGAAGTTCAGGTACCACTGTCCCTCGACGAGGATGAAGTCCTTGTAAAAGGCCGCGGTGCCGAGCTGGTCGGATCTGTAGTCGAGGACGAAGTCGTGGCCGAGGGCGGTGAGGGGCTGGGCAAACCGTTCGATGTCGAGGTTGTTGTAGGCGCGGTCGGCCAGCACTAGTCCGGCCGGGCATCCGCGGTCGTGCAGGCCTTGATACATGTTCTTGGGATGCTGGGCGAGGCGACCCGGACGGTGCAACCCGATCGCCCTGATGAGAAGCGGGAGCTGGTCCTCCGCATCGCCCGGCCGGTTCGGGACCATGGTGATGACTTCGAGCTCGTACCCGTACTCCGACTTCGGCTTCTTGCCGCCGCGGCCGTTCTCGCCGGCGTGGTCGCTGTCCCGGCCGGCGCGGAGGTACCAGCCCGCGTCGACGTTGGTCGAGTAGATGTCGTAGCGTTCGTGCGCGCCTTTTCCGGTCCGGGACTTGCCGGCCTTTCCGGTGACGGGGACGAAGGTGGCGTCGATGGCCGTGTTGCCCTTCCACGGGTCAAGATGCCGACCAGCGAGCTTGACGGAGCTGTCGACGAGCTCGTTGCAGAACCAGTCGATGCGACGCTGCCTTTGCAGCTTGCGGGTGTCTGAACGCCAGTCGAGGAGGGCGCGGAACGCCTCGCCAGTCATGATGCGGCCGCGCGAGACATTGGGCGCACCCTTCAGCTTCTCCGCTCGGGTGGGGAAGTAGTAGGGCTCCAGTACTCGCGTGATGCGATCGATGGCGTCGTACAGGCGCATGTACCAGTGCTCGTTCGGCCGGTGCGGGATGCCGATCCGGGCGGCGCGCTCAGCGTCGAGCCGCGTGGCGAGCGTTGCCGCCATCGTCTTGTACGTGCAGCTACCGCCTTCGAAGACGTGCATCAGCATGATCATGAGCGCGGCGCGATGCCCGATCACGACTGGCCGTCCGCCCGGGTGCTTGTCCTGTCGATCTTCCCGCTCCCACTTCTCGAGACGCGAGATGAGGTCGGTACGGTCGATGATCTTCGCCGCGAGGTCGATGTAACCCATGGGGAACAAGGCTGTGGTGTTCGCCTCGAACGCCTGGCGGCTGGGCGCGTCGAGGAGCTCGGCGTACAGCTCATCGGCCGGGTCGTCGAGCAGGCGATCGGTGGGGTGGATGCTGGTCATGCGGGCTCTATGCGCGACCCTCGGGATCAGCCGGAAGCATGCCGCGGCTCTGCAGCCGCAGCTGTCGTCGGTACTCCTTGTTGTCGATCTCTGGGACGTGGACGATGAGCTGGGCGAGGTTCTCGAACTTCTGAACGCCGGCCGCGGTCATCAGGGCCCGCATGCTGGTTCGAGCGGTCAGGTGGTGCACGATCCATGTCGCCCGCATCCGGTCGACGCGGATAGGAACGTCGGAGTCCACATCTCGAGTGAAGCCGGAGATGGCGTTGCGGTTGCCGCCAGTCGACTTCAGCCCGAAGACGGGCTCATCGGATTTCCGGCCCCGGAGAAGCCGTCGAAGCATCGGCTCCCACTCAGCCAGTACCGGGACGTCGCGATCAGGCAGGTGCACGACCACGCCATCGTCGTCGTCGGTGATCTGCCCGAAGGTCAGCGCGAGGATCTCCCGTGCCTTCAATCCGGCGCCGAGCCCAAGCGAGACGAGAACCGCTGCGCGGTGAGCGCGGAGTGAGGTGTTCTGGCCTTGCAGCCACCAGTGCAGCTGTTGCAATTCCTCGGGGGTGTAGGGGCGGATGTTCTCTCGTGCGTTGAGCGCGGGGCCGCGAGGGACACGCAGTTCCGGGGTGAGGACCTCGGCGACGCGTTCGAGCATCGAGCGGTAGTTCCGAAGCGTGCCCTGGCTTCGCTGTCCGGTACCGGACATCTCTCGAACGTAGAGATTGATGACCTTCCGGTCGAATAGGACGCTCTTGGTGAGCGGGTACCCCTTCGTCAGGTGCGCCCAGCGCAGGTAGGACGTCAGGATGACTGCCAGGCGATGTGCGGTGTAAGCGGTGGCGGGTGCAGCCGCCTCGGCGGACTCGATGACGAAGTTGCGAATCCGAGCCCAGTCACGCTCGGGCATTCGTGGGGTGTAGTGGGCGAGCTCGCCTCGGGCGTCGTCAGTCACGCGAGGCCCCCAGACGAGTCGAGTGGAGGAGAGCGGTGGACGTGAAGGGGATGTGGTCACGCACGAATAGATGCGGCGAAACCGTCATCGGTGCGGTTGGGTGCGCGGGTACGAATATGGATGTGGAGATGGCGGTCATGTCTCCTCTATGCGCGGCATTCGCCAAAACTGCGTGGACCCGTCGCGCATCGGATCGGTGACAGCTGACTGACGAGCCTGCAGGAAGCCGGGTCATGGGTCCGGTGTGAGGGACACGGCGTGCAGAGCTGCGGACGCTGTCTCGGACAGCTGTCCCTGGTTGTCCCGATCGCGTGTGTGCCGCACCCAGCGAGCCAGCGAGCGTTCGGTGGGGTCGTCGGACTTCAGTCGTGGCGACCTTCCGTGGTCATTCAGGTGGGCCTGGAGCTCTGCCAGTCGGCGGGCGAAGACTGCATCGAGGGGCGCCCAACTGAATTCGGGGAGCAGTTCCAGGCGCTCCGTTTGGTACCTGCATAGGTGCGAGCGGCGGCGACGTTGATGGGTGAGGAAGTTGCTCGCTGCGCGGGGGCCGAGCGCAATGGTCGAGTTATCGTCCGTGGTCGGGAGGGACAGCGCTTCGATTGCTTCGATGACATCGAGCCAGGTCGTGATCCGATGCGCACTGACGGCTCGGACCTCCGGATAGAGCGCGGCCTGAAGAAAGGACACCGACTCGCCGTCGAAACGCTCCGGCGTGAGCACTGAGTCGACCAGCCAGGTGGCGTGCAGGGTGCGAAGCTCCGTCGCGTGGCTCACTCGGTACCGCCTTCCCGCTCGACCGGGGGGACGTTCGAGCGTCGGAAGCCTCTCATATGGTTGACGCATGCTCGATATCCCGGCGGTGATGCTCAACGCGTTCGGCCTGGCCGCCGTTGCCTTCGTCGGCCAGCTCCTGCGGTGGTTCCCGCGCCGTGTCCGATTGATGGCGAGAGTAGAGAGGCTGGGGACTCTGTATGCGCTGATGCCGGAGTCGCCGCAGAAGGTCTCGTTCCATCGACATGTCGTCGCGGCGATCGAAGAGCTCGACGAGTGGCTTGACATTTCCAATGTGTCTCGGCGCCGCATCGTGATCTCCGTCCAGTGGGTGTTGTCGATCGTCGCTGTGGCGGCGCTCAGCCTTTACGGTGGCCCCGACTTGGCGACCGATCCTGCGCGAATGGTCGGAGCTGGGGCGGCCGCTGGACTCGCGATCGCCGTGATCGCCTCTGCGTTGGAGTCTGTCCTCCAGCGCCGCGCTCAACGCTTGGCCGTGATCGCCGAGGCCGAGAAAGAGGAGACCGTCGCAGCTAGTCGGCGGGCAGCTATCGCACGAGGAGAGCTTCTGGCGTGAGCTCACCGCTCATCTGCCACGCCCCATCCGCCTCAGTGCCCGACGCACTCGTTGCGCTGCGGACCAGCGGATCCGTCGGTACAGAGCGCTTGCCGGCTCGCCTGCGTATCGCGTGCCGTGCCGGTCGGGATCGAATCGCGACAGCCACCGCCGCCACCGCGAACGGACCGCCCGATACAAGCGCCTCACGATCTCGCTTCCCATCCGTAGTCGTTGTGGTCGTTGCGGTCATGTCGAAGGACTGCGAGCTCTTCTGTGGCCCAGCGGGCGATGCGGGCGGCGTCGGCCTCTGTGAGGAGCGAGTTCCAGCTCGCGGGGCGCAGGTAGTGCAGTCGCGGCTGGAGGTCCGCGGCGAGTAGGTGGTGGACGAAGTGTCCGACTTCGTCGTCGACCCACAGCGCGTGAGTGTCCTCGTGAGTGCGGAGGTAGTGCGCGACGGTTTGGAACTTCCAGTGCTGCACAAGCCGCGCGTTCGACGGGAGACCAATCCGGCCCGCTGCGATGGTGGCGGGCAACGGTGCGGGTCGGATGTGGCCGGCGGGCAGTCCGAGTTGGCTCTGGAGTTGTGTCAGTCGGTCCGGGTTCGTCATCCAGGACGTCAGCCAGAACAGTTCCACTTCGCTCGGGAGGTTGCGGATGGCGCGGATGACGGCGGGGCGGTGGAACATGGTGCCGGGTCGGTCGTGGTGGGGGACCTGGACGGTGATGGGCGCTTCGCGCGCTCGCACCGGCAGCGGGCTTGGCTGACGCTTCTCGAGCGCGGCGAGCCACAGCTCGATGGCCGTCGCGGCAGGTCGGAGCAGCGTCCAGTCGACGTCGAGGAAGATGGCGCGGCGCGGGGCCGCGCCATCGACCGGGTTCGTCACAGCGTGTACTCCTGGAACGGGTGGACCTCGAGGTCGCGGGGCCGGAACGGCTCCCAGATGTTGATGTCGGTGGGCATGCGGCGGTTGATGAAGGCCATGAAGTCGGTGTCTTCGAAGAGGCAGTCGGTGAGGAACTCCCGCCAGTGCCGGGGCAGGCCGATGTCGTGCAGGTCGTCGAGGAACTCCACGTGGTCGAGGACCATGTGCAGGGCGAGCTCTTCGGCGGTGCAGGACAGCGTCTCCCAGTTGAGGGTGAGCTTGCCGGCCACGCTCATGAGGGTGGCCATGTAGCGGAGGCAGAACTCCAGTCGGTTGGTCGACGGCGGCAGTGCGGGCAGGTGTCGGAGGATCTCGGTCTGGTCGATGTCGAAGGTTGCAGGGTTGGACCGCAGCAGGTTGATGTCGTGGAACAGGTCCGAGATGAGCTCGACGGAGGCCTGGCGGAGTGCCCCCTGCACGAGCGCTGCCTCCTCGGACTTCTCCGTTCTGGGCTTCGGGCGCTTCTCACCGTCTCCCGCCCAGAGGAAGTCGAGCGCGTGGTAGCGGTCGCGGCAGGACAGCAGCTCGGCGATGTACTCCTCGCCCTCCAGGGGGATATCGCTGGCAGATCGCATGGGGGGATCCTCTCGTCGTGGCGCTCGACGTGAGCGCGCACGTCATTGCTACGGCTGCAGGCGGGGTCGATGTTCCGGCGGCCCCATGCGGGCCCGGTTTTCCAGATAGGTCAGAGCGTGCGTCTGATCGTCCGACAGCCGCCCGGCGCGGTCACGCGCATGCTGCCGGGCGATCCAATCGGCCAACGATCGCTCCGACGGGTTGGCGCTGCGAATGCGGGGCTTGCGCCGGAAGGTGCGCAGGAACGTGTCGTACTCCTCCAGCCGTGCATCCCAGTCCTCGAGACCCGGTGACCAGCGAAATCCGGGGAGAGACTCCAGGCGCTTGCGCTCGTACAGGCACAGCTCGCGTCTGTCATGGCGGCGCCGTTGATACGTCAGCCAATCAGCCAGCCGTGCCTCGTTGGTGCCGGCAGATCGCCCCGGGCCGTCATGGCTCGGCAAGCGGCGTCGCCGGCCGACGAAATGTTCCGTGCGCTCCATGAAAAGAAGCCAGGTGCATATCCGGCTGTCGCGCCCGGGTATGGCGTCCTCGGCGAGCTCGACGAACCGAAGTGATCCGGCCAGGTCGTCGGATAGTCGCGTGGTGGACGTCGATGCCACGCGAATGGCTCGGTGAAGTTGAAGGGTGCTGCGGCGCATGGGGCCTTCCCGGCACCACACGGTGTGGTGACAGGACCCCTATGCGCGGCATCGCGACTGTCGTCGCGAGTGCGCGGGTCGGAAGGCGTTTCAGCCGTCGACGCGGATTCGCTTGAGGTCTGTGACGTCAGGTCGTTGCTGGCCGCTCCGCGATGCGCCGTTGCGGAATCGATGGTCGATGAACCGGACATCGCGGGGCAGGCACTTCGCGCCCGCAATCTTCGCCGCATCTAAAGGGGCAGGCCTACAAGGAAGGCTGGCGCGGGATGCCGCGCCTCACGTGATCGAAAGGACAACCCCATGTCCCACCACTTGTTCATACCCGCACCTGGGGCCCCCTGGTACGGCCACTTCGGCCACTTGACGCTGCGCAACGGATACCTCGCCGCGGAGCTTCGCTGGGCCTTCGACTTCACCTTCCCCTACGTGTCTCGAGACGGCGAGCACCTGTGGGTGCACGACTTCCCGCTCTGGGAGGAGTGCACGTCGGAAGGCACCGGCAGCCAGGAGTCCCTGACGATCCCGCATGGACCCGGGTGGTCCTGGGGGGTCTGCCCTGTGCTCGTGGACATCCCCGAGGTGGGGCCGGCCCTGTACCTCCGCGCAATCGCAGAGTCGGACGACATCGACCCGGCGTCCGCGGAGTGCCTGACCGAGTCGCGGAGGTCGTTTGCTTTGAGCCTGGCTCACAAGCTGATGATCCCGGTGCTCGTGTCAGACGACGTCGACCACATCGATAAGGCGTGTCTGCACGCAGGGTTCGAAGAAGGGAGCACCTACCCTGTGGCCGACATGGTCGCGCCCCGCAAGGCGGGAACTGTCTTCGCGCTCGCGGTCGGAGCGTGCAACCCGCACCTGACGACCGAGGAGGCGCAGGAGTACGCCCTCAAGGTCGCCGTGCTTCTCGCCCAGGGGGTCGATATGAGCGACATCCCGAAGCCACCGCTTGCCCCCTAGGTCTTACGGCGCAGCACAGCGCCGGCCGTTGCCCGTGGCCGTGGATTTTGCGGAGTGGGTCGGCCTCGTCGCGGCGACCACCACAGCATCGCGACGAGGCCTCCCCTGATCAGCCGCGCGGCACCAGTCCCTGCAGCTGGGTGACATGGCCAGGCTCGGCCTCGTCGAGCGAGGTCACGCCGAGCCGGCCCATCGTGCGCGCGATCTGCTCGCCGAGAATCTGGATGGCGCGGTCGACGCCCTCGCACCCGCCGGCCATGAGGCCGTAGAGGTAGGCGCGGCCGATGAGGGTGAACCGCGCCCCGAGCGCGATCGACGCGACGATGTCAGCGCCCGACATGATGCGGGTGCCGCCTGACGCGCAGGATTCTGTCCGGCCCCGCCCTGCTGCACGTTCCCGGCGATCACGAAGGTCACGGCAGGTCGATCCCGAAGTCGGCGCCCGTGATGCGGCGCAGCTCCTGGATGCTCTCTCCCGGTGCCAGACGTCGCAGGATGAGCCCTTCCACCGTCACGTCGAAGACGCCCCGGTCGCTCACGATCCGGTCGACTACCCGTCGACCGGTTAGGGGCAGATCGCACTCGGCCACGATCTTCGGAGCGCCGTTCTTCGACACGTGCTCGGTGATGACGATGACGCGGCGGGTCCCGGCGACGAGGTCCATCGCTCCTCCGGGTCCCTTCACGAGCTTCCCCGGGATCGTCCAGCTCGCCAGGTCACCGGAGGCCGAGACCTGCAGCGCTCCCAGGATGGCGCAGTGGACGTGTCCCCCGCGGATCATCCCGAAGGAGGTCGCCGAGTCGAAGACCGACCCGCCCGGAAGGAGGGTGACGGTCTGTTTCCCGGCGTTGATGAGGTCGGCGTCCTCATCGCCGTCGAAGGGGAAGGGGCCCATGGCGAGGAGTCCGTTCTCGCTCTGCAGGGTGATGCTCACCCCCGGCGGCAGGTGGTTCGCGACCAGTGTCGGAATTCCGATCCCAAGGTTGACGTACTGGCCGTCCTCGATGTCCTCGGCCGCGATCGTGGCCATCTCGTCACGCGACCACACGGGGTGCCTCCGTCCGCGGCCGCACGGTCCGCTGCTCTATGTCCTTCGCAGTCACCTCGATGGCGACGACCCGCTGCACGTATATCCCAGGGGTGTGGATGTCGTCAGGGGCCAGGTAGTCGTCCAGAATCTCTTCGGCTTCCGCGATGGTCGAGCGCCCGGCCGTGGCGACGAGCGGATTGAAGTTCCGTGCGGTGAGGCGGTACCGCAGATTGCCTGCCGCGTCGGCGCGATGCGCTCGGACCAAGGCGAGGTCGGCGACGATGCCCCGCTCGAGAATTGCGGGCCTGCCATCGAACATGGCCTCCGTCTTGCCCTCGGCCAGGGGGGTGCCGACGCCGGTGGGGGTGAAGAAGGCCGGGATCCCCGCGCCCCCTGCCCGCAGCCTCTCGGCAAGCGTGCCCTGAGGGACGAACTCCACGTCGAGCGAACCCTCCAGGTAGGCCTCGGCGAAGCGCTGGTTCTCACCGACGTACGAGGCGAGAACGCGGCTGACCTGTCCGTTCTCCAGCAGCAGACCTAGACCTTTCCCGTCCACGCCCATGTTGTTGCTGACGATGGTCAGGTCGCGCACGCCCGTGTCCCGCAGCGCCATGATGAGGCTCGTGGGATTGCCCGACAGGCCGAACCCGCCGACAGCGACGACCATCCCGTCCTGAGCGATGTCCGCGATGGCCTCTGCGGCGCTCGCCTGTAGCTTGCTCATATCGTCACCCGATCCCGATCCGTTCTCTTGGGCGTCTGGCGCACTCCGCGCTGAACCTCCACCCCTTCACTCGTGCCCCAGTCTCCGCCGGAAGCGCGCTTCGTTCTGTCCCCCGCAGAAGCGGGTACGCGGGAGGTCGATATCGCCGGAGTTAGCTGTCCGCTACGCCCGGCCTCCCGTTGAGCCTCCAAAGGTTTTGCGATCGCTTCGCGCCGTTTTTACGGCGAGGCGAACATGAAGACAAACAGCGAGGAGAAACCTCCCGCGTTAGGCCACCACTGACAGTTCGAGCCCGTGCGCCCTCGCGACGCCCTCGTTGGCCACCTTGCCCGAGGTGGCGTTCAGGCCCCTTGCGAGCGCCGGATCGCCCGCGATCGCGGTCTCCCAGCCGTGGTCCGCGATCTTTTGCACGTAGGGAAGGGTTGCGTTCGTGAGCGCCGGCGTGGAAGTGGCCGGCACGGCGCCCGGCATATTCGCCACGCAGTAGTAGATCGCGTCGTGGACCTGGTACGTGGGCTCGTCATGAGTGGTCGGTCGCGACCCCTCGAAGCAACCGCCTTGGTCAATTGCGATATCGACAAGCACGGCTCCCCGCTTCATGGTCTTGACCATTTCGTCGGTCACGACCTTCGGCGCGGCTGCGCCAGGCACCAGGACGGCGCCAATTACGAGGTCCGCGTCACTCACCTGTCGGGCGATCTCGTACGGTGACGACGCGCGGGTTCTAATGCGATGGTCGTACCGTGCATCCAGCTCGCGAAGCTTCGGCAGAGAGATGTCCATCACGGTGACATCGGCGCCGAGGCCGAGCGCGGTCGCCGCCGCCTGCTCGCCGGCAACTCCGCCGCCGATCACGACAACCTTCGCGGGGGCCGTCCCGGGCACGCCACCCAGGAGTATGCCGCGGCCGCCCTTTGACGCATGCAGTTCAGCGGCACCGACCTGCGGGGCGAGCCGACCGGCCACCTCGCTCATCGGGGTAAGCAGCGGCAGTGAGCGGTCGGGCAACTGGACGGTCTCGTACGCAATCGCCGTCACGCCGGAGTCGAGGATCGCGCGGGTGAGGGGCAGGTCCGCAGCCAGGTGAAGATAGGTGAAGAGCGTGAGGTCTTCGCGCAGGAAACGGTACTCCTGCTCCACCGGCTCCTTCACCTTCAGCACCAGCTTCGCGGCCCACGCTTCGTCGGCCGTGCCCACGATGTTCGCCCCGGCCGCGCGGTACTCGTCGTCGTCGTAGCCGGCGGGTCCTCCGGCCCAGGCCTGGATGTCGACCCGGTGGCCGCGACTGACGAGCGCGTGCGCTCCCGCGGGAGTCATGGCCACGCGGAATTCATTGTTCTTAACCTCAGCCGGCACGCCGATATGGGTGGAAGCCATTTTCCTTGTCCTCTTTCTTGCTAAATGTCGCGGCGCCGACGCGTCGTCGCGACGGCGGGTCGGGGTGGGTGAACTCGATGCTTCCGAGAACCGGCTCCCGACCGGCGTGCGGGGCGCACGCTCTGTTGGAGGCGGGTGTGCACGGGCCACACCGCCCGTCGCGGCATCCCTAGATTCTTCGGAGGGGGCTTCCCGCTCAGTTCTGGCCGAGACGAGGAGCGCTGGGGATCTCGGCGGCGCCGCCACTCGGTACCCGCAGAGTCAGCGGGGCGAGGGATTCACCGGCCGGGTATGTCCCCCCGAAGAGCTCGGCACCGTGGTCCACGAGCGTTACGCCGCACCGCAGCCACATGGTGACATCGCCATCCTGGATTCGTGGGGGCAGGTCGATGACCGCGATTCGCTTAACGGCATCACCGGTGTGGATCAGCAGGTCGGCCTCGCCATCGCGGAGCGCGATGCGCGGTTCGCCGATCGACACGGACAGCAAGCCGTGGTGAGCTGTGAACTGCACATTCCCTCCGAAGGACAACATCGTCGCGTCGGCAAAGCGGCGGGCAGCAAGAAGCGGGAAGTGAAATTCGCCTTCGCTCGTCACGGCCGCGCCGGCGCCCCAAGCGACGTTCCCGTCCCTCATTCCGCGGACATATTGCAGGAACGAGTCTTTGACGCTCCAGGCGAAACCGAGATCCGCCCGCTCGGAAAAGGGAGAGGGTTCCACGATTATCCTTACAGTCTCCATCGACCGAAGCCGGTCGGCTCCGTGGTCGCTTCAGATCACTTGATCCCGGGCGTCCACGCCGACGACCCGCCGTCCTTGGGAAAACGCCACACCATGGGCGAAATCGTGACCACCCAGACCCGAGGTGCCCCAAAAGGTCTGTTCGGAGCCCTCGGCGAGGTCGGTCATGAATGTGCCGTTGATCCGGACTTCGCCCGCGCGGATCCGCGAACCCACATCGAGCGCCGCTGCCTCGTCCTCGCCGAACACAAAAGCGTCAAGGCCGCCTCCACACAGATTGGCGTCGGCGATCGCCCGCTCCACCGACGAGACCGCGTGGACGGTGAGAGCCGGGCCGAACATCTCGTCGCGGGCCAGTTCTGGATTGATGCCGGTGACGACGGCGGGTTGAAAGAACCATCCGGCGAGGTCGGGGAGTTCGCCGGCTCGATGCACGACGGCACCCGCGGACGCGTAGCGCCTGAGCTGCGTCTCAAGCCGTTCACGATGGGCCCGATAGGCGAGAGGGCCGAGTTGCGTGCCGTCACGGAAGCCGTGGTCGAGGTTCAGAGTCGCCGCGGAGGCTAGGAGCGCTTCGACGAGGTCGTCATGCAGCGATTCCGGAACGAGCACCTTCCCGGGGGCTTCGCACCATTGCCCGTTCAATCGGGTCATCCCGGCGATGAGCAGCTCGGCAGTTCGGCCGATATCGGCGTCGGGTAAAACGATTGCGGGGTTGTTGGAACCCAGCTCGAGCTGGACGACCGCGAGCGTCTCCGCCGCCGCTCGCGCGACAGCGCGACCCGCGGACATCCCGCCGGTAAACGTAATAACCCGCACCCGAGGGTCCGAGGAAAGCGAGGAGCCAACTTGCGAGGCGCCGTGGATCAGCTGAGCAGTGGCAGGTGGGAAACTATGCCGTTCCAAAACCAGGTGGAGGAGTTCGAAGGCGAGCTGGGCTCCGCTGGGCGTCCACTCCGACGGCTTCAGGAGCACCGGTGACGCTGCCCCGATGGCTGCACTCACCTTCGAGACGGCAACGAAAGTCGGGGCATTCCAGGGAGCGAGGACGAGCGTCGGGCCGAGCGGGCGATTCAGAAGACGAACCGCGCGTCCGCCGGCCTCCAGTGCACGCCCGTCGCCAATTTCCGTCGACTGGCGTGCGATCGAACGCACACGTGGCCCGAGGAACGACGCGAGAGTGCGCGTCGTGCGAAGAGGATTGCCGGTCGAGACGGCGTCCTGGATAGCGATCTCCTCCGTGCTCGCATCCAGCGCGTCGGCCCATGCATTCAAGGCGGCGGCCCGCTGCTCGACCGGGATGCGCTCGAGCGTTTGAGCGCGATGAAGCAGGTCCGCCGCCTGGAGCGCGGCGTCGACATCATCGACGGAGGCGCCCAGGTGCATCGTTCGCTCGACACCCGTGTTGGGGTCGTAGAGCACGCCGAGCGGTTCGGTCGGGGTGCGCCACGCTCCATTGATGAAGGACCGGGCAGCAACGATTGGGGCCTCGATCACGGCGTGTCCACCTTCTCCTCAAACTGAATTACCGTCCTGATCACCGACGGATTGGTCATCGCGGAAAACCCGGCGTTGATGTCCTCCAAGGACACAGTTCCGGTGACCATGCTCAGCAGATCAAGGCGCCCTGAGTGATAGTGGTCAGAGAGGGCGGTCACATCCGCGAGGAACCGGTTGCCTCCCATGTAGGCGCCCTGCAATCGGCGGTCGCCTTCGATGAGGTCAGACGCCTCGATCCGGATGGTGCTACCTGGGGGCATCAGTCCCAGAATGGTCGCTGCACCGCCGGGAGCCAGCACGCCGAAAGCGAGCTCCGCGGTCGCGGGCCTCCCGACTGCTTCAAACGCCCGAGTGACGCCGCCGGGGATAAGTGCCAGGACGGCATCCCGGGTGGCATCACCGTCTGACATCACGATGTCGGTCGCACCGAGTCGCCCAGCGAGCGCGAGCTTCTCTTCGTGCACGTCGATCGCGATGATGCGGCGTGCGCCGCTGAGCCGCGCCCCCTGGATCGCTGCCATTCCGACTCCACCACACCCGATGACCGCAACGGTGTCCATCGGGCCGACGTTCGCCCCGTGGATCACCGCGCCGACCCCGGTGCTGATGCAGCAACCGAGCAGGCAAGCCACTGTCGCCGGCATGCCAGCGTCCACAATCGCGAGCGCGGATTCCGGAACCACCACAGCCTCCGCAAAGCCGCCTATGGCGCCCAGTGAGGTCACCGGCTCCCCTTCTTCGTCCAGGAGGAGGGGGGCCCCCCGCTCACGAACTGCTGCGACACGTGTGCATTGCGTGGGATGACCTGAAACGCACTGCGCGCACTGCCCGCAGCTCGGGGTGATCGTCACAACGACACGATCGCCGACTCGGACCCGACTTACGCCCTGTCCGCACCGCTCAACGATTCCCGTGACTTCGTGTCCCAGCACAGCAGGCGTCTGGATCCCGAGAGAGCCGTTGAGATAGTGGAGGTCGCTGTGGCACAGGCCCGCGGCGGTCGTGCGAACCATCACCTCGCCGGATCCCGGCTCGTCGAGGAAGAGCTTCTCGACCTCCATAGGCAACCCGAGGGCCCTGAAGACTGCCGCCCTGATCGGGGTTCGCGACATGTCGTCCTCTCTTCGTGATGTTCCGTATGCTGGCCGACCCTGTTCTCCTGAGGGCGTGCATGGTGCACCCAGCCGAGCCTGTCGATGTGCGTGCGGGACATGCGCGTCGGCTTGCCGCCACAGAGGCTGTGGCCGGCGCAACGAGACGACCGGCGCGAGAGCCCACGCATACGGGGAGACGAAGACGACAATGGAATCAGACGCGACACGCATCACGGTCGTCCAACCCGACGCGAAGTGCGACCTCGATCGTATGGAGAAGTGGATCCGGTCGGAAGGCGTCGCCGTCCGCGTGGTCCGGCCGTTCGCCGGCGACCCGGTCCCATTGCGCGTCTCAGACGACGGCCTCATGGTCCTGGGCGGCAGCATGGGAGCTTTGGACGATGCCGCGGTGCCGTATCTCAGTGAGATCAAGTCACTCCTGCGCGCGGCGGTCGCGGCGAACGTGCCCACGCTCGGCGTCTGCCTCGGCGCACAGCTGCTCGCGGAGGCGCTGGGCGGGTCGGTCGCCGTCGGCGCACCCGGGCTGGAAAGCGGGTTGGTGGGCATCCGCCTTACTGAGGCTGGACGAAGTGACGAGCTGCTGGGTGGCCTCTCCGAGCACATGCGAATGCCGGCGATGCACTTCGACGCCATCACGCGGCTTCCGGAGGGCGCGGAGCTGCTGGCCACTGGCGACGTCTACCCCCACCAGGTATTCCGCTTCGGCAGCGCGTGGGGGCTGCAGTTCCACCCGGAGATCACCCCGGAGCGGTTCGTCGAGTGGCGTTCCGAGGCGCCGGGCGCCCTACATCTACGCCTCGAGCAAGAAGCACGTGAGTTTGAGCACCGCGACGGGGCCGTCTCCAGGGACGCGCAGCATCTCGCACGACGATTCGTTCATGTTATCCGGGAGCGCGCCGCCATTGTCGGCGGCGAAGTGGCGATCGCGGCCAGCACCTCTGGTGGGCGCACTGCACACCCGCAGGTCTGACCATGGTCAATACACACACCGAAAGCAGTATCCGGCGTGGCTACCGTGCCTCAACCCGAGCGAGGTCATCGCGGATCCTCCCGACTCTCGCGGTCGCTGCGGGAACCCGTCCCCGTAACATCGGCAACAGGTACTGAAAGGTAACCGAATGTCCACCAACGCAACGAAGCGAACAGCTCCAGCAGAATCGACTGATCTGCTCAAGGGGTCGATCCGCTTCATCACTATCGTGCTCATGGTGACGGCTGCAGCAGCGCCGCTGGTCGTCGTCTCCACCTACATTCCGATCTCCTATGCGTATGGGTCGGGGTTCGCCACGGCGCTGACCTACGTCGCGGCGACACTGATTCTGCTCGTCTTCTCAGTGGGTTTCGCGCAGATGGCCAAGCGGATCACCGCGGCAGGCGCGTTTTACAACTTCACTGCCCAGGGCCTGGGTAAGCCAATCGGACTGGGCGCAGGCTGGACCGTCATGGCGGCCTACAGCATGATTGTTCCCGCGATCAGCGGTGGTTTCGGGTTCTTCACTTCTCTGATGCTCGAGAACTACCTCGGCTGGAGCGTGCCGTGGTGGATCTGCAGTGTCGCAGGGGTCGCGCTAATGTGGCTGATCTCCTATTTCAAGGTGACGGTAGCCGGGCGCGTCCTCGGCATCGCGCTGACGCTGGAGATCCTCATCATCTTCATCGTCGCCACGTCGATAGTCGTCCAGGGGGGCGCGGAGGGTCAGCAACCCGAGGCGTTCAATCCCGCGGGTTTCCTCGCCGCGCCGGCGATCGGCATCGGGTTCTTCTTCGCTTTCTGGTCGTGGATCGGCTTCGAGACGACCGCGATCTACGGGGAGGAGACGAGCGATCCCAAGCGTGCGGTTCCGCGGGCGACATATATAGCAGTAATCACCCTTGGCGTGTTCTACAGTTTTGTCGCATACGCCGGGATCGTCGGGTTCGGCAGTGACACGATGCCGCAGGCGGAGACGCTCCTTGGCGACTACTTCTTCGTATTGACCGACATGTATTCATGGCACGTCATGCGCGTGCTACTCGACTTCCTTGTCATCACGAGCTTCTTCGCGTGCGCCTTCGCATTCCACAACAACGCTTCCCGGTACCTCTTCTCGATGGGCCGGGACCGCATCCTGCCCGCGAAGCTGGGACGAACTCACCCGACACACAAATCGCCCTACGTCGCGAACGGCGTCCAGGCGACCGTCGCGATCGTGGTGATCCTGCTCTTCGCGGTCGGGGGAGCAGATCCGCTCCTGCAACTTGGAACCTGGTTGCCCATCTTCTGCACCGCCGGTGTGGTCTTCGTGCAGTTCCTCGTGTCGCTCGCGGTCATCGCCTACTTCAATCGCGTCGGTCGCAGCGGCGCGGGTGACTTCTGGAAAACTCTTGTCGCGCCGGTGGTCGGTGCCCTCGCGCAGGCCGTCGTGCTGATCCTTCTCGTCGTCTACATCCCATTCCTCGCTGGCGCGGATGTGGCAGTGGTGAACCTTATTCCTGCCTACGTCGCTGCGATTGCTGTCGCCGGCGTCGGCTACGCCATCTATCTGAAGAAGCGCCGACCGGCCGGGTACGAGCGGATCGGTCAGATCTACGACGAGGAAGAACAGCCGGATGCAATGGCTGTTCCGCTAGACCGCCTCGACCGCTCCAAATGATCCACGACGTGGAGTAGGACACGGCGCCCGGCTGCATTTGTGGTCGGGCGTCGCGCCGTCATGGCGCTATGTGACCCTGCGACGGCCTGCACTTCACACGGGCCAAGCATGGGCATCTTGCACACGCGAGCGGCTCGACATGCCACATAGCCTCGCTACACGCTCCACCGGTCACGGTGTCGAATCCGAGCAATCGAGCCGAAAGGAGGCCAAACCCGTGAACAATGCAGTTCAGATCGAAGATGCGCCGCAGCACGTCGACGCGTTCATTCCCGAGGAGGTCGTCTACATGAACAACCCGAGCGAGATGGAAGACGCGAAGCGTTTCGTCGACGCCTTTATCGAGGAGAACTCGATCAAAGTCTTCAAGATCGGTGCCGTCGACATCGACGGACTATGGAGAGGGAAGCGGCTGTCGGCACGGTACTTCTCTGAGTCCGCGTATTCCGCGGGAAGCAACATCTGCAACATCCTCTTCGGATGGGACGTTCAAGACACCCTGATTCCGAATCTCACCTTCACGGGATGGCACACGGGGTACCCCGACGTCAATCTGCGCCCCGACCTTTCGACGCTGCGGGTAGTTCCCGGCGAGCCCGGTGTCGCGTCCGTGATCTGCGACCTCTTCAATCCGGACGGAACTCCGCTCGCCATCTCTCCCCGGGCAGTGCTCCAGCGAGTCGTTGACCGAGCCAACGCACTTGGCTATGAGCCAGTCTGCGCCTATGAGTTCGAGTTCTACCTGTTCGAGGGCACGCCGCGCGAGCTCGCGCGCCGCAGTTGGCGAGACCTCGAGCCGGTTTCCAGCGGCAACCACACCTACAGCGTCTACCGCGACACCGGAAGCGATGTCGTTCTCGGCGAGATCCGCGACCGCCTGGCCGAGCAGGGCGTGTTCATCGAAGCGAGCAACAGCGAGCACGGGGCGGGCCAGTTCGAGGTCAACATCCACTACGGCGGCGCGGTACGAGCTGCCGACAGCGCGCTCATCCTCAAGCACACCGTGAAAGAGATCGCGGCAAAGCACGGCCTGACGGCGTCCTTCATGGCGAAAGTTGATATCGATCAGGCGGGCTCCTCGGGACATGTGCACCAGAGTCTGGTGTCGACCGAGAACGGGAGCAGCGTCTTCTCGAACCCCGGCGGCCCAGCGCAGCTGAGTGAGACGGGAATGAAGTACCTCGCCGGACTGGTCACTGGCGCGAGTGACTTCACGGCGATCTACCTTCCGACCATCAACTCGTACAAGCGAATCGAGGGCGGTCAGTGGGCCGGATCAAGCGCAACCTGGGGCCTCGATAACCGCACGGTCGCCATTCGGAGCATCCCCTCAGCCGGACCCGCCGCGCGCGTTGAGAACCGGGTCCCGGGCGCGGACGCGAACCCGTACCTGGTTCTCGCGGCGAACATCGCCTCCGGACTGAGCGGCATCGAGCAGAACCTCGTGGCACCCGCTGCGGTGACCGGTAACGCATATGAACATGACGCCGACGCGTCGCGGCGGCTCCCGAACACGCTTGGCAAGGCCACGGAGGTCTTCGCCCAGAGCGCGCTCGCGAAGGAGTACTTCGGCGAAGAGTTCGTTCGCCACTTCTCACAGACCCGCGAATGGGAGATCCACAAGTTCGCGACCACGGTCACCGACTGGGAAGTCGCGCGCTACCTCGAACACATCTGATCCCTGACGGGCCCAAACCAACACCCCCACAGCAGAAAGAAGACCACGGAATGTCCAATCGACTCGAAGGGCGCTTCGCCGCCGTCACCGGGGCGGCGTCCGGCAACGGCCGCGCCATCGCGGAGAAGCTTCTCTCCGACGGCGCTACGCTCGCCGCGATCGACCTCAACGCCGATGCGCTCGCCGGCGTATTCGGCGATCGCCCCGATGTGCTCCAGGTGCAGGCAGACGTCGCAGATGAGGAATCAGTCAAAGCAGGCTTCACGCGAATTTCGGACGCGTTCGGCCGCCTGGATGTGCTCGTCAACAACGCGGGCATCGTCAAGTTCGGCTCGTTTGAGAACCTATCCCGGGCAGAGTGGGATCAGGTGTTCGCGGTCAATTCGACCGGGCCCTTCCTCGTCTCGCGTGAGGCTTACCCTTTGCTTAAGGCAGGCGACGGGGACCACACGCGATCCATCGTGAACATTACGTCAGTCGAGGCCCACATCGTCATCTCCAGCAGCGGGCACCCTCAAGTCCATTACAACGCCTCCAAGGGGGCGCTCCTCCAGCTCACGCGCGCCCTGGCTGTCGAGGCCGCACCGTCGGGTATCCGAGTCAACGCCGTCGCGCCCGGGTTCATCGAGACTCCATTCACCGCGGAGGCGCTGGCGAAGGACGAGGTTCGCAACTGGCTCCTCGAGCGCACGCCGCTCGGTCGAGTCGGCAAGCCGGAGGACGTTGCGAACGGTGTTGCCTTCCTCGCCTCAGACGAGGCGAGCTGGGTTACGGGGACGACGCTCTTCGTCGACGGCGGATGGACGATCTACTGATGCCCGCGCCGCTGATCGCCATTTCTGCCGAGCGCAGTGCGCAGGAGTCTGCATTCGGACGGAGGGATTCGACCCTCCAGGTGCTCAACTACGCGGACGCGGTCGTGTCGGCGGGCGGCCGTCCGGCGATCCTGCCTGCCACCGAGACGATTCTCCCGGACATGCTCGAAGGCTTCGACGGGCTGCTGCTTAGCGGCGGAGGCGACCTGTCCCCCGAGATGTACGGCCAGGAGCCCGACGACACGGTCTACGGAGTAAGCCCCATCCGGGATCGATTTGAGGCGGCACTCGTCGCCGAGGCGCAGGATCGAGGCATCCCGATCCTCGCCCTCTGCCGCGGAATGCAGCTGGTGAACGTACTGCGTGGCGGCACGCTGATCCAGCATCTCGACGAGCATTGGCAGTCCCGTCCCTCTCACGAGGTTGAGCACGACATCGCCATCGATCCCGCTTCCCGCCTGGCGCAAGTCATCGGCAAGACCGCAATCGGCGTCAACAGCTACCACCATCAAGCGGTCGAGACGCTCGGAGCGGGACTCTGTGTCACCGCGCGTGCGGGAGAGGTCGTTGAGGCGTTCGAAGACCCGGAGCGGAATCTTCTCGCCGTGCAGTGGCACCCCGAGCACCTATACCGCGTTTCGCCGGACAACCACGCGCTGTTCGACGACCTGGTCATCC
>JAOASR010000176.1 GCA_030158585.1 Microcella sp.
GTGACGATGAAGGGCGGGGAGATCTGGAGGATGTTGTTCGGGAGGTTCCGCAGGTGCACGCCGCGGCCTTCGAGGACGGCGACGACGTCGAGCCCGGAGATGCCGTCGGCGAGGTCGACGCCGCCCATGAGTCCGATGTGCCGTACGTCTTTCACGCCGGGGTGATCGCGGAGCTGTTCGAGTTCCTCGGCGAGGACCGGCTCGAGCTCGCGGACGCGGCCGAGGAGATTCTCTCGCTCGATGATCTCGAGGTTCTTGAGTCCGACGGCCGCGACGGTCGCGTGGCCGGAGTAGGTGAGGCCCTGGTGGAAGATGGGTGCGTCGTCGCCTGCGTAGAACTGGCTGGATACCCTGGGGGCGACGATGACGCCGCCCAGGGGCAGGTAGCCGGAGGTGATGCCTTTCGCGAAGGTGATCATGTCGGGTTCGAGGTTGAAGCGTTCGGACGCCGTCCAGGTGCCGAGACGGCCGAAGGCGGTGACGACTTCGTCGGCGATGATGAGGAAACCGAACTCTTTCGCGAGTTCCTTGATCCGCTCGAAGTAGCCGGCCGGGGGCGGGACGAGACCGCCGACGCCCATGACGGGTTCGGCGATGAACGCGGCGATTTTCTCTCCGCCGTGTTCGCGGATGGTGCGCTCGGCGGCGTCGATGTCCCACTGATCGACGAGCAGCGTCTCCGGGATGAGGGTGCCGGGGCCGAAGCCGTCGCGGTTGAAGGAGAGGCCTGCGACGCTGGTGCCGTAGGCGTGGAGGCCGTGGTAGCCGTCCTGTCTGGATACGACGGTGAGCTTCTCCGGCTGTCCCTGGAGCTGCTGGTGACGGCGTGCGAGTTTGAGCGCCAGATCGACGGAGTCGGATCCGCCGCTGGTGAAGATGACCTTGGCGTCGTCGAATGGGGCGAGCGTCGCGATCTTGTTCGCAAGATCGAGTGCCGGCTGGTTCACGTACCGGCCGAAGATGTGCCAGGTCTCGAGGGTGCGGATCTGCTCGGCGGCGGCCTGTGCGATCTCGTCCCGGCCGTGGCCGACGTTGGCGTACCAGAGGCCGCCGGCGGCGTCGAGGAGGCGGTCCCCGTCCGCAGTGGTGATGTAGGCGCCGTCGCCTTCGACGATGACGGTCTGCGGGTTCGAGAGCACGGTCGGCATGTGCGCCTGGGCGCTCCACAGGGCGTTGGTCTGGGGCATCTGCATCCTCCTGGGATCGTGTGTGGGGTTCGGGCCAGCCGTTGGGGTGCGGTGTGTGACCCGAGTGTTCAGCTGTAGTCGAAGAAGCCTGCGCCGCTTTTGCGCCCGAGCTCTCCGGCAGCGACCTTGTCGCGCAGGATCTGCGGGGGTGCGAAGCGCTCGCCGAGCGTGGAGGCGAGGTACTCCGCGATGCCGAGCCGCACGTCCAGGCCGACGAGGTCGGTGGTTTTGAGCGGGCCGGTGGCGTGCCGGTACCCGAGCACCATCGCCGCATCGATGTCCTCGGCGGATGCGACGCCCTCTTCGAGCATCCGCATCGCTTCGAGTGCGAGGGCGACGCCGAGCCGGGAGCTCGCGAAGCCGGGTGCGTCATGCACGACGACGGGGGTCTTCCGCAGCCCCTCGGTCCACTCGCGCGCTGCGGCGACGAGGCCGACGCCGGTCTGCTCGCCGACGACGACCTCGATCAGCGTGGAGGCGGGAACCGGGTTGAAGAAGTGCAGCCCGAGGAAGCGGGACGGGTGGGAGAGCTCTGCGGCGAGCTTCGTGACCGACAGCGACGACGTGTTCGTCGCGATCGCGGTGGTCTCGGTGACGCGCTCCTCGATCGCGCGGAGGGTGTTCACTTTGAGTTCGAAGTCCTCGGGGACCGCCTCGATCACGAGGTCTGCTTCTCCCAGGAGCCCGTAGTCCTCGGACACGACGAGGCGTCCTAGGATCACGTCAAGGGCGGGGGCCGCTGGATCCTTCGCGACCGCTTTCTGCGCGATGTCATCGAGCCGTGCCCGGGCGGCGTCCACCGACGCGGCATCGCGTTCGAGCACGGTGACCTGCGATCCGCCGACGGCGAAGCTGAGCGCGATGCCCGCCCCCATCCGTCCGCCTCCGACGACGGCGATGTGATTCGGCAATGCCATGGGTTCAGCGTCCTTTCCGCGCGTTGCGCTTCAGCAGAAAATCATCCATGCGCCGGGTCTTCTCCGGGGATTCGAAGAGCAGCGCCTGCGCAAGGTTGTCGATGACCGGGTGCGCCGCCCGCGGCGCGTGGATCACCTGCTTGGTCACCTGGATCGCCAGCGGGTCGAAACCGCCGATACGGTCCGCGAGCGCGTTCGCCCGGTCCAGGAGCTCGTCCGGCTCGCAGACTTCGCCGACCAGCCGGATCGAGAGCGCCTCGTCTGCGGTGAGGACGCGGCCGGCGAGCAGGATCTCATTCGCGACGGGCTCGCCCACGAGCTCGACGAGTCGCCAGCATGCCCCCGCGGCGGCGATGATGCCGAGGTTGGGTTCGGGGTTGCCGATCTTCACCCGCGTCGTCGCGATCCGGAAGTCGGCGGCGTAGGCGAGCTCGGCGCCGCCGCCGAGGGCATAGCCGTCGATCGCGGCGATCACCGGCATCGGCAGGGCAGCGATCCGCGCGAAGATGCTCGAGTTGATCCCGCGCAGGGCGTCATGACGGCGCCGGTCGCGCAGCTGGGAGATGTCCGCGCCGGAGGCGAAGATGCCGCCCTTGTCGGTGCGGGCCCCCGTCAGGATGAGGATGCGCGGTTCGCGTTCGAGCTGGTCGCAGACCTCGTGGAGATCATCCACCATGGCCTGGTCGATCGAGTTCAGTGTCTGAGGCCGGTCCAATCGCACGATCGTGCGATCGCCGTTGTGCTCGACTGTGAGCGTTTCCACCAAGCCCCACCTCTCTCAGATCGCGTCCAGGCACACTCAGTCCTGGTGTATGTCATGTCCCAGCTTGCTGCGAAATCCAATAACACACAAATACCCAATAGCTCTCATTCAATGACGATTTCGTCATAAATACTCACTGAGGGTCCCACTGGGCGCGAGAGAGCATTATTGATGCCAGTGCATGAGCGGGGGCGGATTTGGTATTGGACGCGACATGAATAGTGAGCGACAGTGATTGTCGAGGATCCGTGTGCACTGGTGCGCGCGGAGTTCCGCGATCACACACCGAACAATGAAGGAGCGTCGTCGCACATGGGTGTCTACACGACAGTGAATCCTGCAACCGGCGAGCAGCTGGCCGAGTTCCCCGAGATCACCAACAAGGAGGCACGGGAGGCTCTCGATCGCGCCGCGGAAGCCTATCCGCAGTGGCGGGATCGCGGGCTGCAAGAGCGGGTCGCCCTGGTCAAGCGCATCGCCGCGCTCCACCGCGAACAGCGGGAAGAACTGGCTGCGCTCATCACGCTCGAGATGGGCAAGCCCATCGTCCAGGCGCGTGGCGAGGTCGACCTCGTCGCGAACATCTACGACTACTATGCGGACCGCGCCGAGCAGTTCCTCGCGGACGAGGTGCTCGACATCTCCGGCCCCGGCACCGCCGTCGTGAAGACCGAGCCGGTGGGCGTCCTTGTCGGTATCATGCCGTGGAACTACCCCTATTACCAGGTGGCGCGGTTCGCGGCCCCGAACCTGATCCTGGGCAACACGATCCTGCTCAAGCACGCACGCAACTGCCCGCAGTCCGCCCTCGCTATCGAGCGGGTGTTCCGCGAGGCGGGGCTGCCCGATGGCGTCTACGCGAACGTGTTCGCCAACAACGATCAGATCGCCGAGATGATCGCCGATCCGCGTGTGCAGGGCGTCTCCCTCACCGGGTCCGAGCGGGCGGGCTCCGCGGTCGGCGAGGTCGCCGGGCGGCATATGAAGAAGTACGTGCTGGAGCTCGGCGGCTCCGACCCGTTCATCGTGCTCGACGACGCCGACCTCGACGCGGCAGCCGCCGCGGCCGCGGTCGGTCGCTTCGCCAACGGCGGCCAGGCCTGCACCGCGTCCAAGCGCTTCATCGTCCTGGACGCGGTGTACGACGCGTTCCTCGAGAAGTTCATCGAGCAGAGCCGCGCGTACGCCACAGGCGATCCGTCGTCGGACGAGACGAAGCTCGGCCCGCTCTCCTCCACCGCCGCCCGCCGGGATCTCGTCGAGCTGGTCGACGAAGCCATCGACCGCGGCGCGAAAGTCCACCTGGGCGGGGAGGCCCCTGACGCACCGGGCGCCTACTATCCGGCGACCGTGCTGTCGGGCGTGACGAAAGACATGCGCGCCTACGCGGAGGAGCTGTTCGGACCGGCCGCGGTCGTGCACCGCGCCGCGTCCGAGGAGGAGGCGGTGCGGATCGCCAACGACTCCCCGTTCGGTCTGGGCGGCACGGTCTTCTCGGGCGACCTGGAACGGGCGCAACGGGTCGCCGACCGGATCGAGACGGGCATGGTCTGGATCAACAGCACGAGCAAGACAGCCCCGGATCTCCCGTTCGGCGGGGTCAAGGCCTCGGGCGTCGGCCGCGAGCTCGCGCATTACGGCATCAACGAGTTTGCCAACAAGAAGCTCGTCCGCGTCCCTGGGGCCACGAAATAGTACGCCGCGTGGCGGAGTGCACCACCGGAGCGATTCGGGGGATACACTCCGCCACTTCGCATGCCCCATCCCCATGCCCAGGCTGCACTCACAAGAAGTAACCTCGGGCAGGGCTCGGATCTCTGAGCCGATGGGGCCGGGCGTGCCGTACGCGCAGCATGAGCGGCATTCCGAGTCGCTTCATTTGACGTGCGTTCAGAGACCGTGTTCAGGGCCCCGCGGGTACATGACGTGCCGAAGACGACCTTTGGGCACCCGAAAGGCGAGACCGCGCACGCAGCGTTCGAAGAGGCGCCGGAGTTGACGGGTCACCTGGTCCTCGAAGCCTCCGTGGTTGACATCGGCGAACCAGCAAGTGGGCTGGCGAGCGGGCGAGACGCTAGTCGACGGGTCGAACAGCATGAATCCTCGCGCGCATGTTCGTTCATACCGATGCGATGAAGAACATCCGTATTTCGGTGGTACCGGTGATCGCTGTGCCGAGCGATGCGGCCCGAGACGCGGTCTAGCGTCTCGGCCGGTCGAGCCCGACGGTTTCTCGATCCGCGTGCCGCGGTCAGGAGCGCCGGGCTCGACCGCACCCGCCTCTAGCCGAGGGCGGGCTGATCCCAGATCGGCAGCACCGTGCCGATGTCGCGGCGCTGCGCCTCCCAGAGGAGTTCGGTCGCCCAGGCGACGTCTTCGGCCGGGATCCCGCCGATGGAGAAGAA
>JAOASR010000177.1 GCA_030158585.1 Microcella sp.
CGGCGTCGAGCACCGCGCCGAGACGCCGAGCGTCTACGACGTCATCGTCGGCGACGCCGAGATGGACGATGTGGTGCAGAAGAGCCCCGAGTTCGACCACCTCTACTGCGTGCCCGCGACGATCCACCTGGCCGGCGCGGAGATCGAGCTCGTCTCGCTCGTCGCCCGCGAGCAGCGGCTGCGCACGGCGCTCGACACCTACCTGCAGGAGGTCGACGAGCCCGTGCACTACGTGTTCATCGACTGCCCGCCGTCGCTCGGACTGCTCACGATCAACGCGTTCGTCGCGGCGCGCGAGGTTCTCATCCCCATCCAGTGCGAGTACTACGCGCTCGAGGGCCTGAGCCAGTTGCTCAACTCGATCAAGCTCATCGAGAAGCACCTCAACCCCGAGCTTCGCGTCTCGACGATCCTCATGACCATGTACGACGGCCGCACGAACCTGGCGCAGCAGGTCGTCGCCGACGTGCGCGAGCACTTCCCCGACCTCGTGCTCGACGCACTCATCCCCCGCTCGGTGCGCATCAGCGAGGCGCCATCGTTCGGGCAGACCGTGATCAGCTACGACCAGGGCTCGGCGGGCTCGCTCTCGTACCTCGAGGCCGCTGCCGAGATCGCGAAGAGAGGGGCGACCACCTGATGGCCACCAAGCGCACAGGACTCGGACGCGGCATCGGCGCGCTCATCCCCATGAGCGACGGCGACCGCGACCGCCCCGTCGATGTCTTCTTCCCGCCCGCACCCGACGGCTCCGAGCTCGCGGCCGTGCCCGGCGCTCGGCTCGCCGCGATCGCGCCGAGCGACATCGTGCCGAACCCGCAGCAGCCCCGCAGCGAGTTCCGCGAGGAGGAGCTGGCCGAGCTCGTGCACTCCGTGCGCGAGTTCGGGGTGCTGCAGCCCATCGTCGTGCGCGAGCGAGCGGGCGCGCAACAGGGCGAGGCGCAGTACGAGCTCATCATGGGCGAGCGCCGGCTCCGAGCATCCACACTCGCGGGCCTCGAGACGATCCCCGCGATCGTGCGCAACACGGCCGATGAAGACATGCTGCGGGATGCTCTGCTCGAGAACCTCCATCGTGCGCAGCTGAACCCGCTCGAAGAGGCGAGCGCGTACCAGCAGCTGCTCGAGGATTTCGGCATCACGCAGGAGCGCCTCGCCGAGCGCCTCGGGCGTTCGCGCCCCCAGATCAGCAACACGCTCCGGCTGCTCCGCCTGCCGGAGGCCGTGCAGGCGCGCGTCGCGGCGGGCGTGCTGAGCGCCGGCCACGCCCGCGCGATCCTCTCGACCAACGAGCCGGAGCTCATGCAGCGCCTCGCTGACAAGATCGTCAACGAGGAGCTCTCGGTGCGGCAGGCCGAGGCCGTCGCGCAGCAGCTCAGCGGAGCTGCGGGCACCCGCAAACAGAAGCGCCCGGCGGCCGGGGGGCGTCAGGCCCAGCTCGCCGAGATCGCCGAGCGGCTCGGTGACCGACTCGACACCCGCGTGACGATCGCGCTCGGAGCCAAAAAGGGGTCGATCACGATCGACTTCGCGACGATCGGCGACCTCAACCGCATTCTGAGCGAGCTCGGCGACGACGGATTCCGGTGAGCGCAACCCGCTCTACGCGGTCGATCACTGGGCATACAAAAGCGCTCTGATCAGGGCTTTTAACCCCGAGACTCGTCTCGGATGGCGGCCTGCGCGAGCGCCGCGTACACCCAGCCGACGTCGTGGCCGGCCGCCTCGAGCGCGAGCGCGATCGTCGACGTCTCGGTGAGCCCGGGCATGACGCTGGCCTCGAGGAACCAGGGCGTTCCGGCCCCGTCGACGATGAGGTCGATGCGGCTCACGTGCCGCAGGCCGAGAGCACGGTGCGCGTCGAGCGCGATCGCCGTGGCGCGGTCGGCGATCACCTCGTCGATGCGCGCCGGAGCGTAGAAGCGGGTCTCCCCCGCGTTGTAGCGGGCCTCGAAGTCATAGACGCCCGAGAGCGGCTCGATCTCGACCGCCGGAAGCGCCACCGGGCCGTCGCCGGTGTCGATGATGCCGATCGCGATCTCGGTGCCGCGGATGCGCTGCTCGATGATCGCCACATCGCAGTACGTGTACGCCTGCACCATCGCGCGGCGCAGCTCGTCATCGGTCGCCACGAGGCTCACGCCCTGCGCCGACCCACCCTGCGCCGGCTTCACCGCGATCTCGCCGGGCAGCTCGCCACGCACGACCGCGAGCACGCTCTCGGCCCCGAGCTCGCGGAACGCATCGCGCGTCAGGGTGATCGAGTGCGGCGTCGGCACGCCGGCGCGCTCGACGAGCGTCTTCGCGGTCGGCTTGTCCCACGCGAGACGCGTCGCGGCGGCGCGCGAACCGACGTAGGGAACGCCGAGGAACTCGAGCAGCGATCGCAGCGCGCCATCCTCCCCGCTCGCGCCGTGCAGGGCCGGCCACACCACATCGGGCCGATCGGCGAGCAGCGCGGGCAGGAGCGTCGCGTCGGGGTCGCGCAGTTCCACGTGCAACCCGTGCGAGGCGAGGGCGTCGGCGACCTTGCGGCCCGAGCGCAGCGAGATCTCGCGCTCGTGCGAGATGCCGCCCGCGAGCACGACGACGCGCTGGCCGGAGGCCGGAAGCGAGCGGGCGGTGGCGGCGGAGTCGGTCATGCGGTCGGGCTCATCCCAGGTTCGGCGGCGGGCTGATGACGTGCGGCTCGGGCAGCACGAGGTCGACGGGGCCCGTCGGGTGGAAGGTCGAGAGCAGCTCCTGCTCGCCGCGCACGACGCTCGCGAGGCGGCGGATGCCTTCGCGGATCTCGGCCGGCGTCGGGTAGCAGTACGACAGGCGCAGGTTGGCGCGCCCCGAGCCGTCGGCGAAGAACGCCGTGCCGGGCGTGTAGGCCACGAGCTCCTTGACCGCGCGCGGCAGCATCGCCTTCGCGTCGAGGCCCTCGGGCAGAGTGACCCAGACGTAGAAGCCGCCGTTGGGGTTCGTCCACGTCAGGTCGGGCAAGTAGTGCTCGAGAGCGTCGATGAGGGCATCCCGCCGCTCGCGGTACAGGCCGCGGAAGGTGTCGATCTGGCCCTTCCAGTCGGCGTTCGCCAGGTAGTCGCTCACGATGAGCTCGTTGACGGCGCTCGGCGAGAGAATTGCCGACTCGGCCGCGAGCACGAGCTTCTCGCGGATGGCGTGCGGCGCGAGCGCCCAGCCGATGCGGAAACCCGGCGCGAGGGTCTTCGAGAACGAGCCCAGGTACACGATGCCGTCGGTCTCGACCGAGCGCATCGCGTGCGGGGCCGGCCGATCGAACCAGAGCAATCCGTAAGGGTTGTCCTCGACGATGAGGACGCCCTCGCGGCGGGCGATCTCGATGATCTCGAGGCGGCGCTCCCAGCTGAGCGTCACGCCCGCCGGGTTGTGGAAGTTCGGGATGAGGTACAGGAACTTGATGCGGCGGCCGGCGGCGCGCAGCGTCGTGATGCGCTCGGCGAGCGCGGCCGGGATCATGCCGTCGTCGTCCATCGCGACGTGGCTGACCTCGGCCTGGTACGAGCGGAAGATGCCCATGGCGCCGACGTACGACGGCGACTCGGCGATCACGACGTCGCCCGAGTCGAGGAAGAGCTTCGCGATGAGGTCGAGCGCCTGCTGCGAGCCCGTCGTCACGACGACGTCGTCGACGCTCGCGCGCACGCCCTCGAGCGCCATGATGTCGAGGATGTGCTCGCGCAGCTCGGGCGTGCCCTGCCCCGAGCCGTACTGCAGCGCACGGGCGCCCTGCTCGCGCATGACGCGCTCCATCGAGGCGGTCACCATCTCGAGCGGCAGCGCGCGCACGAACGGCATGCCGCCCGCGAGCGAGACCACCTCGGGGCGCGACGCCACGGCGAAGAGAGCTCGCACCTCGGAGGCGCTGAGGCCTGCCGTGCGGTCGGCGTAGAGGCCGTACCAGGGGTCGAGGTTCGTTCCTTCGCGGGGAATCACGCCGTATCACCACCGATCACGCAGGCTGCCCGAGTCGGCAGTGCGTTCCAGAATACGGGCTGAACGCGGAACGGCCCGCCCCGAGGGGCGGGCCGATCTTCGCAGAACGGGCATCGTGCGCCGAGCATCCGTCGTCGTCGACGATCGACGCGGCGGCCGGATGCCCGGCTCACGCAGGCGGTCTAGGCCAGGAACTCGGCCAGGTCGGCCTCGAGAGCCGGCTTCGGCTTCGCGCCGATGACGGTCTTGACGACCTCTCCGCCCTTGAAGACCTTCATCGCCGGGATCGAGGTGATCTGGTACTTCATCGCCGTGGCCGGGTTGTCGTCGACGTTGAGCTTGACGATCTCGATCTTGTCGGCGTTCTCGCTCGCGATCGCGTCGAGGATCGGCGAGACGGCGCGGCAGGGGCCGCACCACTCGGCCCAGAAGTCGACCATGATCGTCTTCTCGCTGTTGAGGACCTCCTGCTCGAAGGTGGCATCGGTGACGTCGCGCGTGCTCATGATCTCTCCTTGTGGTTCGTGGTGGTCGTGACGTGGTTCGGGGTCAGACGGCGGCGGCCGCGGTCTCGCGGGTCGCGTCGTGCAGGCCCTCGAGGTAGTGCTGCGCGTCGAGCGCCGCGACCGTGCCGCTGCCCGCGGCCGTGATGGCCTGACGGTAGGTGGGGTCGACGACGTCGCCCGCGGCGAAGACGCCCTCGACGCTCGTGCGCGACGAGCGACCGTCGACGGCGATCGTGCCGTGCTCGGTGAGGTCGAGCACTCCGTGCACGAGGTGGGTGCGCGGGTCGGCGCCGATCGCGATGAAGAGGCCGCTCACGTCGAGCGTGCTCTCTTCTCCGGTGACGGTGTCGACGAGGCCGACGCCCGTGACGAGGTCAGAGCCGTAGATGTGCTCGACGGTCTTGTTGAAGACGAACTCGATCTTGGGGTCGTTCGTCGCGCGGTCCTGCATCGCGGCCGAGGCGCGCAGGGTCTCGCTGCGGTGGATGACGTAGACCTTGTCGGCGAAGCGCGTGAGGAAGGTCGCCTCCTCCATTGCCGAGTCGCCGCCGCCGACGACCGCGACGGTCTTCTGGCGGAAGAAGGCGCCGTCGCACGTGGCGCACCACGAGACGCCGTAGCCGCTCAGGCGCTCCTCGTCGGCGATGCCGAGCTTGCGGTAGGCCGAGCCCGTGGCGAAGATCACCGCGTGCGCCTCGTGGCGGTCGCCGTTGCCGAGCGTGACCGACTTGACGGGGCCCTCGAGCTCGAGCGAGACGACGTCGTCGTAGACGATCTCGGCGCCGAAGCGCTCGGCCTGCTGCTGCATCTTGGTCATGAGGTCGGGGCCCATGATGCCCTCGGGGAAGCCCGGGAAGTTCTCGACCTCGGTGGTCTTCATGAGCTCGCCGCCGAACTCGACCGAGCTCGCGATGACGAGCGGCTCGAGGTTGGCGCGCGCGGCGTAGATGGCGGCGGTGTAGCCCGCCGGGCCGGAGCCGATGATGATGACGTGGCGCATGAGATTCCTCACGAGGTGGGTGTCGGGGCGGGGGCGCGCCGACACGGGTGACAACCCATCCTAGGTCGGGGGTATTCCGCCCGAGGCCGCGTTCACCGAGCGTTCACCGGGCGGGGGTCAGCGGCTCGTCGGCGGCCGGGTGGGCGGCTCGTCAGCGGCCGAGACGGCGGCGCACCAGCCCCACGACGTGCGTCGCGTCGGGCACCCTCATCGCCAGCAGGATCCCACCGTAGATGAGCACCATCGGCACCGCGACGGCACCGATCGTCACGAGCGCCCCGCCGACCGAGTCGCGCGCGAAGCCCGGCGCGCCCTCCGGCCCGCCGAAGATGCCGAGGGCCGCGCCGATCGCGAGGCCGACGGCGAGCGCGGGGAGCGCGGCGACGATGAACTGGGTCATGCGACGGGCCGTGCCCCGGGCATCCAGCCCCCCGAGGCGACGGCTCAGCACGAAGCCCCCCAGCACCATCTGGAACGCGCCGGCGAGCGAGGTGACCACGCCGATGCCGATGACGATCCATTCGGAGGGCAGCTGCGAGCAGGCGAGCGCCCCGACGATGAAGAACGCCGTGTGCGCGGCCTGCAGCCAGAACGCCGAACGGGTGTCATCGAGGGCGTAGAAGACGCGCTGCATGACGAAGTACACGCTGAACGGCACGAGGCCGATGATGAAGGCGATGAGCACCGTGGCGATCTCATCGATCGACTCGGCCGAGAAGATGCGCCCGAACGGCACCGCGACGGCGATCAGGCCGACCGTCGCGAGCGTCATCAGCAGCCCCGTGATGCGGATCGAGTCGACCGTGTCGGTGCGCACCGAGGCGAGGTCGTTGTCGCGAGCGTGAGCGCTCATGCGCGTCAGGTACGCCGTCACGAGCGAGACCACGACGACCGAGTGCGGAAGCATGAACAGCAGCCACGCCGTGCGCATGACCATGAGCGAGGCGTCGTCGGCGTTCGCCGCCTCGGAGGCCACGCGGGTCTGCACGATGCCGCCGATCTGCATCACGACGATCATCGCGAAGACCCAGCCGGCCGCGCGCCCCGTCGCGCCGAGGCCCACTCCGCGCCAGCGGAACTCGGGCCGGTAGCGCAGCCCCGCGCGGCGCCAGAACAGCACGAGCACGAACGCCTGGGCCGCGACGCCGAGAGTTGCCGAACCGCCGAGCAGAGCGATCATCTCGGGGCTCCAGGCGGATGCCTGCTTGACGTCGGCGTCGAACATCGCGCCGAACGCGACAAGACCCCCGATCACGACCACGTTGTTGATCGCCGGCGCCCACGTGAACGGCCCGAACACGCGCCGCGCGTTGAGCACCTCGCCGAAGAGCGTGTAGAGCGCGTAGAAGAGCACCTGGGGCAGGCACCAGTAGGCGAAGGCCGTCGCGAGGGCGATCTCGTCGCCCGAGAAGCCGCGGCCACCCCCGTCGGAGGATGCCGCGTACAGCGAGACCAGCAGAGGCGCGGCGAGGGTCGCGACGACGGCCGCGGCCAGGAAGACCACGAGGCCCAGCGTCACGAGCCGGTTGATGAAGCGCTGGCCGCCGTCGTCGTGCACGCTCGCGCGCACGATCTGCGGCACGAGCACGGCGCTCAGCACGCCGCCGGCGACGATCGCGTAGATGTTGTTGGGCAGCTGGTTGGCGAGCGCGAAGGTGTTCGCGCCCGCGCCGACCGCGCCGATCGTCGTCGTGAGCATGACGGCGCTGACGAAGCCGAGCAGTCGCGAGACGATCGTGCCGGCGGCGAGCACGAGGCTCGCGCGGCCGACGCCCCCCGAGCGGTCTCCGTCGGGGGCGCCGGGGGCGCCGGGGTCGCCGGGCTGGTCGCTCACGCCGTCGTCTCCGAGCTCCGCGGGCCGCGACGACGCCGGATGTCGCGTGCGATGCCGAAGACGAGCATGCCGCCCACGAGCACGCCGAGCACGACGATCGCCGCGGTCTCCCACCCGGCCTGCAGGTTGAGCTGCACCGTGGTGGGCGCTCCTACCTCGCGCGCCTCGGGATCGAGCAGCGAGACGGTGATGGTGACCTCGCCATTGGTGAGCGACTGCACGGGCACGAGGGCCCGGGTCTGCGACTGCGGCTCGATGACCGCCTCGACGCGCGGCTCGAGCACGCGCAGGCGAGCGGTCGCCGAGTCGACGTGCACGAGAACGCGCACGGCGACGTCGAGCCCGTTCTGCACGGTCACGGGCAGCGACGTGCGGTCAGAGAGCAGCGTGATCGTGCTGCTCTCGACGATCTGGATGCTCGACCGCAGCTCGTCGGAGGCCGCGACGAACCGTGCCGCCGCCTCGCTCGCCTCGTCGTTCCAGCCGAGCGACAGCGCGGCGAGCAGCTCGAGTCGGCGCGTATCGGTGATGAGGCTGGGCTCGACGGCGACGGCCGCGAACACCCGATCGGCGGCTTCGGCGTCGAGCATGTGCCCGACCTCGACCGCCCGCTCCTCCGAGATCGGCGCGTCGACGATGCCGACGACGGGTCCGGATGCGGCGGCCGCCGTCGCGAGGGAGCCCCCGCGGGCCCACGGCAGGGCCTCGATCGCGCCGAGCAGGTCGAGCAGGCGCAGCGAGTTGCCCAGGCGATCGCGGCTGAGGGTCACGAGGGGCACGCGTGCAGCATCCGCCGCGCTCGATGCCGCCAGGAGAGACGACGCGCGGGCGACCGCGCTCTGCCACTCCAGCTCCGTCGTCGCCTCCACGGCGGCGCGAGCCTCGCGCGACAGGGCATCGTCAGAGCGCAGCACGCGCAGGCCCTCGCCGCCGTCGAGGCTGCCGACGAGAGAGGCCGAGCCGTCGACAGCGCTCGAGCCGACGATCGCCGTGCGCGTGCCGGCGCTCGCGGCGATCGCGAGCGCCTCGGCCGTGACCGATCCCTCGCGCGGCCACGCGACGGCCTCGATGTCGTGGGGCCAGGCCGTCAGTTCGTCGAGCGTCGGCACGGCTGGTCCTGAGGAGGGCGACGGCGAGGGCGAGGAGCTCGGTTCCTGCGTCGGCTCGGCCCCGGGGTCAGCGCCCTCGGTCGGCGCCTCGGCGAGCACGCTCGGGTCGATCGCGCCACCCGCGCCCTCGACGGGCGGCAGCGGCACGCCGCGGGCCTGTGCGGTCACGAGCGGGTCGGCGTCGGCCCACGCGAGGGCGAAGGTGTCGTTCGGCACGAGCGCGAGGCGGTCGAGGAACGCGACCGCCGACTCGGGCGCCGTCGTGCCGAGAATGCGGATCGAGGCGATGATGCGCGGATCGACGCCGATCGCCACCGCGCGGCCGGCGACCGCATCGAGCGTGCGCACGAGCAGGCCGCCGGGAGCGGTGAGCACCGCGAGATCCTCGGCGGGGATGAAGGCGCCGTCGAAGCCCGGGGCCGTGAGCGGGATCGCCGAGGCGACCGTCGCGGTCGGCGGCGTGGCACCCTCGGGCACCCAGACGATCGCCGAGCGCGTGGAGCCCAGCACCGATCGACCGTCGGAGACCGACACCTCGAGGGGGCGCGGCCCCCACTCCCCCGCGAGACCCGCCGCGTCAGCGGCGACCCGCAGCTCGACGCTCGCGCTCGATCCGGGCTCGAGCGCGGGGATGGCGACCGTCGCGATCGGCGCGGCGCGGACGTCCGCAGCGCTCTCGCCGAACCACGCGGCGAGCACCTCGGCACCGACAGGAGCGCCGGCCGCGATCGACAGGGTCGCCGTCGCCGGGGGCGTCGTCGTCGTCGAGACGTTGGTCGCCACGACGCGCACATCGACCTGGCCGTCGGGCGCGACGATGCCCGACTGCTGCGGAGCCGCCGACACGCGCAGAGCGCTCGCCGCGCTCTCGGGCGCCGTCGTCGTCGTCGGACGCAGCGCCGGTCCGGCGATCGCGGCGGTGCCGGCCGGCAGCGCGAGCAGCAGCATGAGCAGGGTCGCCAGCAGGGCGCGCACCGGCGTCGCGGGCGCGGCAGAACCCCCTCGCACCCGCTCGGCCGACATGCTCGGAAGTCTAGACTCTGGTCACTATGCAGAGCGTGGCCGAGGCCCTCGACCGGCTGCGGGCCCTCGCCGCCGCCGAGCCCCTGGCGACCCTCGCCGCTCGCTTCGAGGCCGCCGGTCACGAGCTCGCCCTCGTCGGCGGCCCCGTGCGCGACGCCTTCCTCGGCCGTCCGGTCAACGATCTCGACCTCACGACGAGCGCGCGGCCCGACGACATCATCCGCATCGTCGCCCCGGTCGCGAACGCGCACTGGGACATCGGGCGGGCGTTCGGCACGATCGGGGCGCGCATCGGCGCCGAGACGGTCGAGATCACGACGTACCGCTCCGACGCGTACGACGCCGACTCGCGCAAGCCCGAGGTCGCGTTCGGCGACACGCTCGAGGGCGACCTCGAGCGCCGCGACTTCACCGTCAACGCGATGGCGCTGCGCCTGCCCTCGCTCACGCTCGTCGACCCGAGCGGCGGCTTCGACGACCTGCTCGCGGGCCGCCTGCGCACCCCCATCTCGCCCGAGCGCTCGTTCAGCGACGACCCGCTGCGCATGCTGCGCGCCGTGCGCTTCGCCGCCCAGCTCGGGCTCGACGTCGACGAGGCGACCCTGCGCGCGATCGAGGGCATGCGCGATCGGCTGTCGATCATCTCGGCCGAGCGCGTGCGCGACGAGCTCGTGAAGCTGCTCTCGACCCCGACGCCGCGCCCCGGGCTCGAGTTGCTCGTCGCGACGGGCCTCGCCGCGCTCGTGCTGCCCGAGCTGCCGGCGCTCAAGCTCGAGATCGACGAGCACGCTCATCACAAGGACGTGTACGAGCACTCGCTCACGGTGCTCGATCAGGCGATCGAGCTCGAGGCCTCGCGGTCGACGGCGGCGGATGCTCCAGCCGACGTCGTGCTGCGCCTCGCGTCGCTCCTCCACGACATCGGCAAGCCCGCGACCAAGAAGGTCGAGCCCGGGGGTGCGGTGACGTTCCACCACCACGACGTCGTCGGAGCGAAGCTCGCGCGCAAGCGGCTCACGGCCCTGCGGTTCGACAAGGACACGATCGTCGCGGTCTCGCGCCTCATCGAGCTGCACCTGCGGTTCTTCGGCTACAGCGACGCGCCCTGGACCGACTCGGGCGTTCGCCGCTACGTGCGCGATGCGGGCGAGCAGCTCGAGCGGCTGCACATTCTCACGCGCGCCGACGTCACGACCCGCAATCGTCGCAAGGCGGGGCGGCTGCGGGGCGCATACGACGAGCTCGAGGAGCGCATCGCGGCGCTCGCCGAGCAGGAGGAGCTCGCGGCGATCCGCCCCGATCTCGACGGCGAGCAGGTCATGGCCATCCTCGGCGTGCGCCCCGGCCCCGTGGTCGGCGAGGCGTACCGATTCCTTCTGGAGATGCGGCTCGATGAGGGGCCCCTGGGCGCGGAGGAGGCCGAGCGGCGACTGCGGGCCTGGTGGGGCGAGCGCGATGGATCCGCCTGAACTGGCGCGCAGCATCCCCCATCGACTACGCTGTGCAGGTTGCCCGGAGCCCTGTCTCCAGTGGGCGACTGATGCCATACCCTCCTGCTGCAGATCGTCTGCAGCCGTTCGAGTCCGAAGGAGGTGGGTGAGTCATGCATCAGTACGAAATGATGGTGATCCTCGACCCCGAGATCGACGAGCGCACTGTCGCTCCGAGCCTCGATAAGTTCCTCAACGTCATCCGCAATGACGGTGGGAACATCGAGAACGTCGATATCTGGGGCCGTCGTCGCCTCGCATACGAGATCCAGAAGAAGACCGAGGGCATCTACGCCGTCGTCAACTTCACCGCGAACCCTGCTGCCACGCAGGAGCTCGACCGTCAGCTGAAGCTCAGCGAAGCCGTCATGCGCACCAAGGTGCTGCGTGCCGAGGAGGCCGTCGCTCGCGTCGCCGCCTTCGAGGCGAAGGCTGCCGAGAAGGCTGCGTCGAAGTCTGCGCGCGAGGCCGCCAAGGCCGCCGCGCCCAAGGCCGCGGAGTAGTCGTGGCCGGCGAGACGATCATCACCGTCGTCGGCAACCTGACGGCCGACCCCGAGCTGCGCTACACGCAGAACGGTCTCGCAGTGGCGAACTTCACCATCGCGTCCACCCCCCGCACGTTCGACCGTCAGGCGAACGAGTGGAAGGACGGCGAGGCGCTGTTCCTGCGCGCGAGCGTGTGGCGTGAGTTCGCCGAGCACGTCGCCTCCTCGCTGACGAAGGGCTCGCGCGTCATCGCGCAGGGCCGTCTGAAGCAGCGGTCGTACGAGACGAAGGAAGGCGAGAAGCGCACGAGCATCGAGCTCGAGGTCGACGAGATCGGCCCGAGCCTGCGCTACGCCACCGCTCAGATCACTCGCACGTCGAGTGGTTCAGGCGGAGCCATGGGCGGCAACCGGGGCGGCAACGCTCAGGTCGCCGACGAGCCGTGGGGAGCACCCGCAGCAGCGGGCGGCGCCTCCGGCGGGGACGTGTGGAACACGCCCGGCTCCTTCTCTGACGACACCCCGTTCTGATCCGGTCTCACGACCGGCAGCTGATTTCGTAAAGGACAACCACTATGGCTGGCAAGAGCAGCGGCGACCGCCGCAAGCCTCGCGGCGGCAAGGGCGCGAAGAACGCCGCCCCCGCGAAGGCGATCAAGGTGGGCATCATCGACTACAAGGATGTTGCCACCCTCCGCAAGTTCATCTCCGAGCGCGGGAAGATCCGTGCTCGCCGTATCACCGGTGTCTCCGTGCAGGAGCAGCGCCTCATCGCCCGCGCCGTCAAGAACGCGCGCGAGATGGCACTGCTTCCGTACGCTGGCGCGGGCCGCTAAGGGGGCCGTGATGTCGAAGCTCATTCTCACGCAGGATGTCACCGGACTCGGTGCTCCCGGCGACGTCGTCGAGGTCAAGAACGGCTACGCCCGCAACTACCTCATCCCGCAGGGCTACGCCGTGGCGTGGTCGCGCGGTGGCGAGAAGCAGGTCGATCAGATCAAGGCCGCCCGCGCTGCGCGCGAGCACGCCACGATCGAAGAGGCCCAAGACCTCAAGGCGCGCCTCGAGGCCAACCCCGTCAAGCTCGCCGTCAAGGCGGGTGCCGAGGGGCGTCTCTTCGGCTCGGTGAAGACCGCTGACGTGGCCGCGGCCGTCGAAGCGGCCGGCATCGGCTCGATCGACAAGCGCCTCGTCGAGATCGTCGCGCCCATCAAGTCGGTCGGCTCGCACGAGGCGATCCTCAAGCTCCGCGACGGCATCGTCGCGACGATCACCCTTCAGGTGGTCGCCGCGAAGTAGTTCGCCGCGCACGCTCGACAGCGCCCTCGGAACACGTTTCCGGGGGCGCTGTCTCGTTCCTCGAGGTCGAGCGCTCTACCGCCTTCCGAAGCGCTTCGCAAGAGGCGGCTGTGCGATTTCTCCCCCGTTCTGTGCACAGGTGAGCACTCTGCGCCGCCAACCCTGAAGTGGCAGTTGAACCCTGTTTCCCCACACATGGTGTGGAATCAGAAAACCCTGATCAAACGCGCTATATGTCGATATGTGGCCGAGTTCACCACAGTTCTCTCCACAGGCTGCTCACACGCTGACCGGCGTTTCTCGACAGCTCTCCACACCGTTATCCACAGGGGTGGTTGAGGGGCCCGATCGCGCGTCCCTAGTGTGGCCCAGTACCTCGATCGCGACCCCCATCGCGTGTCCTCGCCGCGGTGTCGGTGGTCGGCGGTACACCAGAAGTCGACCCGTCAGCCGCGCTCGCAGATCAGGAGGCCCACCGTGTCCATCGCGCACATCAGCAGTGCACTCGACGGCCGCGGCGGCTCCGACGCGCGTGGCTCCGAGCGCGGCTCCGAGCGCGTTCCCCCGCACGACCTGCTCGCCGAGCAGAGCGCGCTCGGCGGCATGCTCCTGAGCAAAGATGCCGTGGCCGACGTCATCGAGGTCGTGCGCGGCATCGACTTCTACATCCCCAAGCACGAGGTCATCTACGAGGCCGTCCTGTCGCTCTACGCGCACGGCGAGCCCACCGACGTCATCGCCGTCGCCGACCAGCTGACCAAGACGGGCGACCTCACGCGTGCCGGCGGCGCCGACTACCTCCACACCCTCACCGGCATCGTGCCGACGGCGGCCAACGCGGGCTACTACGCCTCGCTCGTCGCCGAGAAGGCCGTGCTGCGCCGCCTCGTCGAGGCCGGAACGCGCATCGTGCAGATGGGCTACGCGAGCGAGGGCGAGGTCACCGACCTCGTCAACAACGCGCAGGCCGAGATCTACTCGGTCACCGGCGGCACGCAGAGCGAGGACTACGTGCCGCTCACCGAGGCCGTCAACGAGGCGATCGACGAGATCGAGGCCGCGCGCGGTCGCGATGGCTCCATGACGGGCGTGCCGACGGGCTTCGCCGATCTGGATGCCCTCACCAACGGCCTCCACGCCGGCCAGCTGATCCTCATCGCGGCGCGCCCCGCGCTCGGAAAGTCGACCGTCGCGCTCGACTTCGCGCGCGCCGCCGCCATCAAGCACAACCAGCCCACCGTCTTCTTCTCGCTCGAGATGGGGCGCAGCGAGATCGCGATGCGCCTCCTCTCGGCCGAGGCCTCGGTGCCGCTGCACGCGATGCGCAAGGGCACGCTCGAATCGCGTGACTGGACGACGATCGCCTCGACGCGCGGCCGCATCAACGACGCGCCCCTCTACATCGATGACAGCCCCAACATGACGCTCGTCGAGATCCGCGCGAAGTGCCGCCGGCTCAAGCAGACCGTCGGCCTGAAGATGGTCATCATCGACTACCTGCAGCTCATGACGAGCGGCAAGAAGGTCGAATCGCGCCAGCAGGAGGTCAGCGAGTTCTCGCGGGCGCTCAAGCTCATGGCGAAAGAGCTGCGCGTGCCCGTCGTCGCGCTCTCGCAGCTCAACCGTGGCCCCGAGCAGCGCGCCGACAAGAAGCCCGCACTGAGCGATCTCCGCGAATCGGGTTCGCTCGAGCAGGATGCCGACATGGTGATCCTGCTGCACCGCGAGAGCGCGTACGAGAAAGAGAACCCGCGTGCGGGCGAGGCCGACTTCATCGTCGCCAAGCACCGCAACGGCCCGACCGACACGATCACGGTCGGCTTCCACGGGCACTTCTCCCGCTTCGCCGACATGCCGCGCGTCTGAGCGCCCATCCGGCATTCCTGTCGGTCTCCCAACTAGATCGTCCGACAGCCCGGTAGTTGTCCGAGCCTGCAGTACGGGAAAACTAGCGGGCGGGTCGCGCGCCCTAGGGGGAGTTTCGGGGCGTTTGGGCACGCTGACGCAAAATCGTCGTGGGCGGTGGTGAATTGAGCGGTAATGGGGCGTAGCGCATAGAGTGTGTTGCTCGCGCGAGTCCAATAGCGCTAATCGAGTACTTGCATGAGAGTCTTCACGCTCACTTCACCGAACTGGCCGCCCGCCGCCAGAGTCGTGACGAACACCCGTCTTGTCGTTCAAGCGCGGCTTGAGTTCGAACGACAGTGAGCGTCTCGTTCGAGCGGCCGGAGACGTGCAGTGTCGGGGTCTGATACCCGCCGCGAGTCGAAACTCCTGGTTGCCGTTCGTGGTGAGAGCCGCGGAGGTTTGCTGCGTCTACGAGGGAGTCCAGCGTTGGCCGATCAATGTTTCCTCGCAGGCCCCGCTGGCCAGACGCTGAACACGAGCGGGAACGCGTTCGCAACTTGGTTGGTCAAGTTCTCACGGCAGTGCGGCGGAGCGCTCCCCCGGCGGGCTTGGGCGCGTTGTTGAGCAAGATCGCCTGGCCGATCGCCCTTGCAGTCCTTCCGCGGTACCCCCAGGAGCAGTTCGCAAAGATGCTCTCCGACTACCGCGACAAGGCAGACATCGCCCTTGAGGGTATGAATGCCTAGGGCCTGAGCGTGTCCGCCACGCTCAGCGAGGCGGACCCAACGGCTCTTGTCCGAAGGTGGCCTCTTGGTTGCCCGCGACGTCCGAGTGCGTCTGGTCGGCGATGTGGCGGGTCGCGGGGTTGGTGAAGGCATGGCCGATTGGCAGTCAGGCAAGTCGGAGCTACTGGAGTCCAAGAAAGACCGTCAGAAGGTTCCTGTCCGCCCCCGACCGCCGTCGATCCGGATATTTGGCGCTCGTGATCGAACAGGAACACTGTGGAACTATTGGGCTTTGCCCAACCCCAATAGGCTGAGCCTCAATCCCACTCGAGACATTCGAACAGTCGGAGTTCCACAGATGGCCGCAGTCGCTGGCATAGCTGCATTCTTCCTTGCTCTCTTGCTCAGCTATCAGATCTTCCCCGACCCTGGCACTGGAGATACGGGTTACGCAGGCGGGCGGTTCATCTTCACCGTCCTGGTAACCGTCCTGTTGTCGGTCATCGCGAGCAAGATCAGCAAGAACCGACGTGAAGAGCGGGAACGCCGCGAAGCCGAACTAGAGCGGGAGCAGGAACTCGCGAAGCGTGAGGCGAAGCGACAGCGTGTCCAAGACGCACTCGATCGCGAAGAGGCCCGCAGGTCGGCCGCCCTAGCGGACGCGAAATCGCGTGTTGACCACCTTCGCGCCCTCCTGCGACGTCGTGAACAGCAGCAACGTGACTCCGGGTACCGAAATGGGCGGCACGCCTTCGGCGTCGTATCCGATGAGTTGCTGGCAGAGATCGTCTGGGAGAAGCTCAACACCCCGTGGGATGAGCGGAGCACGATCACAGCCGAACAGATGGAGTCGTTGACCGGGGATCTCTCCATCAGCACGTATCGAAATCAGCGTCGCGAACTAAACCTGGAGGGACTTCAGTACGCGACCAACATCGACGCGTTGAGTCTGCACCCCATAGACGACGAAGTCGAGTTGAGCCCCATCGCGGGGCTCGGCAACCTCCGCCGCCTCGAGATTCGCGGGGGGAAGGGCATCTCGAACATTGATGCCATCGCCACGCTTGACGGGCTACAGGACCTCGCCCTCGCTCATCTCGCGAACGTCAAAGACTTTCGTCCATTGGCAGGGCTTGAACGACTCGCCCGACTCGAACTCACCTCGTTGTCGGACGCGCTGGAATTCGATTCCATCTCCGGCATGACCGGGCTTACGAAACTTGAAGTCGGTCACATGAGTTGGTTCACCGACCTCACCGGCATTTCGAATGTCCGGCAACTAAGAGAGTTGACGCTCTACTCCACCGGGGACCTCGAAGATCTTTCGGCACTCACCAAGCTCAGCAAGCTCGAGGTTCTCTGGGTTGACCGAACGCACGCCCGCGGTCTCCGCAAGATCGGCAACCTGACGACGCTAAAGTCACTCACTCTTCGCGACGTGTCGGGAGTCGAGGACCTCGAGGCCCTTTCGAATCTCGGCCATCTCGCCCACCTCGAACTCACGGGTGTTCGCCTTGACCGCTACAAGTACGAGTCAGGAACTCTGGACCTCGGCCCATTGCGCAGGCTCTCCGCACTCAAAAAGGCGAAGCTCGTTCAGGGAGACGGCTACACCAGCTTTGCCAACTGGGATGCCATCTCTCTGAACCGAGGCCTGGTCGAGCTCGAAGTCGCAGGGGATCTGGACAGGACCAACGTGCTCGATGCCATCTCACGCCTCGATCGTCTCGAGACGCTCCGCGTTTCCTCCGCCATCATGCCGGACCTGAAACCTCTCTCGGCGCTCGCCCAGTTGGAGCGGCTTGAGATCGAAGGAGAGTGGGTTGGAGAAGGACCGACGGACCTGCGCGACCTCGAATCGCTGGCCGGCCTGCCGCGACTTCACACACTGGTCATCGATACGTGTGAAGGCTGGCGCCTACTTCGCGATGTGGGCCAGCTCCGCAGGCTGACTCACCTTGAGCTGAAGAACTGCAAGCTTGCATACGAATACGAGGACCTCAGTTCTTTGGCCAATCTCACACGGCTGGAAACTCTCGTCCTGCGGGAGAATTCAAACGTCCTGCGGGACCTCAGCCCACTGCAGCATTTATCACGACTGAAAAGCCTCACCGTTGTCTCGAAGAGCTACGAGAGCCCGTGGGATACCTCGCCATTGCAGCACGCGGAAGGTCTGACGGTGAACACGAAGTAGACCTGCTTCGAGCTTGGATGATTCACTCGTCTCACCCGCACTGAGTCGGCCGCTTGAACAGGAAGGGAGCCGTTTGACTGACTACTGGCAGACCGTCGGAAGCGTCGCGTTGATCGCAGCCATCACGAGTGCGATCGTCAGCATTTGGGGCGTGTCGCGGAACATCAAGCACAAGGCGGTTATTGAAGAGAGGCAGAGCTGGCGTCTATCACTGCGCGAACTAGTCCCAGCACTTGTTCGCGAACAAGACTTAAACGAACGTGAACGAATACGAAACTCGATCGTACTTCGCCTGAATCCCTATAAGGATCAAGAGGCCATCAATCTGCTAAACGAGTACGTCTCGGCGCCTTCGCCCCAAGCCGAACGGGCCCTGGTCGCACACTTTCAGGCCATGCTTAAGCTTGAATGGCAACGTGCAAAAGTGGAGGCTGGCATCCTCCCGTGGGGTGCGAACTGGCGGGCTTGCCTCAGCGTGAATTGGCAAAGATGGCGAGCCGAGAGGTCTGGTCGCGCTGATGCAAACCAGCCAGCGCCCTAACGCACATCGTGTCGAGCGAACGGCGCATGGGAGGCAGAGCGGCGATGTGCTACCCGCTGTTAAGTCTGTTGAGAGTTGCACAGGTCGGCTAATTTTAATGGGCGGAAATGTCGGACAAATTGTTGTCGGAATCGCTCCAGACCGCAGGTCGCGGGACAAGCTCGTGTTAACACTTAGGATCTCCATGCGACTGCACCACGTCCAGGTCTCCGTCCCGCCCGGCGGCGAAGAGGGGGCGCGCCGCTTCTACGGCGAGGGCCTCGGCCTCGCGGAGGTGCCCAAGCCCCCGGCGCTCGCGGTCGACGGCGGCTGCTGGTTCCGGGCCTTCGACGGCGAGGCCGTCGTCGCCGAGATCCACGTGTCGCTCGAGCGGGGGTTCGTCGCACCGCCGAAAGCCCATCCCGCCCTCGTCGTCGACAGCGCAGCAGTGCTCGACGAGCTCGCGCAGCGCCTCGAGGCGCTCGGCTTCACCGTCTCGTGGGCCGAGCGCGACACCTTCGACGGGTACACGCGGTTCCACACGCGCGACGCCGCCGGCAATCGCGTCGAGGTGCTGGCCTCCGCCTGACCGCCCGGCCGCCCGGCCGCCCGGGCGTTCGCTCGGTCTGCGCGCCGTAGGCTGGAGCCATGGCCGAGCACGACCCCGAGAACGACGCGACGGCACTCGGCGAACCCTCCCCGCACGCGCCCGCCCCCGCGACGAGCCGCTCCGCGCTGCGCACGCTCGTGCTCCTCCGGGCCCTCCCCGCGATCGGTGTGGGCCTCGGCATCACCTTCACCGCCGACCACTCCTCGCGCATCGGCCTCGTCGCCCTCGGCATCCTCGGCCTGGCCTCGGCGCTCCCGCTCATCCTCAGCGCCCTGCGCCTGCCGAAGACCGAAGCCCTGCGCGAGCTGCACCTCGGCCTCGGCGTCGTCTACGCGATCGCAGGCTCCGTCGCGCTGCTGCTGCCCGCGACGCGCTTGAGCTTCCTGCTGCTCGTGCTCGCCGGGTGGTCGGTCATCGCGGGCGCGCTCGAGCTCGTGTGGGGCATCCGTCACCGCACCGACCACCCCTTCGGGCGCGACGCGCTCATCGTGGGCGGCGGCACGCTCGCCCTCGCGGTCGTGCTCGGGCTCACGAGCGACCCCGTCTCGGCCGTCGGGTTCCTCGGCGGATACGCCATCGTCGTCGGCGTCTTCCTCGTCATCGCCGCGCTCAGCCTCGTCTGGGGCCCCTCGCAGAAAGAGCAGCACGCCTCATGACCGAACCCCGTCGACGCGAGCGCCTGCGCCCCGCCGAGCTCATCGGCTTCGCGGCCGTCATCGCCCTCTTCGCGGGCGGCACGATCTTCGTCGTCACGCGCGACCTGGGCTTCGCATCCATCGTGCTCGGAGCGACCTTCGTCATCGACCTCATCGTGATCTCGATGCTCATGCTCGCGATCACGCCCAACAAGCCCATGGACGGCGAGCTGCCGCCGAACACCCCGCACGACTGAGGCCCCTCGCCGCGGCCAGCTCGCCGCGACGAGCACGATCGGGCGACGGATGCCCGGCGCAGGTCGACGTCAGCGCGCGATGCGCCGCGCGAGCTCGCCCGCGACTCCCACGTAGCTCGCGGGCGTGAGCTCGCGCAGGCGCGCCTTCGCCTCGTCGGAGATGTCGAGGCCCTCGACGAATGCCCGCAGCTCGTCGCCGCCGACGCGGTGGCCGCGCGTGAGCTCCTTGAGCATCGCGTACGGGTCCTCGATCGACGAGCGGCCGGCGGTGACCTCGGCGCGGATGACCGTCTGGATCGCCTCGCCGAGCACCTCCCAGTTTCCGTCGAGATCGCGAGCCAGAGCATCCCGATCGAGATCGATCTCGCCGAGGCCCTTGAGGATGTTGTCGAGCGCGAGCATCGAGTGCCCCAGGCCCACGCCGATGTTGCGCTGCGCCGACGAGTCGGTGAGGTCGCGCTGCAGCCGGCTCGTCACGAGCGTCGCGGCGAGCGAGTCGAGCACGGCGGCCGAGAGCTCGAGGTTCGCCTCGGCGTTCTCGAAGCGGATCGGGTTGATCTTGTGCGGCATGGTCGACGAGCCCGTCGCGCCCGGCTGCGGGATCTGCCGGAAGTAGCCCATCTGGATGTACGTCCAGACGTCGGTGCAGAGGTTGTGCAGCACGCGGCCGACATGCGCGACGCGCTGGTAGAGCTGCGCCTGCCAGTCGTGCGACTCGATCTGCGTGGTCAGCGGGTTCCAGGTGAGGCCGAGGCCCTCGACGAAGGCCTGCGACGTCGCGACCCAGTCGTGCTCGGGGTCGGCGGCGAGGTGGGCGGAGAACGTGCCGGTCGCGCCCGAGAACTTGCCCAGGTACTCGATCTCGTCGATCGAGGCGAGCAGGCGCTCGAGGCGGTGCACGGTGACGGCGAGCTCCTTGCCCATCGTCGTCGGCGTGGCCGGCTGGCCGTGCGTGTGCGCGAGCATCGGCTCGTCGGCGAAGGCGAGGGCGCGCTCGCGGAGGGCGTCGACGACAGCACGGGCGCGGGGCATCCAGACATCGACGATCGCCGCGCGCACCGTGAGGGCGTACGAGAGGTTGTTGATGTCTTCGCTCGTGCAGGCGAAGTGGGTGAGCTCGGCGATCGAGTCGAGGCCCAGCTGGGCCAGGCGCTCGCGCACGTGGTACTCGACGGCCTTGACGTCGTGGCGCGTCACCGCCTCGCGGCGGGCGAGCGAGTCGATGTCGTCCTGGCCGAAGCCCGTGACGAGCTCGCGCAGCTGCGCCCGCTGCTCGCCCGTGAGCGGCGTCGAGCCGAACATGCCGCCGTCGGTCAGGTGGATGAGCCATTCGACCTCGACGTGGATGCGCGCGCGGTTGAGCCCGGCCTCCGAGAGGTGCTCGCCGAGGGCGGCGACCTGGTCGCGGTAGCGGCCATCGAGCGGGCTGAGGGGCTGAGGGGCGAGGGTCATGAGGTTCCCTGTCGGATTCCTGGTTCGAGCTGACGGAAGAGAGCGGTGCAGGCCCGCTCGATCATGCCGAGCACCGTGTCGAACATCGCGGCGTCGGAGTAGTACGGGTCGGGCACGTCGAGCTGAGCCTCGTGGTGCGCGGGGTCGAAGGTCATGAGCAGGTGCACCTTGCTGCGCGCGTCGTCGTCGGGCGCCCAGGTCTTGAGGATGCGCTCGTGGGTGCGGTCGAAGGCGATGATGAGGTCGAGGTCGGCGAACCAGCGACTCTCGAACTGTCGGGCGCGGTGCACCTCGCCCTCGTAGCTGCGGGCTCGCAGCGCCGCGAGGGTGCGCGGGTCGCTCGGCTCGCCGACGTGCCACTCGCCGGTGCCGGCCGAGCGCACCGACACGAGGTGCTCCCAGCCGCGCTGGCGGATGAGCTCGTTGAACACGGCCTCGGCCATGGGCGATCGGCAGATGTTGCCGGTGCACACGAAGGCGATGCGGAACACGCCGGGCGCGCCGAGGTCGCGCTCGAAGCTCATGCCCCCATCATCCCGCACTTCCCGCTCCTCCACAGCCGACACCGAGGCGAGCGGATGCCCGGCGGCGCCGTCGACGTCGGCGCGCGTCGGCGCTCTCCCGCATCCTGGGCTCTCCCCCGAGCCGAAGGAGGCCCCGAGTGCACCCGCTCCCCGATCCCGCCGCCCCTCTCGCGACCGAGCTGCGCCGCCGCGAGGTCATCCTCGCCGCCGTCATCGATCAGGTCGAGAGGGTCATGCGCCTCGTCGGCGATACCGCGAACGATCCGCACTGGCGGGGCCCGGCCGCTCAGGCGTACGCGGGCGCGGTGGGCCTGCGACTGCAGGGCCTCACGGCCGCCAGACGCTCGCTCGACGTCGCGGGCGGGGCGCTCGCGTGGGCGCGCCACGAGGCGGAGGAGCGGGCGATCGTCGCGTCGGCGGCGCGAGCGGCGGGGGCTGGCGCGCATGGCTGAGCTCACGATCGGGGGCGGCGGCTCGACGGCGGTCGCCTCGGAGCATCTGCTCGTCACGCTCGACCGCGTGGGCCGTGGGGCGCGCACGTGCCAGACGGCGGCCGAGCGGCTGCGGCCGCTCACGGTCGCGCCGCCCGGCGATCGCTGGAACGGCACGGGCGCCGAGCTCGAGCAGACGGCGGCGGTGCTGAGGCACGAGGCCGAGGCGCTCGAACTGCTCGGTGGTTCTCTGCGCATCGCGATCGACGCGTACGGCTGGGCCGAGTCGCGCGCCCGCGCATGGCTCGAAGACGCTCTCGCTCCCGTCGTCTCGACCGTGGGATTCCTGGCGGGGCGGCTCGCGCTGGGCATCCTGCCCACGGTGCTGCCGGTGCTCGGCATCGCCGCGGCGGCCTGGATGCTGCTGCCGGCCTCCTCGCGCGAGTCGCTGTCGCGCAGCGCCGATCGCGGGCTGCAGCGGGCGGGCGCCGAGCTGCTCGACGACCCCGCGACGACCGCGGCGCTGCGCGTGCTCATGACCACCGTCGACGACGCGGCCCTCGGCGCTCTCGGGGTGCCGCCGTCGCTCCTGCTCGCGTACCGGGAGGCGGGGCTCGGCACGGTCGCGCAGACCGCGGGCGCGGCGCTCGCGATCGGTGTGCTCATGGGCGATCGGGGGCGTGCCCCCGTGGAGGTGTCGCCGGCGGGCGCGCCCGTCGCGGTCAGAGCACCCGTGGGGGTCGCCGAGCGCGTCGCGCGCATCCCCGAGGGGGCCGCGCAGGTGCGCGTCGAGAAGTTCAGCGGGCCGGGAGGCGATCGTTTCGAGGTGTACGTCGGTGGTACCGCCGGCACCGCGGTCGACGGCGGTCCGCTCGTCGAGGGAGGCGATCAGCCGTGGGACATGTCGAGCAACGTCGCGCTCATCGCCGAGCACGACTCGTCCTCTCTGCAGGCGGTGCGTGCGGCCATCGCCGAGTCGGGCGCGGGGGCCCACAGCCAGATCGTGTTCACCGGCTACTCGCAAGGGGCCGCGATCGCGACGGCGCTCGCCGAATCGGGCGAGTACCGCACGGCGGGCCTCGTCGCGATCGGGGCGCCGACGGGCGGCATGCCCGTCGAGGGCGGCTACCCGGCCGTGAACATCGCCCACGACGACGACATCGTGACAGCCCTCGGCGGAACGCAGGAGGTCACGAATGCCACCGTCGTCCGAGTGTCACGAGGCGACGACGAATGGCAGCCAGGCGACCCGATCATCGGCGGGCACGACATCGCCGAGTACCGCGCGAGCTCCAAGCTCGTCGACGCCTCGGAAGCGCCGCTGCTGCGCGACACCATCGCCCGGCTGCCCGGGTCGAGCCTCGACCGCGAGGGCGAGGCGATCGACTACACCGCGCGGCGGCTCGACGAGAGCGAGATCAGCGGTTGCGACCCACGAGCGGGCGGAGCAGCACGCTGATGAGCCAGCTCAGCAGACCGAGCACGATCGCGCCGAGCACGCCCCACCAGAAGCCATCGACCACGAGCCCGAACCCGATGAGGTCCGAGATCCACGCGACGAGCAGCAGCAGCAGGCCATTGACGATGAGGGCGATGAGCCCGAGCGTCAGCACGTAGACCGGGAACGCGACGATGCGGATGAAGTTGCCGATGACGGCATTCACGACGCCGAAGATCAGGGCGACGAGAAGGTACGTCAGCACCGTGGCGAGCGTCTCGCCGGGCTCGTACGACTCGACGCTCACCCCCGCGACGATGAGCGTGGTCAGCCACAGGGCGATCGAGTTGACGAGCAGGCGCACGACGAATCGCTTCATACGCTCACTATGCCCGTCGGCGTCGAGCGGCGCCAGCGGTTCGGCCGCTCCCCGCGCCGTATCCTGGCACCGTGACCGACCCCGCGCCCGCCGCGCCGCCCGTGCGGCTGCGCCCCGAGATCGTCGCGATGCAGCCCTACCGCCAGGGGCGCCCCGCGGCCGCCGACGCCTTCAAGCTCTCGAGCAACGAGAACCCCTTCCCGCCGCACCCCGCGGTCGTCGCCGCGATCGCCGAGGCGGCCACCTCGACGAACCGCTATCCGGATGCCACGGCCCTCCTCGTGCGCGAGCGCCTCGCCGCGCGGCACGGCGTCACCGCCGACGAGCTCATCGTCGGCGCCGGATCGGTGAGCATCCTCGCGCAGCTGATCAGCGCCGCCGCGGGTGCCGGCGACGAGGTCGTGCACGCCTGGCGCAGCTTCGAGGCCTACCCCGGCCTCATCACCGTGGCCGGAGCGACCGGCGTGCCGGTGCCGCTCACGAGCGAGGCCCGCCACGACCTCGACGCGATGGCCGCCGTCGTCACCGATCGCACGCGCCTCGTCATCGTCTGCACGCCGAACAATCCGACCGGCACCGCCGTCGGCCGCGATGAGTTCGAGCGGTTCATGGCCGCCGTGCCGAGCGACCTGCTCGTGCTGCTCGACGAGGCCTACGCCGAGTTCGTGCGCGACGCCGACGCCGTCGACGGCGACGCGCTCGTGCGCCGCTGGCCGAACCTCGTCATCCTGCGCACCTTCTCGAAGGCGTACGGTCTCGCGGGCCTGCGCGTCGGCTACGCGATCGCCCACCCCGCCGTGATCGACGCCGCCCGCGCGACGCAGATCCCGCTCTCGGTCACGGGCGCGGCGCAGGCCGCCGTGCTCGCCGCCCTCGACCACGAGGACGAGCTCCTCGCGACCGTCGCGACGCTCGCCGACCGGCGCGAGCAGGTCGTCGCGGGCCTCCGCGCGCAGGGCTGGCCGATCCCGCAGAGCGAGGGCAACTTCGTGTGGCTCGCCACGGGCGCACGCACGGCCGAGGCCGCCGAGCGCTTCACGGCGGCGGGCATCGTCGCGCGAGCCTTCCCTCCGGAGGGCATCCGCGTCTCGATCGGCGAAGCCGAATCTGTGCCGACTCTCCTGCAGATCGCGGGCGAGGTTGTTCTCGACCTCTGAGCCGGCGCTCGAGCCCGCACCTAGAGTGGAGTCCATGTCCCACACGGCCGAGACCCTGCAGCTGCTCGCGCCCGACGGCCGTCTCGTCGAGAGCGAGCGCGCCGAGCGCTACCGGCCCGTCGTCGACGCGCTCGACGAAGCGCTGCTGCAGAGCTTCCACCGCACCATGTCGGTCATCCGCGCCTTCGACATCGAGGCCGGCAATCTGCAGCGCCAGGGCCAGCTCGCGCTGTGGATCCCGAGCCTGGGCCAGGAGGCCGCTCAGGTCGGCTCGGGCTACGCCGCCCGCCCGCAGGACCACCTCTTCCCCGCGTACCGCGAGCACGCGGTCGGCCATATCCGCGGCCTCGACGTCGTGCAGATCATCGCGATGCTGCGCGGGCTCAGCCACGGCGGCTGGAACCCGGAGGAGGTCGGCAACTTCCACCTCTACACGCTCGTCATCGGGTCGCAGACCCTGCACGCGACGGGCTACGCGATGGGCGTGCAGTTCGACGGGCTCGTCGGCACGGGCGACGAGACCCGCGACACCGCCGTCATGGTCTACTTCGGCGACGGCGCGACGAGCCAGGGCGACGTCAACGAGGCCTTCGTCTTCGCTCAGAGCTACCAGACTCCGCAGGTGTTCTTCCTGCAGAACAACCACTGGGCGATCTCGGTGCCCGTG
>JAOASR010000178.1 GCA_030158585.1 Microcella sp.
AGTCGACGTACGGCGATCGCGCGCACCCCGATGCCGACCCCGCCGACGAGCTCGCACCCGTGCTCTCTCGCGTGCTCGGGCGCGGCGGCGTCGTCATGATTCCGGCCTTCGCGGTCGGGCGGGCGCAGGCGCTGCTGCTGCATCTGTCACGGCTGCGACGCGCGGGGCGCATCCCCGCCGCGCCCATCTACCTCAACAGCCCCATGGCGGTCGACGCGACCGCGCTCTACCGGGCCCACCCCGACGAGCACCGCGTGACGGGCGACGACCTCTCCGACATGTACGAGACCGCGACGATGGTGCGCACCGTCGACGACTCGAAGCTGCTGAACCTGCGCGGCGGCCCCATGATCATCGTCGCGGCGAGCGGCATGCTGACGGGAGGCCGCATCCTGCATCACCTCGCGGCGTTCGGCGGGGATGCCCGCAACGCGATCATCCTGGCCGGCTACCAGGCCGGCGGAACCCGCGGCGCCGCCCTCGCCGACGGCGCCGAGTCTCTGCGCGTCTTCGGCCGCGAGATCCCCATCGCGGCCGAGGTCGTGCGACTGTCGAGCATGTCGGCCCACGCCGATGCCGATCAGCTGCTCGACTGGATGCGCGGCGCACAGGTGAGCCGCGCCTACGTCGTGCACGGCGAGCCGAATGCCGCCGACGTGCTGCGCGGCCGCATCGAGCGCGAGCTGCATGTGCCGGCACGCGTGCCCGAGCACGGCGAGACGATCGACCTCTAGCAGCTGCCCCGCTCGGTGAAGCCGGGCCCGTCGAGCACGGCATCGTCGGCGCCGAGACGGATCACGAGCGCATCCTCGCCCACGTCGACGCTCTCGAGCACGAGGTCGCGCGGCAGCTGCTCGGCCACGCACACCGTCTGCGTCGCGAGGAGCCCATCGCCGAGACCGCCGAACTGCTCGGCGAACTGCGCGAGGTCGATCTGCTCGTCGTTGATCGCAAGAGTCGAGGGCGTGAAGGCGAGCGCGCCGTCGACAGCCTCGGGCATGAGGCCGACGGCGAACTCGAGCGGGATGCCGAGCAGATCGAGCGCAGACCGGAACCGGATCTCGCCCTGCTCGAGCACGACATCCTCGATCTCGGCGTTCGAGAGCGCACTCGCGATCGCCGGCAGATCGCTCTCGGCGACCGTGAACGTCGCCTCGACGCGATCGGCGGTCTGCGACAGATCGGTGGGGATGCCCGTGGCCGCGATCTCGAGCGAGCCCCGCAGGTCACCGGCCCCGATCTCGCCCGCGTCGACGGTCACGCGCTCGAAGCGGCCCGCCGCCGCCTGCAGCAGCACCGAGGCGCCCGCGATGTCGACGTCGACGAGGTGATCGGGCTCGAGCTCGAGCACCGTGCGCACACGATCGGCGACCTCGTCGCGGATCGCCCCGCGCACGAGGCCGTCGGCGACGACGGCGGCGATCGCGAGCAGGACGAGCACGACGAGAACGACGACGAGGGCGATGAGGCCGCCGCGGCGCTTCCGCGGCGGGGAGGGAGGCGCGGCGGCGACCTGCGCCGCGACGCGGTCGGGCAGCGGAACCGTCTCGTCGCTCACGGTCACATCCGCTCGGGAGCCGAGACGCCCAGCAGGCCGAGCCCGTTGCGCAAGACCTGGCCCGTCGCATCGGCGAGCACGCGGCGCGAGTGGTGCACGGGCTCGACGGGAGCATCCCCCAGGGGCGTCACGCGGCACGCGTCGTACCAGCGGTGGAAAGCTGCGGCGAGCTCTTCGAGGTAGCGGGCGACACGGTGGGGCTCGCGCAGGCTCGCGGCCTGGGCGACGATGCGCGGGAACTCGGCGAGAGCCCCGAGCAGGATGCTCTCGGTCTCGTCGGTGAGCAGCTCGGCGGCGAACTGCGAGCCGTCGACGCCCGCGGCGGCCGCGTTGCGCGCGACCTGGTGCGTGCGCGCGTGGGCGTACTGCACGTAGAAGACGGGGTTGTCGTTCGTGCGCTTCTGCAGCAGCTCGGGGTCGAGCGTGAGCGGCGAGTCGGCCGGGAAGCGCCCGAGCGAGTAGCGCAGCGCGTCGGTGCCGAGCCACTCGCGCAGGTCGTTGAGCTCGATGATGTTGCCCGCGCGCTTGCTGAGACGTGCGCCGTTGATGCTCACGAGCTGACCGATGAGCACCTCGATGTCGTTCTCGGGGTCGTCACCCGCCGCGCCCGCGAGCGCCTTGAGACGGTGCACGTAGCCGTGGTGGTCGGCGCCAAGGAGGTAGATCGTGCGCGCGAAGCCGCGATCCTTCTTCGACAGGTAGTACGCCGCGTCGGCGGCGAAGTAGGTGTAGACGCCGTTGCCGCGCTTGATCACGCGATCTTTGTCGTCGCCGAAGTCGGTCGTACGCACCCAGATCGCATCGTCCTCATCGAAGACGTGACCCTGCGCGCGCAAGCGGTCGACCGCACCGTCGATCGGGCTCACCCCGCTGTCGGCCGCGGTGTGCAGGGTGCGCTCGCTGAACCACACGTCGAAGTGCACGTTGAAGCGCGCGAGCGACTCCTGGATCTCGGTGAGCTGCCAGCCGTACGCGAGCTCGCGCGCCACGGCGACGGCCTCGTCGCGCGGCAGCTCGGGCAGATCGGGGCGGGCCTCGAGCGCACGGGCGCCGAGATCGGCGATGTACTGGCCCGGGTAGGCGTTCTCGGGGGCCGGCTCGCCGAGCGCGGCGGCGAGCACCGACTCGCCGAACGTGTCCATCTGCGCGCCCGCGTCGTTGATGTAGAACTCGCTCGTCACGTGCGCGCCCGCCGCGCTCAGCACGCGCGCGAGCGAGTCGCCGAGCGCCGCCCAGCGCGTGTGGCCGATGTGCAGCGGGCCCGTCGGGTTGGCGGAGACGAACTCGAGGTTGATCGATTCGCCCGCGAGAGCCTCGTTGCGGCCGTAGGCCTCACCGGAGTCGAGGATCGCGGCGGCGAGCGAGCCCGCAGCGCCGGCCTCGAGGCGGATGTTGAGGAAGCCGGGGCCCGCGATCTCGACGCTCGCGACGCCCTCGATCTCGCCGAACGCGGTCGCGAGCTCCTCGGCGAGCGCGCGCGGGGCGAGGCCGATGCGCTTGGCGAGCTTGAGCGCGACGCTCGTCGCCCAGTCGCCGTGATCGCGGTTGCGCGGGCGCTCGAGAGCGATGTCGCCGACGGCGAGCGTCGCCGCGACCTCGCCATCGCATCGCTCGACCGCGGCGGTGACGGCGGCGAGCAGAGACGAGGCGAGAAGGTCGGGATTCACCCTGGAATCCTACCGACGCCCGTGCGAGCGCTCGTCGGCCTCCCTAACCGAGCGCGACGAGCTCGGCCGATCGCTCCGGCGCGAGCTCGGAGGCCTCGGCGCGCACACGCAGGGCGGTCACGGCGAGCGCCGAGCCGTCGCTCGCGAGGTACGCCGTGTCCGCGGCATCCCGCCCCGTCGCGATGCGCAGCATCGTTCTGCGCGGTGCGAGCCCGGTCGCGTCGAGCAGCAGCCACTCATCGCCCACCGCGACCTCGACGACCGAGTGCAGATCCATCGGCACGAGACCCGGTGCGTACACCGACACCACGCGCGCCGGCAGATCGGTCGCGCGCAGCAGGCCGGCGACGACGTGAGCGAAGTCGCGGCAGACACCTCGCCCGGCCTCGAGCGGCTCGGCGAGCCCGTCGGTGGGCCGCGTCGACTCCCACGAGTACTCGAGCGCACCGTCGACGGTGTCGCGCACCGCAGTGATGCGCTCGAGGGGCGGCAGCTCAGCGAAGGCCCGCACCACTTCGTCGTCGACGAGCGCCGGAAGGATGTCGCTCTGCACGTACCGGCTCGGCCGCACGTCGACGATGCGCTCGAGCGGCGAGACGCGAGCGGGCGCGGCGCGGCCGATCATGGTGGCCTCGTACTCGATCCGGAGCACTCCCGCGGGGGCGTCCACCGTGTGCCAGCGGGTGCCCACAGGCCCGGGATGCTCGGCGACGTCGAGCGCGCGGCCGTCGATCTCGACGCGCATGCGCTCCGATCGCGACAGGCCCTGCGCGTCGGCGACGGCGATGGCGAGAACGAGCGACGCCGGCTCTCCGAGCTCGCCGTCGATCGCGCATCCGACCTCGCGGATGAGCGCGCCCCGCGACGACGGCCCCGTCATGGCCACATGCTGGCACGGCACCGCCTCTGCGGGGAACCCGCTAGGCTGACTCTCGCCTCCGTAGCTCAGGGGATAGAGCATCAGTTTCCGGTACTGAGGGCCGCAGGTTCGAATCCTGTCGGGGGCGCGAACGAATTCCTTCTGTCGATGCGTCGACTACCGACCGCGGTTGGCGCGGCGCACCTCTTTGGGCGCGCGGCCGCCGAGGAACGACCTCGATGAGTCGACCACGAAGCCGTGGCGCAGCGCCTGACGGCCGATGAGCATCCGGAACCCCATCGCGTCGCGATTGCTCAGCGTGACCTCGGTCGACACGACGCGGCCCATGATGGCGACGTCCATGAGCACGACGATGCGCTCTTCGGCGTGGCCCGATGAGCTGCGCACCGTTCGCCGATCGTGCACGGGGCACTCGATGACGACGGCGTCGTCGGCCGACTCCTGCCAGGGCTGGATGCGGAACCGCACGCGCTCGTCTGCGCCCTCGCCGACGACCTCGACGTCGTAGGCGTGCACGCTCGAGGTGCGGGCGCCGGTGTCGAGCTTCGCCTTGATCCACGGGATGCCCGCGGCCGGCAGACCCACCCATTCGCGCCACCCGGCGATGGTGGTTGAATGGCGGGGCTCAGTCACACCCTCATCTTGTCAGGGGCACCCCATGAAACTCGCCATCCTCTCACGTGCCCCGCACTCGTACTCCACCTCGCGCCTGCGGGCGGCCGCCGTGCAGCGCGGCCACACGGTCAAGGTGCTCAACACGCTGCGCTTCGCCATCGACCTCACGGGGCCCGAGCCCGACCTCGACTTCCGCGGTCGGCCGCTGTCGACGTACGACGCGATCCTGCCGCGCATCGGCAACTCGATCACCTACTTCGGCACGGCCGTCGTGCGCCAGTTCGAGCAGATGGACGTCTTCACCCCCAACACCTCGAACGGCATCAGCAACGCCCGCGACAAGCTGCGAGCCACCCAGATTCTCAGCAGACACGGCATCGGGATGCCCGCGACGGCCTTCGTGCGCAACCGCGCCGACGTGCGCCCCGCGATCGAGCGCGTAGGCGGCGCCCCCGTCGTCATCAAGCTGCTCGAGGGCACGCAGGGCATCGGCGTCATCCTCGCCCCGCAGGCCAAGGTCGCCGAGGCGAT
>JAOASR010000179.1 GCA_030158585.1 Microcella sp.
CTGCTCGACTACGTCACGCCGCCGCGCGTGCGCATCGCCGACGCCTCGCGCGTGCGCCTCGGCGCCTACCTCTCGCCCGGCACGACCGTCATGCACGAGGGCTTCGTCAACTTCAACGCCGGCACCCTCGGCGCCTCGATGGTCGAGGGCCGCATCAGCCAGGGCGTCGTCGTCGGCGACGGCAGCGACATCGGCGGAGGAGCCTCGATCATGGGCACGCTGTCGGGCGGCGGCCAGCACCGCGTCTCGATCGGCGAGCGCGCGCTGCTCGGTGCGAACTCGGGCATCGGCATCTCGATCGGCGACGACTCGGTCGTCGAGGCTGGCCTCTACGTGACCGCGGGCACGAAGGTCGTCGTGCTCGACGGCACCCTCGATGCGGATGCCCGCCCGCGCACCGTGAAGGCGGCGCAGCTCTCGGGCGTGGCCGGCCTGCTGTTCCGGCGCAACTCGGTCACCGGTGCGGTCGAGGTGCTGCCCCGCTCGGGCGCCGGCGTCGTGCTCAACGAGGCGCTGCACGCGTAGCCGCGCGCAGGCTGCGGGCGGCGCGCCGGGCACCGCCCACCCGTGTGCGCGCGCGTGCGGGTCAGCGCTTGAGCGCGCGCTCCCATGCCGTTCGCTCATTCGGGTCCGATAGGCAACACGCCGCGCCGACCACGCGGCACGCCGCGTTGCACATCGCCGACTCCGAATGAACGAACGGGGACGCCGGCTCGGCGTTCGCCGGGACAGGGCGTGGCGGCTGTAGCGGCGGCTGACGGGCAGCGCGCCCGCGACCAGCGCTGCGTCTAGCGCTGCGGCCAGTCGCGCGCCGGCGCGCCCGTGTACAGCTGCTGCGGGCGGCCGATCTTGGTCTGGGGGTCGTCGTTCATCTCGCGCCAGTGGGCGATCCAGCCCGGCAGGCGGCCGATCGCGAAGAGCACCGTGAACATGCGCGTCGGGAATCCCATCGCCTTGTAGATGACGCCCGTGTAGAAGTCGACGTTCGGGTAGAGACGACGCTCCTTGAAGTAGTCGTCGTCGAGGGCGATCTGCTCGAGCTCGCGCGCGATGTCGAGCAGTGGGTCGCTGATGCCGAGGTCGGCGAGCACCGCGTCGGCGCTCTCTTTCACGAGCCTGGCGCGCGGGTCGTACGACTTGTAGACCCGGTGGCCGAAGCCCATGAGCTTGATGCCGTCTTCCTTGTTCTTCACGCGCTCGACGAAGCGCTCGACGCCCTCGCCCGAGTCGCGGATGCGCGCGAGCATCGTCAGAACCGACTCGTTCGCGCCGCCGTGCAGCGGGCCCGAGAGCGCGTTGATGCCGGCCGAGATCGACGCGAACAGGTTGGCCTCGGTCGAGCCCACGAGGCGCACGGTCGAGGTCGACGCGTTCTGCTCGTGGTCTTCGTGGAGAATCAGCAGGCGCTCGAGGGCCTGCGACATCACGGGGTTCACCTGGTACGGCTCGGCCATCGTGCCGAAGTTGAGTCGCAGGAAGTTGTCGACGAAGCTCAGCGAGTTGTCGGGGTACAGGAACGCCTGACCGACCGACTTCTTGTGCGCGTACGCCGCGATGACGGGCAGCTTCGCCAGCAGGCGAATGGTCGAGATCTCGACCTGCTCGGGGTCGTGCGGGTTGAGCGAGTCGCCGTAGTAGGTCGACAGCGCCGAGACGGCCGACGACAGCACCGACATGGGGTGCGCCTGGTGCGGCAGCGAGTCGAAGAAGCGCTTCAAGTCTTCGTGCAGGAGCGTGTGGCGGCGCACGCGCTCGTCGAACTCGGCGAGCTCGCTTGCGCTCGGCAGGTCGCCATAGATGAGCAGCCAGGCGACCTCGAGGAAGCTCGAGTTCGCCGCGATGTCTTCGATCGCGTACCCGCGGTAGCGCAGGATGCCCTCGTCGCCGTTGATGAACGTGATCGCGCTCTTGGTCGAGGCGGTGTTGACGAAGCCGTAGTCGAGCGCCGTGAGGCCCGTCTGCTTCGTCAGGGTCGAGAGGTCGAGACTCGAAGCGCCGTCGACGCTCGTCAGGATGGGGAACTCCGCGGTTCCGCCGGGGAACTGCAGCACGGCCTTGTCGGCGTCGCTCACTGCGCCTCCTCGCGTTGGTGGGGTCGGGGGTGGTGGCGGGATATGGCCGCGAAGAGTCGGGGTGGTGCCGGTCCGCGGAAGGAACCCGACCTACAGCCTAGGCGACCGCGCCGACCAGTGCCGCATCGACCAAGGTGCCGAGGTGCCGTTTGTCGAACAGCGCCAAGGATGTCCGTGAGAGCCGACAGAGCCGGTCACGCGAGGCGCGACACGGCCTCGGCGATGCGCTCATCCGTCGCCGTGAGCGCGAAGCGCACGTGGGTCGACGACTCCCCCTCGTAGAAGGTTCCTGGGGCGACGAGGATGCCCCGGTCGGCGAGCCACGCGAGCGTCTCGAGGGCGGGCTCGTCGCGCGTGGCCCAGAGGTAGAGCCCGGCCTCCGAGCGGTCGATGCGGAAGCCGGCCGTGCGCAGGGCGCCGGCCAGGGCATCCCGTCTCGTCCGGTAGATCTCGCGCTGCGCCGCGACGTGCGCGTCGTCGTCGAGTGCCGCGATCATGGCCGCCTGCACGGGCGCGGGCGGGATGAGTCCGAGGTGCTTGCGCGCGTCGAGCAGCTGCTTCACGATCGCGGGGTCGCCGGCGAGGAACGCCGCTCGGTAGCCCGCGAGATTCGACTGCTTCGACAGCGAGTACACGCTCAGCAGGCCGGTCGCGTCGCCGTCGATGACGCGGGGGTCGAGGATGCTCGGCACGAGCGCGCCCCCGTGCGTGCCCTCGGCACCAGGGTCGGCGGGCGCCTCGCCCCAGCGCTCGGGCTCCCACCCGAGCTCGGCGTAGCACTCGTCGTTGACGAGCACGGCGCCCAGCTCGCGGGCCCGCGCGACCGCGGCTCGCAGCCCGTCGACGCCGAGGACGGCGCCGTCGGGGTTGCCCGGCGAGTTGATCCAGATGAGGCGCGCGCCCTTGGGCCAGCGGGCAGGGTCGTCCTCCGCCACGGCGGTCGCGCCGAGCAGCGCGGCGCCGACGGCATACGTCGGGTACGCGGTGCGGGGGTGCACGATGACGTCGTCGCGGCCGAGGCCGAGCAGCAGCGGCAGGAGGGCGACGAGCTCTTTGGATCCGATGGTCGGGAGCACAGCATCCGTGCCAGGAAGCGTCACGCCGCGGCGTCGGGCGTACCAGCGGACGATCGCCTCGCGCAGGGCGGGCGTTCCCATGGTCTGCGGGTAGGCGTGCGCGTCGGTCGCGGCGATGAGCGCGTCGCGCACGACCGCGGGGGTCTCATCGACGGGCGAGCCGACCGAGAGGTCGACGATGCCGCCGGCGTGGGCGCGAGCGCGAGCCGCGAACGGCGCGAGCGAGTCCCAGGGGAAGTCAGGAAGCGCGCGCTTCGCATCAGGACGGGCGTCATGTCTGACGGCCGTCGCGGCGCCAGCGCCGGTGGCCGTCTCGGCCGCCGGGTGACCGGAGCGGTTCACGGGCGCCGGCGGTCAGTTCTGCGGCGGGAGGACCGAGACGACCTCGTGGTCGCTGTGGATCACGCCGACCTTCGCGGCACCGCCGGGCGAGCCGATCTCCTGGAAGAACTCGACGTTGGCGCGGTAGTAGTCGCTCCACTGCTCGGGCAGGTCGTCTTCGTAGTAGATGGCCTCGACGGGGCACACGGGCTCGCAGGCGCCGCAGTCGACGCACTCGTCGGGGTGGATGTAGAGCATCCGGTCGCCCTCGTAGATGCAGTCGACCGGGCACTCGTCGATGCACGCACGGTCTTTGACATCGACGCAGGGAAGTGCGATCACATAGGTCACGGCGCTGTCGGATCCTTCTCTTCGGACGGGGGCTCTTCGATGCTACCGGCCTCGCGACGGGGAGGGCGCTGAACGCGGGGCCACGCGAGGATCAGCAGGGCGACGAGCATGAGGCCGAAGCTCCAGCCGTAGCCGAGCAGGTTGCCGGGGATCACGACCGAGCCGCCCGCGCCCGGCGACGAGAGCCCGAGGGTCACCGCCGAGACGCCGAACGCCCCGGCGAGGGCCGGGCCGCGGTCGTCGCCCCACACCCGCAGGCCCGCCGCGTAGAGGCCGACCGTCACGAGAGCGATGGCGAGCCCGACCGGGGGCAGCGACTGGTGCGTGAACGAGCCCATGAGTCCGATGACCGCGCCGCCGAGACTCGCGAGCGCGAGCACGCCGAGGCGGTGCACCGCCCGCAGGCGAGCAGAGCGCGTCGACACGGGGTCAGGCGTCCAGGCGGAGCATCCACCCATGGGGGTCGGGGCGGCGGCCGTACTGGATGTCGGTGAGCTCCTGGCGGAGCGACATCGTCAGCTCGCCCGGCTGCGCGTCGGCCGAGCCGATCTCGAAGGGCTCGCCGTCGACAACGCCCTTCAGAAGGCCGATCGGCGTCACCACCGCCGCGGTGCCGCACGCGAACGCCTCGACGATGTCGCCCGAGGCGACGCCCTCGCGCCACTCGTCGAGCGTGACACGGCGACGCTCGACCGTGTGGCCGCGGTCTTCGGCGAGCTGCAGGATCGAGTCGCGCGTGATGCCCTCGAGGATCGAGTCGCTCAGGGGCGTGATGAGCGTGCCGTCTTTCTTGACGAGCACGACGTTCATGCCGCCGAGCTCTTCGAGGTACTGTCCTTCGACCGAGTCGAGGAACAGCACCTGCTGGCAGCCGTGCTCGGCCGCCTCGGCCTGCGCGACGAGCGACGAGGCGTAGTTGCCGCCCGTCTTCGCCGCGCCCGTGCCGCCCTTGCCGGCGCGCGAGTAGTGCGTCGTCAGCCAAATCGAGACCGGCGCGACGCCGCCCGAGAAGTAGGCGCCCGCGGGCGACGCGATCACGTAGTAGGCGACCTTGTGCGCGGGTCGCACGCCCAGGAATGCCTCTTTCGCGAACATGAAGGGCCGCAGGTAGAGGCTCGTCTCGGCCGCGCTCGGCACCCAGTCGCCGTCGACCGCGATGAGCTCGCGCAGCGAGGCGAGGAAGTGCTCGACCGGCAGCTCGGGCAGCGCCATGCGCTTCGCCGAGCGCTGCAGGCGGCGCGCGTTCGCGTCGGGGCGGAACGACCAGATCGAGCCGTCGGCGTGACGGTAGGCCTTGAGGCCCTCGAAGATCTCCTGCCCGTAGTGCAGCACCGAGGCCGCCGGGTCGAGCGAGATGGGGCCGTAGGGCTGCACGCGCGGGCGGTGCCAGCCGCCCTTCTCGCTCCAG
>JAOASR010000180.1 GCA_030158585.1 Microcella sp.
GACCCCGACGAGGTGCTGTTCGTCATCGACGCGATGATCGGGCAAGACGCGGTCGCGACGGCGAAGGCGTTCCAAGACGGCGTCGACTTCACCGGCGTCGTGCTCTCGAAGCTGGATGGCGACGCGCGCGGCGGTGCCGCGCTCAGCGTCGCGAGCATCACGGGCCGGCCCATCATGTTCGCCTCGACCGGTGAGGGCCTCGACGATTTCGAGCCCTTCCACCCCGACCGCATGGCGAGCCGCATCCTCGACCTCGGCGACATCCTGAGCCTCATCGAGCAGGCGCAGAAGGCGTTCGATCAGGACGAAGCGCAGAAGGTCGCCGAGAAGTTCGCGACCGACAGCTTCACGCTCGAAGACTTCCTGTCGCAGATGCAGCAGCTCAAGAAAATGGGCTCGATCAAGGGCATGCTCGGGATGCTCCCCGGAGCCCGCGGCATGCGCGAGCAGCTCGACAACTTCGATGAGAGCGAGCTGACGCGCACCGAGGCGATCATCCAGTCGATGACGGTCGCCGAGCGCCGCATGCCGAAGCTCCTCAACGGCTCGCGTCGCCTGCGCATCGCGCGCGGCTCGGGAACGACCGTCACCGAGGTCAACGCGCTCGTCAACCGCTTCGAGCAGGCCGCGAAGATGATGAAGACCGTCGCCAAGGGCGGCGTGCCCAACGTGCCGGGCATGGGCCCGATCCCCGGCATGGGCGGAGGCGGCGGCGCCGCGAGCGCCCGCAAGGCCGCGGCGAAGAAGAAGGGCAAGGGTGCCTCGAAGTCGGGCAACCCCGCCAAGCGCGCGGCCGAAGAGGCCGCCCGCGCTCAGGGTGTTCGGCCCACCGGTGCCGCAGCAGGCTCGGGCTTCGGGCTGGGCGGCGTCGGGGGAGCGGGGGCCGCGGGCGGCACCGAGCCTACGGCTGACGAGCTGGCCGCGCTGCAGAAGTTCCTCGGCCGCTAGCCACGGGCACTGGTCGGCGTCTGATCACCGCTGGCGGCGGGGCTCGACGCCGAAGCGCCGAGCCCCGCCGTTCTACGCGGCGCGCCGGCGCACGACGAGCAGGCCCGTCAGCAGAGCGAGCAGCGCGAGGCCCAGGATTCCCGCGAGGTCGGCGGGGCCCGATGACGCGAGAGCGCCCGGGGTTTCCGGTGATGCCGCGCCGGGCCGCTCCTCAGGCGTTGCCGGCGGTGTCGGCTCACTCGGAATGGTCGGGTCACCGGGATCCGTGGGGTCGACCGGGTCGACCGGCGCCGCGGCGATGGTGATCGGCGACGTCGCCGTGAGCCCCGACGTGCTCCCGATGGCGGCGATGACATGCTCGCCTGCCGGGGTATCGAGCGGCACGGTCACGTCGGTCGAGAAGCCCCCCGATCCGTCGGCCGTGAGCGTTGCGAGCACGACGGGCTCAGAACGCAGCTCGATGCGGATGGACTCGTCGGGAGTGAATCCTTCGCCGATGACCGTCACGGTGTCGCCGGCGGCAGCAGAACGAGCAGAGAGCGAGATCGCCGGAGGAGAGGTCGGGTCGGGATCGACCGTCCCGGCGACGGTGAAGGTCAGCGATCGCTGGGTGTAATTGCCACCCTCGGCCGTGACCTCGACCGTGAAGGTTCGCTCGCCGGGTACGAGGCTTCCGCTCGGCCAGACCCCGCGGGCGGCGTCGCCGCAGTCGACGACGTCGTCATCGAGTCGGCACTCGACGGTCTCGATCGGAGTCTCCGGATTCGCCGGGTCGGTGGTGAACGCGATCGCCTCGGTCGTCGGGTCCCAGGTGATCTCGCTGATGCTCGGAGGCCCGACCAGCAGTCGGAAGCTCGAGACGATCGGAGTCGCGTCGGCGCGGTCGCCGCCCGGCACCGACACGGCCACCTCGTAGCGGCCCGCTCGGACGCCTGCGGGCAGGAAGTCGCGGAAGGCGATCGGCTCGAACGCTCCGTCGGCACCGAGCAGCTCGCTGACCGGGCCGCAGGCCTCGACCGGGGTGCTCGGGAAATCGGTGAACTCGAGACTCACGCAGACATCGGAGGCGTATTCGCCCCACACGGCCTTGCCTCCCATGACGTAGGGCACGAGCGTCGGCAGGGCATCCACCGCGATGTTGGCGGGGTCGACGCTGGTCGCGACCGCGCCTCTGAATCGATCGCCGGATGCGGGCACCAGGTCGAGCGTCAGCGGCAGCACCGTGCGGGCACCGGTGACCTGCTGCACGACGAGAGGAACCACCTGGCGGCCTACCTCAGCTGCCGTGGCCGTGACGCGGATCGACACGAGCCACTCGTCGAGGTCGCGGTCGTAGACGATGCTCGCTCGGGCTCCCCCGCCCGGCAGCTCGAGGCTGGTGACGGGAAGGTTCGTCGACGGGTCGACTAGGCCGAAATTCGTGAGCGTGCCGCCCGTGCCGGGTTCGAGGCGAGCGATCTCGTAGTTCGGGTCGACGCCGTAGCCGACCGGCACCTGGAGAGTCGTCATCTCGGGAGCGAAGGTGACGATTCCCGGCTGCGCCGGGCTCGGGGCAGTCGCCGGCGGGATGATCGTGGGACGCGCGGGGTCATCGATGGAGAAGCGCTGGGTCGTCCCGTCGCCGAACCGGTCAGTGATGCTCACGGTGACGCCCTGGGCGAGCGCGGCGTCGTGGGGAAGCGTGTACGCCAGTCGGTCATCGAATTCGGGGAACGACGCCGTGTTCACGGTCGAGCAGCTGAGCGCGTCGACCTGGATGCAGGGCAGCGCGAGCGTCGTGGTGGTCGGGGCGTCGCCGTCGACCGAACCGGGCCAGGTGATCACCACGGTGTAGTCGTTGGCCGGAACCTCTGCGGTCAGCTGCATCGTGACGCGCAACGCACTGACGCCGTCGTCGGTCAGCTGCAACGAGGCGATCTGAGCTGTCGGCGCCGTCACCGCGAAGTTGACGGCTCCCCACACGTCATCGTCGGTGCCGTCGGACGGGTCGGTGTCGCTCATGAGCACGCTCGCACGGTAGGCGCCGATCGCCTGGGGGATGAATCGGGTGTCGTAACCCTCGGCAGCCGCCACCTCGACCCACGCGTTGGTGGAGGGGTCATGACGGACGACGGTCCACGAGTAGTCGTAGCCGCTGACGAAACGGTCCAGGTCGAACGCCCCGTTCAGGTCGACCGGGTTCGGGCGCAGGATCACCGTGCGGCCCGGCGTGAGCGGTCCGACCGCGCTCGGCGTGGGGCCGGCGAGTCCGGAGGTCGAGTCGCTCACGAGCGACACCCTCACGAGATCGCCGTTGGCGTCGAGGTACTCGATCGCCTCGACGTTCTCCTGCTGGAGGGTGTTGTCGGGCTGCAGCACGCTGACGGTGAACCCGCCCTCCGAGAGGGCGGTGCGGGAGGCGAGTGCAGGCTCGCCGGCCGGAGTGATGAACGGGAACGAGAAGGTCGCCCGTTCACCGGCACCGCTGTCGGTGATCACCCAGCCGTCGCTGAACCGGACCGTCGTGGCGACGCCGTCGACGGGCACCACGATGCTGCTGGCAGAGCGGGTTCCCGCTGAGTCGGTGACGACGAAGCTGAAGTCCGAGACGGTCGTCGCGCTGTCGGCCCACACTCCGGTCGTATCGGAGACGTAGACTCCGCCGTATCGGGCGCTCGTGACATCCACCACGGTCGCGAGAATGCGAGCCATCGCGTTCGCCGACCGGTAGGCGGGCAGGTTGTCGATGGGCAGGTTCTCACGCAGACCGAGGCCGGCGAACTCCGATCGGCGGCTGTCGAGTCCGAACGGGTCTCGCGAGGCGAGCGCGTTGGCGAGGTTCGCGCTGACCGTCCGCCCGACCTCCTCATAGGCGACGAGCTGCACGATCGCGACCGCCGTGACGACGATCGCGACGACGACGACGGCCACGACGGTCGCTGCGGCCGCCGCTGCGGACGCCGTCACCGAACCGGTGATGATGCTCGAACCCGCTGTGCCCGCGACGCCCGAGGGCACGAAGAACGACGCGCCCGCGTACGGCGCCACGACGCCCGCGATCGCGCCGGCGATGCCCGACGCACTGCCGGCGACGAACGCGCTGGCAGCGCCACCCGCGATGGCGGCTCCCGCGACGGCGCCGACGGCCCCGATCTGGTAGGCGGCGTTCTGGGCGTCGACGAGGTTCTGCTGGACGGTTCCGCTGGTGTACGCGCCCAGGCCGAGGGCCTCGGCATTGCGATAGACGCCCCACGCCTGGAACTCCTCCGCCGACGGGATCGGCGGCGCGAAGACGAACTGGGTCTCGAGCGAGGTGCGCGGGCGCGAGCACCAGTTCACGACGGCCTCGGGCAGCACCACCGGGTCGGTGACGAACGCGGGGGCTGCGGGCGGCCGGTACCCGCATTCGTTGTTCATGAAGCGCGTGTACTCGTCCTGGGCGTACTGGGCGACCGCGCGGTCGGATTCGAGGAAGATCTCGGTGAAGTAGTCGTAGGTCAGCTGCTCGTTCGGCGAGAGCGGGACGCTGTACAGCGATCGATCGAAGATGTCGATGACGCGCGAGAGCACGTATCCGCGAATCTCGTCGCCCGCGTAGCGCTCGATCCGGCCATCGTTGGGCACGTCGTAGAGCAGCGCAAGAGCGTCGATCGCCTCGCGGATGATCCACGCCAGCGCGCCCACATGATCGCCCGAGTCGGACGCGAGGAAATCGGAGAGACCGCCGACCCCGATGTCTTCGAGCGGATCGCGCTCTGACGGAGCGCCGATGCAGCTGACGATGCCTCCGGCGATCGGAACGCACTGCGGCTGGATGGACTCGCCGGCGGGAACCGTGATGTCGAGTGCTCCGGTGCCGTCGACGGTGAAGAACGAAGGATCCGTGCTCTGCGTGATCAGCGGAATCGTGGAGGGGATGATGATGACGTCATCACCCGCGGCCACGGCGGGCGTGGCGGCGACCGGGGCGATCAGGCTCGCGAGGGCGAGAGCGACGACGGTGGTGCGAACACGGGTGCGAAGGGTCGACATCGGAGCCTCTGTGGCATCGGCCGTAGGGCCGGAGTACGGCGCCCGACTACCCACTCAGGCGAGAGCTTCTCACGTGTCGCTCCTCGGGCAGGATAGCTTGTAACTGCCCCGAGTGCCACAACAACATTCGGCGCGGGAGCGCGCCGTCGCATCAGCTCGCGATTGCGGGGATGATCGCCCCCGAGAACACCTGCCACGCGAGCGCCGTCTTCGCGACGAGGCTCAGCGTGATGTACGTGCGCTCGCCCTGCAGGTAGCTCTTCCACTTGCCGACCTGCTTGTACTGCAGCCACTGGTTGACGGCGAAGGTGTTGAAGAACACGAAGAGCGAGATGACGATGCCGACGACGAAGTCGGGTGCGGCGACCTCGCTCTCGCTGCCCGGGCGCAGGAAGTACACGAGGATCAAGATCCAGGGCACGATGCCGACCATCGAGCCGAAGATGAACGGCAGCAGGCCGCCCGAGCCAGGCTGTTCGTACTTCTCCTGCAGGGCGCCGAAGAGAATCATCGCGGCGTTGACGGCGAAGATCGACACGAGCGCGGCGACGTCGGTGACGCCGTTGATGGCGAGGATCAGCCAGATCATGATCGACGAGCTGAGCGAGTACTCCGTCCAGCGGAAGTAGTTGCGGTTCTGCAGCAGGCCGTTCTTGTAGCGGCCGAAGAACCACGGGCTCGAGATGAGGAAGTGGAAGAACGCGCTGAGTCCGAGGAAGGCCACGACGCCGATGCCGATGTTGACCTCGAAGAGCGTGACGCGCTCGGGCGGGATCGGCACGCCGGGAGGGCCCGCGAGGTAGTCGGCCGTGACCGCGTAGAGCACCTGCTCGCTGAGCATCGTGAGGACGATGGCGAAGCCGATCGCCTGCACGAGGTGCGCGACGCCGGCGACGACGTTGTAGGTGCGCAGCCGGGCGATCTGTTGCTCGGGGGTGCGGGCGGTTCGTGCCATGAGAGTGGGCTCCTTCAGCGGCGTGGCGGCTGGGAGTGGTGGTGCCGTCGGGCCGAACCTAGCAGTGCGTCACGCGGTGGCGAATCAGGCCGCGCGCTCCGCGTTCGCTCGCCGAGCATCCCGCCAGACGCGCCAGGCGCCCGTCGACCACAGCGCCCACGCGACCAGGAGCGGCTGAAAGAGCAGACGGATGCCCCGCGCGAGATCGGTGTCGAGGCCGAAGCCGTCGCGGCCCTCCGTGAACTGCGCGATGTTGCCGGGGAAGATCGCGAGGAAGAACAGCGCCGTCGCCCAGCCCACGGCGACCCGCCAGCGACCGAGCACGATGAGTGCGAGCCCGAGGGCGATCTCGACGGCACCCGAGCCCAGCACGACGAGGTCGGGCTCGATCGGCAGCCACGGCGGCACCTGGGCGAGGAACTCCTCGCGCCCGTAGGTGAGGTGGCCGACGCCTGCGAACGCGAGCACGCCGCCGAGGGCCCAGCGGGCGAGGCGCTGCGGCCAGGTCGTGCCGGGGCGGGTCGTCGCGCGATCGGTCATGCGACGAGTCTCGCGCGTGCCTCCCTGCCGCTGCTGGGAGGCGCGTCGCGTCGTAGGGTGAGGCCATGACCCTCCCCGCCGCCGCGGAGTCCGCGACCGCGACCGCGACCGCCGCCGCCGTGCGCGCCGGCACGACGACCGCCGTCGCCGAGACCCGCGCCGCCCTCGTTCGCATCGCCTCGCTCGATCCGCACCTCGGCGCCTTCCAGGTGGTGCGCGCCGAGGCTGCGCTCGCCGAGGCCGTCGCGGTCGACGCGCGCGTCGCGGCCGGCGAGCATCTTCCTCTCGCCGGCGTGCCGATCGCGATCAAGGACAACATCCCCGTGGCCGGCGAGCCGATGCGCGAGGGCAGCGCCGCCACGAGCTACACCCCGAGCGAGACCGACCACGTCGTCGTCGAGCGACTGAGGGCGGCCGGGGCCGTGGTCGTCGGGCTCACGCGCGTTCCCGAGCTCTGCGTCTTCGGCACGACCGACTCGGTGCACGGCACGACGCGCAACCCGTGGAATCGCGCTCGCACCGCCGGCGGCTCCTCGGGCGGCTCGGCCGCGGCCGTCGCGAGCGGCATGGTCGCCGTGGCGCACGCCGCCGACGGCATGGGCTCGATCCGCATCCCCGCGGCGAACTGCGGGCTCGTCGGGCTCAAGCCCGGCGCGGGGCTCGTGCCCGCTGACATGGGCGCCCACAGCTGGTTCGGCATGAGCGAGAACGGCCCCCTCGCGACCACGGTGGCGGATGCCGCTCTCATGCTCGCGGTCATGGCGGGCCGCCCGCACCTCGCCGACGTGGGGCCGCCCACCCGTCGCCTGCGCATCGGGCTCGCGCCGAGCATCCCCACCCCTCTCGCGCGACTCGATCCGCGCTGGGAGGCGGCCGCGCGATCGACGGCTGAGACGCTTCAGGCCGCGGGCCACGAGGTCATCGATCTCGCTCTGCCGTACCCGGCGGACCCCGTGCCGGTGCTCGCGCGCTGGTTCGCCGGCGCCGCCTCGGACGTCGACCACTTCGGGCTCGACGAGCGCCTGCTCGAGCCGCGCGTGCGGGCGCACGTGCGGGCCGGTCGGGCGCTGTCGCGTCTGGGCGCGCTGCGGTCGGCGCCCGTCGCTCGGCTGCGCGCCCGGGTCGTTGCGGCGACGGCCGACGTCGATCTGGTGCTGACGCCGGCGCTCGCGCAGCCCGGTCCGGAAGCGGACGGCTGGCACCGTCGGGGCTGGGTCGCCAACCTGCGCGCCAACATCGGCTACGCCCCCTATGCCGCGCTGTGGAACCTCCTCGGGTGGCCCGCCGCCGTCGTCCCCGCGGGCTGGCACGACGAGGCCGCAGCACCCCTCGCCGTGCAGCTCATCGCGGCGCCCGCGCCCGACGGTGCGGGGGAGGCTCTGCTGCTCGCCGTCGCCGCCGAGCTCGAGCTGCTCGCGCCGTGGGAGCGCACGGCGCCCGCATCGACCGCGACCGTAGTCTGAGGGCATGACCACGCGACCCATCCGCATCGGGGTGCAGCTGCAGCCCCAGCACGCGCCGTACGAGCTCATCCGCGACCGCGTCACTGAGCTGGAAGAGCTCGGCGCCGACATCGTCTTCAACTGGGATCACTTCTACCCGCTCTACGGCGAGCCCGACGGCCTGCACTTCGAGTCGTGGACGATGCTCGCCGCGATCGCCGAGCAGACGAGCCGCATCGAGCTCGGCGCGCTCGTGAACTGCAACTCGTACCGCAACCCGAACCTGCAGGCCGACATGGCCCGCACGATCGACCGCATCAGTGCGAAGGGCACCGGCACCGGCCGCTTCATCTTCGGCACGGGCTCCGGCTGGTTCGAGCGCGACTACACCGAGTACGGCTACGAGTTCGGCACCGTCGGATCGCGGCTCAACGACCTCGCACGAGATCTGCCGATCATCCGCGACCGCTGGACGAAGCTCAACCCGGCCCCGACGCGCGACATCCCCATCCTCATCGGGGGCGGCGGAGAGAAGAAGACCCTGCGCATGGTCGCCGAGCACGCGAACATCTGGCACAGCTTCAGCGACGCCGCGACGCTCGAGCGCAAGCTCGGCATCCTCGACGAGCACTGCGCCGCCGTCGGCCGCGACCGCGCCGAGATCGAGATCTCGGTCGAGCTCGGATCGAAGCCGGTCGCCGAGATCGACGAGCTGCGCGCACTCGGGGCGAGCCTGTTCACCCTCGGCATCACGGGCCCCGACTACGACCTCGCGGCGGCGAAGGAGTGGCTGGCCTGGCGCGACGGCTCGCGCTGAGCATCCGCGGTAGGCGACCGCCCCGGGAATCTGCAAGAATGGGGGGTCGAGTGCTCGCGCGCCCGACCCTCTAATCAGGCCAGCGAGCACGCCTTTCGAGCTTTCGCGCCGAGTGTGCCCCACGCAACCGGCCCGACTCACCCCGTTCACATCTCTGGAGAATCGTGGCTGTCAAGATCCGTCTCAAGCGCATGGGCAAGATCCGCGCGCCGTACTACCGCATCGTCGTCGCCGACTCGCGCACCAAGCGCGATGGTCGCGTCATCGAGGAGATCGGCAAGTACCACCCCACCGAGGAGCCCTCGGTCATCGAGGTCGACTCGGCCCGTGCCCAGTACTGGCTCAGCGTCGGCGCGCAGCCGACCGAGCAGGTCGCCGTGCTGCTGAAGCTCACCGGCGACTGGGGCACCTTCAAGGGCGAGAAGGGTGCCAAGAGCACCGTTCGCGTCGCCGAGCCGAAGGAGGCGTTCCAGTTCGACGCCGCCAAGAAGCCGGTTCTCAAGCCCAAGGCCGAGAAGAAGGTCGAGGAGGCCCCGGCCGCCGAGGCTCCCGCCGAGACCGCTGAGGTCGAGGCTGCTGAGGCTCCCGCCGAGGCCCCCGAGGCGGAGGCCGTCGAGGCCGACGCCACCGAGGCCGACAAGGCCTAATGCATCGTGCTCGCTGACACGCTGGAACATCTGGTCAAGGGGATCGTCGATCACCCTGACGATGTCGTCGTCGTCGCGCAGAGCACGGGTCGCGGCGAGGTCCTCGAGGTGCGCGTGCACCCCGAGGACCTCGGCCGCGTCATCGGCCGCGGCGGACGCACCGCCAAGGCCCTGCGCACCGTGATCTCGTCGCTCGCCGACGGTCGCCGAGTGCGCGTCGACGTCGTCGACACCGACGCCTAGGCGATCGTGGCCGAAGTCAAGATCCCGCGCCCCGACGCCCCCGCGCAGCAGCTGCGCGTCGGCCGCCTGGTCAAGGCGCACGGGCTCAAGGGCGCCCTCAAGCTCGAGCTGTACACCGACGACCCCGACAAGCGCTTCACGCCCGGGGCCGCGTTCACCCTTCAGGTGCCGACGAGCTCGCCCTGGCACGGCAAGACGCTCACGCTCATCGAGCTGCGCTGGTACAACGGCCAGCCCGTCGGCTTCTTCGAGGGCGTCTCCGATCGCACGGGCGCCGAGTCGCTCGTCAAGGCGATCCTCTGGATCGACCAGGACGAGACCGAAGAGCCCGAGGACGACGCCTGGTACGACTTCCAGCTCGTCGGCCTGCGCGCGCTGCGCGACGGCGCCGATGTCGGTCGCGTCGTGCGCGTCGAGCACTTCCCCGCGCAGGACCTGCTCGTGATCGACACCGGAGACCGCGAGGTGCTCGTGCCCTTCGTGAGCGCGATCGTGCCCGCCGTCGACATCGCGGCCGGCACCGTCACGATCACGCCTCCCGCTGGGCTCTTCGAGGACGTCGCCGACGAGGCCCCCGAGGCACTCGAGAAGACGGATGCTCCCGAGCAGTCCGACGCGGCCGCGCAGGCCGAGGCTCCCGCCGCGGAGGGCGAGCTCTAGGCTCGAGCCGTGCGCGTCGACATCGTCACGATCTTCCCCGAGTTCTTCGGGGTGCTCGACGTCTCGCTGCTCGGAAAGGCTCGCCAGTCGGGTCTCATCGACGTGCGCGTGCACGATCTGCGTGACGCGACGCACGATCGACACCGCACCGTCGACGACACCCCGTACGGCGGGGGAGCCGGCATGGTCATGAAGCCCGAGCCCTGGGGCGAGCTGCTCGATCAGCTCGTGTCAGAGGGCTCGACGCTCGTCGTTCCGAGCCCCGCCGGGCATCCGTTCACGCAGGCGACGGCCCGCGAGCTCGCCACCCGCGAGCATCTCGTCTTCGCCTGCGGGCGCTACGAGGGCATCGACCAGCGCGTCATCGAGCACTACGCTGACCGCATCGAGGTTCGCGAGGTGAGCCTCGGCGACTACGTGCTCAACGGCGGGGAGGTGGCGGCGATGGCGATCATCGAAGCAGTCGGCCGACTCGTACCCGGCGTCATCGGCAACCCGGCGAGCCTCGATGAAGAGAGCCATGAGTCTGGTCTGCTCGAGTACCCCAGCTACACCAAGCCCGCCGTCTGGCGCGAGCGCGACGTGCCCCCGGTGCTGCTGAGCGGCAACCACGGCGCGATCGCTGCCTGGCGGCACGATCAGCAACTCGAGCGCACGCGTCGGGTGCGGCCCGATCTGATCGGCGACGAGTGATCATGGGCGAGCGACCGTGGATGCTCGCGCAGCCGCTCATCGCGGTGCTCGCGCTCGCGGGCTTCACCGCGGCGCTGCTCTTTCAGCTCGCCGACCGCACCGACCTCATCCCGTCGGTGCAGGCGCTCATCACCGCCACCTTCGTCTACCCCGGTCTCGCGCTCTCGATGCTCATCAATCACGCGATCGTGCGAGCGCGTCGACCGCGCGCGCTGACCACGATCGAGAAGATCCTCGTCGTCGCTCAGCTCGGCATCGCCGGCCTGCTGGCACTCACGTCGCTCGAGCCCGGAGCGCTGCTGCTGGGCTTCCTGCTCTGGCCGCTTCTCATCGCCGCGGCGGTCGCCGCGTGCTGGACGATGGCGACGACGACCCTGCGCTCCCGGCGCGAGCAGCGTCATCCTGTCGACGCCGTCGACGCCGACCGCGCTCTCGACGATCACCCCGACGCGAATGGCGTGTCGGCCGCGAGCCCCGTCGGCTGACGCGTCAGTCGCGCGCGGTCAGCACGAGCGGGCCGTCGGGCGTGATCGCGACCGTGTGCTCGGCGTGGGCCGCGCGGGCGCCGGTGCGACTCCTGAGCGTCCAGCCGTCGGCGTCGGTGTAGATCTCGTCGGTGTCGTGGATGAACCACGGCTCGATCGCGATGACGAGGCCCGCCTTCAGCTTGAGCCCTCGGCCAGCACGCCCGTCGTTCGGCAGGTGGAGGTCGCCATGCATCGTGCGGCCGACGCTGTGGCCGCCGAAGTCGAGATTGACGAGCAGGCCGGCGTCATGAGCGACGTCGCCGATCGCCGCAGAGATGTCGCCGAGCCGGCCACCGACGCGAGCGGCGGCGATGCCGGCGGCGAGAGCGCGCTCGGTCGTGGCGATCAGCCGAAGATCCTCGTCGCGAGGCGTGCCGACGATGATCGTCTTCGCCGAATCGGCGACCCAGCCGTCGACGGAGGCCGCGAAGTCGAGCGAGAGCACGTCGCCATCGCGCAGCACGTAGTCATGCGGCAGGCCGTGCAGCGCCGCGTCGTTCACCGAGGTGCAGATCACCTTGCCGAACGGCGAGCCGCCGAACGAGGGGTGGTAGTCGATGTAGCAGCTCTCGGCGCCCTCGGCACGGATCATCTCGTGCGCGAGCGCATCGAGCTCGAGCAGGTTGACGCCGACGGCAGCGGCCTCGGTGGTGGCCGTGATGACGCTCGCGACGAAGCGACCCGCCGCTCGCATCTGGTCGATCTCGGCAGGGGTTCTCAGTTCGATCATGGGGTCTCTTCGACGGCGCGCTACGCGCGGGGGAGCGGGATGTGCGTCTTCAAGTATGAAGTGCACAGCTCGCGGGTCGACTCGATGAAGCGAGGATCGCCCTGAGGATCGAGCTGGAAGGCTCGGCCCAGAAGACCGCTCGCCATCTCGACCGCCACCTCGACGTGGAACACGAGCTCGTCATCCGGCTCGAAGTCGTACGTCGCCCCGATCTGGCGGGCGAACTCGCGGGCCAGGATCGAGTTGTTGCTGAGCTCGGGGTTGAGGAAGCGCTGGTCGATGACGTCGCCGAAGCGCAGGGCGCGGAAGCCCGGCTCCTCACGGTTCATCTCGACGAAGATGTCGAGCGTGCGGTCGAACGACGACCATGGCTCGGGCGGCGAGTTCTCGATGTTCTCCTGCACCCGCTCGAGATAGCGCTCCATGTTGCGCACGGCCAGGGCCCGCAGCAGGGTCTGAATGTTGGGGAAGTAGCGGTAGACCACTCCGACCGAGCTCTGTGACTTCTTCGCCACGGCGCTCGTGGTCACGCCGTCGATGCCGCCCTCGTCGACGAGCGCTGCGGCGGCGTCGAGAAGGGTCTCGATGCGCTCGGCGCTGCGCTGCTGGATCGGCTCGGTACGCATGACGACCTTGTCGGTCGCGAGCGTCGGTTCCTGCGTCTGTTCGTCGATCATCGACGGCATCTCCCCCTCAGAAGCGGTCACGGCCTCGTCGGTTGCGGATCTCTCGGATTGGCCGGACGGCGCCCAGTATGGCATCATTTCACTTTGTGCCTCGGCACGGTTCTGCCACAGGGGAGCCGTCGATTCGCGAGGCGAGAACCACCTCTTAGACATCTTCCTACCGCGATCGACCTGTGGCGGTGGCAGAGAGCGAACAGCCATGCACATTCTCGACCACGTCGACGCAGCCAGCCTGCGGTCCGACATCCCCGATTTCCGCGCCGGCGACACCGTCAAGGTGCACGTGAACATCGTCGAGGGCAACCGCTCGCGCATCCAGGTCTTCCAGGGCGTCGTCATTGGCCGCTCGAACGAGGGCGTCCGCGAGACCTTCACGGTGCGCAAGGTCAGCTTCCAGGTCGGTGTCGAGCGCACCTTCCCCGTGCACTCCCCGGTGATCGACCACATCGAGGTCGTCACGCGCGGTGACGTGCGCCGCGCGAAGCTCTACTACCTCCGCGGACTGCGCGGCAAGAAGGCGAAGATCAAGGAGAAGCGTGACAGCTAGGCTGTCGAGCGCATTCTCGACAAGGGCCCCGTCGGATCACCGGCGGGGTCCTTTCGTCGTCGTGGGGGATGCGCGTGCCGGCGCGTCCGGCGCGGTCGCCGTCGTCGGCCGCCGCCTAGACTGGACGCGAGGCACAGGGGAGTCATGACAGAGAACGCAGCGCAGCCGGCAGACGGAGCATCCCCGTCGCCCGACGCGCAGGCCGGCGCCCAGGCCGAGGCTCAGACGTCCTCGAACGCCGACGCATCGACGCACGTCCGGCCCAGCCGCCGCCGCGGCGCTCTGCTCTTCCTGCGCGACGTCGTGGTCATCGTCGGGGTGGCGCTGCTCATCTCGTTCCTCATCAAGACGTTCCTCATCCGCTCCTTCTACATCCCGAGCGATTCGATGATGAACACCCTCGTGCAGAACGACCGCATCATCGTCAACCAGCTCGTCCCCGAGATGGTGCCGATCGAGCGCGGCGACGTCGTCGTCTTCCGCGACCCAGGGGGTTGGCTGAACCCGGTTCCCCAGCCCGAGGCCCCTCCGCTGCAGGCGGCGCTCGACTGGATCGGCTCGATCGTCGGCATCTCGGCGCCCGACAGCGACGAGCATCTCGTCAAGCGCGTGATCGGGCTTCCGGGCGACCGCGTGGTCTGCTGCAACGATCTCGGCCAGATGAGCGTCAACGGCGTGCCTCTCGAAGAGCCGTACGTGCGCCTCCCGCCGGGCGCGGTCGCCGTGAGCGACCTCGACTTCCAGGCCGAGGTGCCGGCCGACGCGCTCTGGGTCATGGGCGACAACCGCTACGACTCGTCCGACTCGCGCTACAACCGCGACAAGTTCGGCGAGGGCTTCGTGCCGATCGACGACGTCGTGGGCCGCGCGGTCGTCATCAGCTGGCCGATCGACCGCTGGAGCTGGCTCGACAACTACCCCTTCGTCTTCGATGGCGTCGGGGCGGCCCGCACGCCGCAGGAGTAATCGCGTGCCTCCCGCCGATCCGACGCTCGAGGTCGAGCGCGCCCTGTTCGCGCAGGGGGCCCCTGTGGTGATCGGCGTCGACGAGGTCGGCAGGGGCGCGATCGCGGGCGTCGTCGCGGTCGGCGTCTGCGCGATCGTGCAGGCGACGGATGCTCCTCCCCTCGGTCTGCGCGACTCCAAGCTGCTCAGCGCCCCCCGGCGGGCCGCCGTCGAGCCGCTCGTGCGCTCCTGGGCCGCGGCGGTCGCAGTCGGTGAGGCGGAGCCCGCCGAGGTCGACGCGCTCGGCATCGTCGCGGCGCTCGGCCTCGCCGGGCGGCGCGCGCTCATCCAGCTGTTCGAGCAGGGCGTCGACGTCGCGGCCGCGGCCGTGCTGCTCGACGGCAGCCACGACTGGCTCACCCCCGCGCTCGTGTCGCCGCCGCGGATCATCGCGCGGGTCAAGGCCGATCGCGACTGCGCGGCCGTGGCGGGAGCATCCGTCGTCGCGAAGGAGCACCGCGACGCCCTCATGGTCGCCGACCACGCGCTGTGGCCGGTCTACGACTGGTCGGGCAACAAGGGCTACGGCAGCGCGGGCCACTTCGCCGCGATCGCCGAGCACGGCGCCACTGATCGGCATCGGCGCACGTGGCTGCGCTCGCTCGACCCGGCCGCCGAGACACTGCCGATCTCGGTCTAGACTGCGTGCGATGGACGACGACGATTTCGAGGACTACGACCGCGAGGTCGAGCTCGCCCTCTACCGCGAGTACCGCGACGTGGTCTCGCAGTTCCAGTACGTGGTCGAGACCGAGCGGCGCTTCTACCTCGCCAACGATGTGACGCAGGTCGTGCGCGAGGTCGCGGGCGACTTCTTCTTCGAGCTCACCCTGACCGACGTGTGGGTGTGGGATGTGTACCGCAGCGACCGCTTCGTCAAGAGCGTCAAGGTGCTGACCTTCAAAGACGTCAACGTCGAAGAGCTCGGCAAGAAAGAGCTCAAGCTCCCGAAGGAGCTCGCGCTCGACGAGTAGCGCCGCCGCTCCTCCCCAGCGGCCTCTTGTCGCCTTGCGACCCTGATCAGGCTCCTGCCGACGATCGGGGCGCGGATGCTCCGCCATCCTCCTGGGCAGGAGGCAGCACATGGCGCGCAAAGACGTACTGGGTCGCACGGGCGAGCAGCTCGCGGTCGACCACCTGACCGCTCTCGGGTTCGCGATTCTCGACCGCAACTGGCGGTGCTCGCTCGGCGAGATCGACATCGTCGCTCGCGAGGCGGGCACGACGGTGGTCGTCGAGGTGAAGACGCGGGGCGGCGTGGGCTACGGGCATCCCTTCGATGCGATCACCCCCGTGAAGCTCGCCAGGTTGCGGCGGCTCGCGGCCGCGTGGTGCGCCGAGCATGGGCCCGTCGACGATCTGCGCATCGACGCCGTCGCCATCGTCGCGAACCGAGACGGCGTCGTCGTCGAGCACGTGCGGCAGGTCGCCTGATGGCCGTCGCCCGCACGAGAGCCGTCGCCCTCACCGGCGTCGACGGTGCGCTCGTCGAGATCGAGGCCGATCTCGCCAACGGCCTGCCCGCGTTCACCATCATCGGACTGCCCGACGCCGCGCTCGGCGAGGCGAAAGACCGGGTGCGCGCGGCCGCCGCCAACTCGGGCGTCGACCTGCCCAGCCGCAAGGTGACGGTCAATCTCTCGCCGGCGTCACTGCCCAAGCACGGCTCGGGCTTCGACGTCGGCATCGCCGTCGCGGCGCTCGCGACGACGGGCATGCTCGATCTCGATCGAGTGGCCGACACCGTGCATCTCGGCGAGCTGAGTCTCGACGGCCGGCTGCGCCCGGTCGCCGGGGTGCTGCCCGCGGTGCTCGCGGCGCGGCGCTCGGGGGCGCGGCTCGTCGTCGTTCCGTGGGGCAACCGCGACGAGGCCGAGCTCGTGCCGGGCATCCGCGTCGAGGGGGCGGCGACGCTGCGCGACGTTCTCGCGCTGCACGGGGCCGAGCTCGATCCACCTGCAGAGCCGGTCGAGCCGATCGCCTCGCCGCCGCTGACCGACGAAGCGCCGACAGCCGGCGACCTCTCTGACGTCATCGGGCACCCCGAAGCGATCGAAGCGCTGCAGGTCGCCGCGGTCGGGGGCCACCACCTGATGATGCTCGGCCCTCCGGGAGCGGGCAAGACGCTGCTCGCGTCGCGCCTCGCGGGCCTGCTGCCCGACCTCGGGCCCGATGCGGCGATCGAGGTGTCGTCTGTGCGCTCGCTCGCCGGGCTCGGGGTCGGGTCGCGACTCATCACGAGGCCGCCCTTCGAGGCGCCGCACCACAGCGCGACCATGGCGTCGCTCGTCGGCGGCGGAAGCGGACTCATCCGACCCGGCGCTGTCTCTCGCGCCGCGCACGGCGTGCTCTTCTTGGACGAGGCGCCCGAGTTCTCGGGGGCTGTGCTGGATGCTCTGCGCCAGCCGCTCGAGACGGGCGAGATCACCATCCACCGCGCGCGCACGGTGGCGCGCTTCCCCGCGCGCTTCCAGCTCGTGCTCGCCGCGAACCCGTGCCCGTGCGGGCAGGCCGGCACGGGCGACGCCGAGTGCACGTGCACGCCGAACACGCGCCGCCGCTACCTCGCCCGGCTCTCCGGGCCGCTGCTCGACCGCGTCGATCTGAGGCTCACGGTGCGTCGGGTGAGTGCCGTGCAGCTGACGGGCGAGGCCGAGGGTGCGCTCACGAGCGCGCAGGCCCGCGATCGCGTCGTCGCGGCTCGGGAGCGCACGCGCGCCCGCTGGGGCGACGAGGGCTGGATGCTCAACGCCCACGTTCCCGGAACGCCGCTGCGCGGCCCGAAGTGGCGCCTCGCGCCGGGCGACCGAGCGCTGCTCGACCGCGCGCTCGAGCGCGGGGCGATCACGATGCGCGGCTACGACCGCGTGCTGCGCGTGGCCTGGAGCATCGCCGACCTCGAGGGTGACGACCGACCGCGGGCCGAGCACGTCGGCCGAGCGCTCTTCCTGCGAAAGGGGATCTGATGATCGACTGGGGGCTGTCTGACCACGAGCTCGCCGCACTCGTGCGCGGGGTGGGCCGCGACGACGATGACGAGGGCGACCGGCACGAGACGATGGCGAGGGCGCTGTGGAGCCTGCTCGTGGAACCGGGCGACGCCGACGCTGCAGTGCTGGTGTGGGCCGTCGGCGCCGTCGAGGCCGCGCGTCTCATGCTGGAGAGCCCCGTCGCGCGGTCCGTAGCCGCCGCGACCGGCGGCGAGCTGGCAGGTGCTCGCGCGACGCGCGCGCTCGGGCGCTGGCTGCCGCGGCGACGACGGGACGACCTCGTCCGTGCGCTCGAGTCCGCCGCGCGCTGCCGCGCCCGGCTGCTCGTGCCCGGAGACGCGCACTGGCCAGAGCGTCTCGATGATCTGGGCGAGCACGTTCCTCTCGCCCTCTGGGTGCGGGGCGAGAGCGAGCTCCTTCTCGAGCCGAGCGTTGCCGTCGTCGGAGCCCGCGCGGCGAGCGGATACGGCGAGCACGTCGCGATGGAACTGTCGGCCGGGATCGTGCAGCGCGGCGGGGTGGTCGTCTCGGGAGGCGCCTACGGCATCGACGGCATGGCGCATCGTGCGGCGCTGGCCTCGGGCGGAGGGACGGTCGCCGTGCTCGCCGGCGGTATCGACCGCTTCTACCCGGCCGGGCACGAAGCCCTGCTGACGCGGATCGCGCAGCAGGGGGTCGTGATCGCCGAGGCCCCGTGCGGTGCCGCGCCCACGCGCTGGCGCTTCCTGCAGCGCAACAGGATCATCGCCGCGCTGGGAGGCGCGACGATCGTCGTCGAGGCGGGCCGTCGATCTGGGTCGCTCAGCACGGCCCGCAAGGCCCTCGAGATCGGCCGGCCCGTCGGCGCCGTGCCAGGGCCCGTGACGAGCGCGACGAGCGCCGGGTGCCATGCGCTCCTCCGTGAGGGGCCCGTCACGTGCGTGACGACTCCCGGTGAGGTGGTCGAGCTGCTGTCGGCCTGGCGGTCCGCCTCCGCATCAGAGGTCGAGGCGCCCAGCGGTCCCGCGGCAGGTGACGATGCTGGTGATCCGCCAGATCCCGACGGATTGATGACGCGGGTGCTCGACGCGCTTCGCCCACGTCGAGAGCAGAGCGTGGACGAGCTCGCGCGAGCGGTGGGAGAGGCGCCCTCGAGGATCCGCGGTGTTCTGGGGGCCCTGGCTCTCGAAGAGCGTGCGTTCGCGGGCGAGTCGGGGTGGATACGCCGCACCGCGGCCGCCTCGTGACATCGTTCTCCCGGCGCGCGAACGCCTGGGTGCCGAAAAGCTGGGGACAAAAGCGAACGGGCTTCAGCGACGAGAGGTAGCCTGCGAAGATGATTCAGTTGGGCCAGTATCCCCCTGCCATGCGCGTCGTCGCGCACCTCTCCGACACCCACCTCCTCGGAGGCGGCCGACCGCTCTACGGCTCCGTACCCGTCGAAGATCGCCTGCGCGTCGCACTCGAGCGACTCGAGGCCTCGGCCGTCGATCCCGACGCCGTGGTGTTCACAGGTGACCTCGCCGACGTCGGCGAGGAAGACGCCTACCGGCGACTGCGCGCCGCTGTCGAGCCGGTCGTCAGCCGCATGGGAGCCGAGCTCGTCTGGGTCATAGGCAATCACGACGACCGCGCGGCCTACGCCTCGCTCCTGTTCGATGAGGAATCGGATGGCCGACCGCAGGATCGGGTGCACGACATCGCGGGCCTGCGCATCATCTCGCTCGACACCACCGTGCCCGGCTATCACCACGGCGAGATCGAGGCGGCGCAGCTCGACTGGCTGCGCGAGGAGCTGTCGACGCCCGCGCCCCTCGGCACGATCCTCGCCCTGCACCACCCGCCGATCCCGACCCCCCTCGAGGTCATGTCGGTGCTCGAGCTCAAGCGGCAGGAGGAGCTCGCGGCGGTCGTCAGGGGCTCCGATGTCCGCGCGATCCTGGGTGGGCACCTGCACTACTCCACGCACTCGACCTTCGCGGGTATCCCCGTTCACGTCGCCTCCGCCACCTGCTACACCCTCGATCTCGGTGCGAACGCCGACCGGCTGCTGTCGGGCGTCGACGGCGCCCAGTCGTTCGACCTCGTGCACGTCTACGACGAGGTCATCGTGAGCTCGACCGTGCCCCTCGCGCCGCACGTCGAGGCGACGGGGTTCTCCGTCGAGTACGCCCCGATGATCGAGGGCATGTCGCCAGCTGATCGTCTCGAGCAGCTCTCGAGCAAGAGCTCGCACCTCAACCTGAACGAAGCGGCGAGCTCGGCGGGCTAGCACTCCGAGGGAGGGGGAGGCGGACTCGCGGCGCCGCCCGACGTCGGGGGAGCATCCGCCCGCCACGACCGCACGCGCTCGGTCGAACCCGCATGACCGCGATAGGCGTCGACGACGCGCTCGAGATAGCGCGTGATGATCGACTGCTCCTGCTCGTCGAACTCGCGGATGGCGCTGTCGACCTCGGTGACCATCGGGATGATGCGGCCCATCGCGCGGCCCACCGACGCGGGCTCGGGCACGACGAGAGTGCCCCGGCGATCGTCGGGGTTGGGGGTGCGGCGCACGTGGCCGAGCGCTTCGAGGCGGTCGACGACGGTCGTCACCGCTGCGGACGAGAGGTCGAGCCGCTCCGCGAGCGCGGTCGGGCTCAGAGCGCCCGCCACGATGAGGTGCTGCATGGCGCTCAGGTCGGTCTGGTTCACCGAGAGCTCGTCGCCCAGCGAGCGCTCGAAGTCCTCCGTCACGTCGAGGATCTCGCGCAGCAGCAGCGTCGCGGCATGGGATGTGCCGAAGCTGGGAGGCTGCTGGGCCGATTCGCTCACCTCTGCAGTCTACCGCTATGTTTCTCGATGATCGAATATCTCGACTATCGAGATACAACTCTCAGCCGCTTGCCGACGCGGCGCACCATCGAGGAGCCTCATGATCGCGATCTCGCGCTTCATCACCGCCGCCCGCACATCGTGGATCGTGCTCGTCGCGGGCATCGCCGCGACGGCCGCCCTGTTCGTGATCGCCGGCTACCAGAGCGCCGACTCCGCGCCCCCGGTCGGGCTCTCCGATGCGGCCGAGTCGAGACAGGCGGCGGCGCTGCAGGAGCAGTTCCGCAACGACGACTCCACGAGCGGCATCCTCGTGTTCGGTCGTGAGAGCGGGGAGCTCACCGACGCCGACATCGCCGCGATCACCGAGCGCAGTGCCGAGCTCGCCGACATCGCCCTTGACGGCTTCGTGCCGCCCCCCACCGTGTCGGAGGACGGCACGACCGCTCTCGTCGCGGTGCCGCTCGAGATCGAAGAGAGCGTGTCGGTGCAGGCAGAGCGCGCCGACGAGATCCGCACGATCGCCGCGGACGGGCTGCCCGACGGCATCGAGGTCTGGTTCACGGGGGCCGAGGGCTTCCTCGTCGACATCTCCGCCGTCTTCGAGGGCGCCAACTTCGTGCTCCTCGGCGTCACCGCACTCGTCGTCGCCGTGCTTCTCATCGTGACCTACCGCAGCCCTGTGCTCTGGATCGTGCCGCTCGCCGTCGTCGGCGTGGCCGACTTCATCGCCGGCATCGCGGCCCGACTCGTGGCCGATGCCGCGGGCATCACGCTCGACGGCTCGGTCACGGGCATCCTCTCGGTTCTCGTGTTCGGCGCCGGCACCAACTACGCGCTCCTGCTCATCGCGCGCTATCGCGACGAGCTGCGGCTCCATCAGGATCGCCGCGAGGCCATGGCGATCGCGCTCCGCGGCGCGGGCCCCGCGATCATCGCGAGCGGCTCGACCGTCGCGCTCGCGCTCGCGACGCTTCTCTTCGGCGAGCTGTCGGGCAACCGCTCGCTTGGCCTCGCGGGCGCCGTCGGCATCGTCGTCGCGATGGCCTATGCGCTCCTCGTGCTGCCGGCCGCGCTCGTCGTCTTCGGTCGCTGGCTGTTCTGGCCGATCGTTCCCCGCTACGGCACGCCCGATACGATCTCGCGCAGCCCCTGGGGCAAGCTCGGGCGCGCCGTCAGCAAGCGCCCCGTCATCGTCGCCATCGCGGGCTTCGCCGTTCTCGGCGCGTTCGCCTCCGGGCTCACGACGCTGAATGTCGGGCTTTCGCAGAACGACCGCTTCATCGTGAAGCCCGAGGCCGTGCTCGGCCAGGAGCGACTCGCCGAGGCGTTCTCGGCAGGCAGCACAGCACCCGCCTCGGTGATCGTTCCCCTCGACGACGTCGCCGAGGTGAGCGAGGGTCTCGCCGAGGTCGACGGCGTCGTCGAGGTACGACCCGGCCCGGCTGACGCCGATATCGCCCAGCTCGACGTCGTGCTCGATGCCGACCCCGAGAGCCAGGAGGCGTTCGCGATCATCGCCGACATGCGCGTCGCTCTCGACGACCTCGGCGACGGCTCGGGCCTCGTCGGCGGCATCGACGCCGAGGGCCTCGACCTGCGCGACGCCCAGCAGCGCGATCAGAACCTCGTGATCCCGCTCATCCTCGTGCTCGTGCTCGGCGTGCTCATCGTCCTGCTCCGCTCGCTGCTGGCCCCGGTGCTGCTGCTCGTCGCGGTCGTCGCGAGCTTCTTCAGCGCCGTGGGCATCGGCTCGATCCTGTTCGAGACGGTCTTCGGGTTCCCGGGCGTCGACACGAACGTGCTGCTGTTCAGCTTCCTCTTCCTCGTGGCCCTGGGCGTCGACTACTCGATCTTCCTCGTCACGCGGGCGAAGGAGGAGGTGCCGATGCTCGGCACGAGCGAGGGCATGGTGCGGGCGCTCGCCGCGACGGGCGGAGTGATCACGAGCGCGGGCATCCTGCTCGCGGCCGTCTTCGCGGTGCTCGGCGTGCTGCCGCTCATCACCCTCACGCAGGTCGGCGTCATCGTGTGTATCGGTGTGCTCATCGACACGCTCCTCGTGCGCACGGTCATCGTGCCGGCGATGACCTTCATCGCGAAAGACCGCTTCTGGTGGCCGCGCCGCCCCGAGCTCAGCGACGCCGAGGCCGCCGCGCGCGGCGCGAACGGCCAGGCCGAGCGGATGCCCGACGAGGTCGCGGCAGCGCCTTCCGCGGGCGATCGCGCGCCCGTCGCCGCCGGCTGATCCCCGTCGCCGCTGCGAGGCGCCCGTCCCGGCCTGTCGCCGGGGCGGGCGCCCGCTCGAGGCCGCATGCTGGGGGAGTGCACGAGACCACGACGGCGCTCACCGACGCGATCGACGCCTACGTGCGGTCGGTCGCCCTCGAGCGCGGCGCCTCGCCGCACACCGTGCGGGCCTATCGAGGCGATCTCGAGACGCTCGCCGCCTTCGTCGCCGAGCGCGGCGCCGAGCCCGACCCGGCGCTGCTCGACCTCGAGCTGCTGCGCGAGTGGGTCTGGCAGCAGAACGCGCACGGGCTCGGCGCGGCGACCCTCGCTCGCCGCACCTCGACCGTGCGCGGTTTCACCGCCTGGCTCGCTCGCACCGGTCGAGCCGCGGGCGACGCCGGCGCGCGCCTGCGGGCTCCGCGCGCCGATCGGCACCTGCCGCGCGTGCTCACGCGCGCCCAGATCGACGGCCTGCTGGACGACCTCGCGATGCGCGCGGGCGGCAGCGACCCGATCGCGCTGCGTGACCGGGCGATCGTCGAGCTTCTCTACGCGAGCGCCCTGCGCGTGAGCGAGCTCGTCGGGCTCGATATCGGCGACGTCGACGACGCGCGCCGCACGGTGCGCGTACTCGGCAAGGGGGCCAAGGAGCGCATCGTGCCGTTCGGGATGCCCGCCCAGCGCGCCCTCGACGCCTACCGCGAGCGCGGCCGCCCCGCGATCGCGGCGCCGCGCTCGGGCTCGGCGCTCTTCCTCGGCGCCCGCGGGGCGCGCGAGTCGACGCGCGCCGTGTACTCGCTCGTGGCCGGCCTGCTCGCCGACCTCCCCGGAAGCGGCCCGGCCGGCCCGCACGCCCTCCGCCACACGGCCGCGACGCACCTGCTCGACGGCGGCGCCGATCTTCGCGCAGTGCAAGAGATTCTCGGGCACGCAAGCCTCGGCACGACGCAGATCTACACGCACGTGAGCGCCGAAAGGCTCGCCGACGCCTATCGCACGGCTCACCCGCGCGCATAGACCCCACCGCTGCGACTCCGAGCTGCGCGGTCTCTGCCCCCTGTCGTTCACCCCTCGAGGGGCAGCAGCACGGCCCGTTGCAGCCCGCCCAGCCAACGCAGCGGAGACACGTAGGCACCTGCCTCGCGCACGCCGAGGTGCACGCACGGCGAGTCGCAGTGGCCGGCCTCGAGCGTGCCGATCACCGCTCCCGCCTTCACGATGTCTCCCTCGCTCACGGTCGACGCCACCGGCTCGACCGTCACGAGCAGCTGACCGGTGCGGATGGTCACGACCCCTCGATCGACGACCCGCCCCGCGAAGTGCACGACGCCGCTCGTGGCCGCGAGCACGTCGACGCCGATGGCCTGCGCGGCGAGGTCGACTCCGCGGTGACCCGCCGCGTACGGCGTCGGCGGAGCGCGGAACGGTCGCAGCACGAGGCGCTGGCCTGTAACCGGCCATGTCCAGCCGTCGGCGGTGTCGCTGGCGGAGGCGCGCTCTGGCGACGTCGCGAGCGGCGCGGCTGCGGCAGCGGGGGAGGAGACTGCCGCCAGAGCGAGCAGGAGCAGCGGGAGAAGGGCGAGTCGGCGGCGGCGCATGCCGACGATGGTGGGCGATCCGGGCATCCGCTCGCCCCCTCGATGGCGCGATCGGGGAGCGCGATCGCCCGCTACGACGGGGGAGGAGCGGTGATATGCTGGCCCACGCAGTCGGCATGTCCGGCTGACTTCGCGTGCCCATCACGGCGCACACCCCCATCAGTCCCACTCGGCTCCCGGAAACGGGAACGCAGTCGTGCGGGTCGGGGGCAGCGCCGGGCACCAGGGCCCCTCCCGTCGGGCGGGGCGACAACTGAGAACAGAAGGAGTACGGCCATGGCCGTCGTCACCATTCGCCAGCTGCTCGACAGCGGCGTGCACTTCGGGCACCAGACCCGCCGCTGGAACCCGAAAGTCAAGCGCTTCATCCTCACCGAGCGCTCGGGCATCCACATCATCGACCTGCAGCAGTCGCTTGCCTACATCGACAAGGCCTACGACTTCGTCACCGAGACGGTCGCGCACGGCGGCACCATTCTCTTCGTCGGCACCAAGAAGCAGGCGCAGGAGTCGATCGCCGAGCAGGCGACGCGCGTCGGCCAGCCCTACGTCAACCAGCGCTGGCTGGGTGGTCTGCTGACCAACTTCCAGACCGTGTCGAAGCGCCTCGCGCGCATGAAGGAGCTCGAGGAGCTCGACTTCGACGACACCACCAAGGGCTTCACCAAGAAAGAGCTGCTGATCAAGAAGCGCGAGCTCGACAAGCTGCACAAGTCGCTCGGCGGTATCCGCAACCTCACGAAGACCCCGAGCGCGATGTGGGTCGTCGACCCCAAGCGCGAGCACCTCGCGATCGACGAGGCCAAGAAGCT
>JAOASR010000181.1 GCA_030158585.1 Microcella sp.
AGGCCGGAAAGAGTGGTAAGTAATCATGGGTCTCGGAACTAGAGGCAAGAGCAAGTCGGCCGCCAAGGGCCGCCGCCACGCCCGTCTCCGCAAGCGCATCGCCGGCACGTCCGAGCGTCCGCGCCTCGTCGTCACGCGTTCGGCGCGTCACGTCTTCGTGCAGATCGTCGACGACACCAAGGGCCACACGCTGGCCAGCGCCTCCACCATGGAGGCCGACCTCCGCACGTTCGAGGGTGACAAGACCGCCAAGGCCCGCAAGGTCGGCGAGCTGCTCGCCGAGCGCGCGAAGCAGGCCGGCGTCGAGGCGGTCGTCTTCGACCGCGGTGGCAACCGCTACGCCGGTCGCGTCGCCGCGATCGCCGATGGAGCGCGAGAGGCAGGACTGAGCCTGTGAGCGAAGCAGACATCAACAACAAGGAGCAGACCGTGGCGGCAGAGGCCCCCGTGGAGACCGCCGCATCGTCGGAGCCGTCGACCGAGCCTCGCGAGGCTCGTCGCGGCAGCCGCGAGCGCAACCCCAACCGCGACCGTGGTGCGCGCGAGACCGAGAAGAGCCAGTTCCTCGAGCGCGTCGTGACGATCAACCGCGTCTCGAAGGTGGTCAAGGGCGGCCGTCGCTTCAGCTTCACGGCCCTCGTGGTCGTGGGTGATGGCAACGGACTCGTCGGCGTCGGCTACGGCAAGGCGCGCGAGGTCCCGACCGCGATCTCCAAGGGCGTCGAGGAGGCGAAGAAGAACTTCTTCCGCGTTCCTCGCGTCGCCGCCACGATCCCGCACCCCGTGCAGGGTGAGGCTGCTGCCGGTGTGGTGCTCCTGCGCCCCGCCGCGGCCGGTACCGGTGTTATCGCCGGCGGTCCGGTGCGCGCCGTGCTCGAGTGCGCGGGCATTCACGACGTGCTGAGCAAGTCGCTCGGCTCGTCGAACACGATCAACATCGTGCACGCGACCGTCGAGGCGCTCAAGCAGCTCGAAGAGCCGCGTGCCGTCGCCGCGCGTCGCGGGCTCGACTTCGAAGACGTGGCCCCGGCCCGTCTCGTGCGCGCCGAGGCCCTCGCGGCCCAGGCCGCGTCCGGAAAGGCAGGTGCGTGATGGCCTCGCGTCTGAAGGTGACCCAGATCAAGTCCGTTATCAGCGAGAAGCAGAACCAGCGCGACACCCTGCGCAGCCTGGGGCTCAAGCGGATCGGCGATGTCGTCGTCCGCGAGGACAGCCCGGCCAACCGCGGGTACGTGCGTACGGTCGCACACCTCGTCAAGGTCGAGGAGATTGACTAATGACTGAAGAGAAGAAGGACGCGGCGGCGCCCAAGAAGGCGCCGGCCAAGGCGGCTGCTGACAAGGCTCCTGCGAAGAAGGCTCCGGCGAAGGCCGCTGCCGACAAGCCGGCTGCTGAGAAGGCTCCTGCGAAGAAGGCTCCGGCCAAGGCCGCCGCCGACAAGGCTCCGGCCGCCGAGAAGGCGCCTGCCGCCAAGGCGCCCGCTGCCAAGGCTCCGGCCAAGAAGGCGCCCGCGAAGAAGGACGCCGCTGAGGTGGCGCGCCCGCAGGTCCTCAAGGTCCACCACCTCCGCCCGGCTCCCGGCGCGAAGAAGGACAAGACCCGTGTCGGCCGCGGTGAGGGCTCGAAGGGCAAGACCGCCGGTCGCGGCACCAAGGGCACCAAGGCGCGCTACTCGGTGCGCCCGGGCTTCGAGGGCGGCAACCTCAACTTCGTGATGCGCCAGCCCAAGCTGCGCGGATTCACGAACCCGTTCCGCGTCGAGTACCAGGTCGTCAACCTGGCGACTCTGGCCGAGCTCTACCCCAAGGGCGGCGATGTGACCATCGGCGACCTCGTGGCCAAGGGCGCCGTTCGCAAGAACGAGAAGGTCAAGGTTCTCGGCGATGGCGACATTGCGGTTAAGCTGAACGTGGCTGTCGACAAGGTCTCGCGCTCCGCGGAGCAGAAGATCGTCGCAGCCGGCGGTTCGATCAACTAGCCGCTCGGGCGGCCCCCTCGGGGGCCGCCCGGCTTCCGGCCCATCCGGGCCACAGCATCTCGGGCCGCTCGGCGCGAGATGCTCTTGCTGTTAGTAACGGGAGGTCTCGTGTTCAGAGCTATCGGGCGGATCTTCCGCACGCCCGACCTCCGCCGGAAGATCGGTTTCACCCTCGGAATCGTCGCGCTCTTCCGTCTGGGTTCGTTCATCCCTGCGCCGTTCGTCGACTTCGAGAACGTGCAGACCTGCCTCGAGGGCAACGCTGACGCGACCGGGCTGTACCAGCTCGTCAACCTCTTCAGCGGTGGAGCCCTCCTGCAGCTCTCGATCTTCGCGCTCGGCATCATGCCGTACATCACCGCGTCGATCATCACCCAGCTCCTGCGCGTGGTCATCCCGCACTTCGACACTCTCTACAAAGAGGGCCAGGCCGGTCAGGCCAAGCTCACCCAGTACACCCGCTACCTCACGATCGCCCTCGCGATCCTCCAGTCGACGACGCTCATCACGGTCGCGCGGGCCGGTGCGCTGTTCCCCACCACCTCGGGCGTCGCAGAGTGCAGCCAGCTCATCACCGACTCGAGCTGGTACGCGATCCTCCTCATGGTCATCACGATGACCGCGGGCACGGGCCTCATCATGTGGCTCGGCGAGCTCATCACCGAGCGCGGCATCGGCAACGGCATGTCGCTGCTCATCTTCGTCTCGATCGCCGCGACGTTCCCCTCCGCTCTGTGGGCCATCGCCCAGGCGCAGGGCTTCGACATCTTCCTGCTCGTGCTCGGCCTCGGCCTGCTCGTCATGGCGGCCGTCGTCTTCGTCGAGCAGTCGCAGCGCCGCATCCCCGTGCAGTACGCCAAGCGCATGGTGGGGCGCCGCACCTACGGCGGCAACAACACGTACATCCCGATCAAGGTCAACATGGCGGGCGTCGTGCCAGTCATCTTCGCCTCGTCGCTGCTGTACCTGCCGGCGCTCGTCGCGCAGTTCAACCAGCCGCAGGCGGGCGAGACGGCACCCGAGTGGGTCGTCTGGATCCAGAACAACCTCGTCTCGGGAGACAACCCGATCTACATGATCGTGTACTTCCTGCTCATCGTCGGCTTCACCTACTTCTACGTCGCGATCACCTTCAACCCTGAAGAGGTCGCCGACAACATGAAGAAGTACGGCGGGTTCATCCCCGGCATCCGCGCCGGTCGCCCGACGGCCGAGTACCTCGACTACGTGCTGACGCGCGTGACGCTGCCCGGGTCGCTGTACCTCGGTCTCGTCGCGCTCATCCCGCTGATCGCTCTGGCCACGGTGAACGCCAACCAGAACTTCCCGTTCGGCGGCGCGAGCATCCTCATCATCGTCGGTGTCGGGCTCGAGACGGTGAAGCAGATCGACGCGCAGCTGCAGCAGCGCCACTACGAGGGGCTCCTCAAGTGAGCGCGCGCCTGCTGCTCATCGGCCCGCCCGGCGCAGGCAAGGGCACCCAGGCCGTGCGCCTGCGCGACATGCTCGGAGTGCCGGCGATCTCGACCGGCGATATCTTCCGCCAGAACGTGCGCGACGAGACGCCGCTCGGCGTCAAGGCGAAGGCGTATATGGACGCGGGCGACAACGTGCCCGACTCGCTCACGAACGACCTCGTGCGCGATCGTCTCGAGCAGGCCGACTGCGCGGCGGGCTTCCTGCTCGACGGCTACCCCCGCACGCTCGATCAGGTCGCGTACCTCGACTCGTTCCTCGCCGAGCACCACACGGCGATGGATGTCGTGGTCGAGCTGGTCGCCGACCCTGACGTCGTCGTCGAGCGGCTTCGTCAGCGTGCTCTCGATCAGGGGCGCAGCGACGACGACGAGTCGGTCGTGCGTCACCGTCTCGAGGTCTATCGCGAGCAGACCGCTCCGCTCATCGGCGTCTACGAGGCCCGCGGGCTCCTCGTCAAGGTCGACGGCATCGGCGAGATCGACGAGGTCACCGAGCGCATCGCGGCGGCTCTGGCCGAGCGCGGCGTCGTCGTCGCGGGCTGAGGTCGAGCATCCTCACTCGCGTCGAGTTGCCACGACGGCTCTCTACCACCTAAGCTTGACCCTTGGTGCTTACGGCACGCCTTCGGCGTGTCGACGTGGCGTGTCGCTTGTGCAGTCGACTCGGTCTCCACGGTGCCGGTATGCGCACGACCAGTGAATCCCTACTTTTAGCGACGAAGAGGCAATGGCCAAAAAAGACGGTGTCATCGAAATCGAGGGCGCGGTGATCGAAGCTCTGCCCAACGCGATGTTCCGCGTTGAGCTGACCAACGGTCACAAAGTTCTCGCCCACATCTCGGGCAAGATGCGCCAGCACTACATCCGCATCCTCCCTGAGGACCGCGTGATCGTAGAGCTGAGCCCTTACGACCTGACCCGCGGCCGGATCGTCTACCGCTACAAGTAACGGATTCGCTGCACAAGGAACGGCCCGGGACTCCACCCGGCGCACGAGGCCAGCGAACCCCGAAGGAAGAACCATGAAGGTCAACCCCAGCGTCAAGCCCATCTGCGACAAGTGCAAGGTGATCCGTCGTCACGGCAACGTGATGGTCATCTGCGAGAACCCCCGCCACAAGCAGCGTCAGGGTTAGTCGCCCGTCGCCCTCAGGCGGCACCGCGAGCTCATAACTGAATAGACGAACTGGCAGTTCCAGAAGCCGCGCGAGCGGTAGACACCCCGGGCGGGAGGCCCGGGCACCGGAACTGCCCCACACCTCCCCGATTCATCCGAAGGAGCCGTCATGGCCCGTCTTGCCGGAGTCGACATCCCGCGCGATAAGCGCGTCGAGGTCGCCCTCACCTACATCTACGGCGTTGGCCGCACGCGCGCGGTCGACACTCTCGCCGCCACGGGCATCGACCCGAACATCCGCGTCAAGGATCTGACCGACGACCAGCTCGTCGCTCTCCGCGACCACATCGAAGGCACCTACAAGGTCGAGGGTGACCTCCGCCGTGAGGTCGCCGCCGACATCCGCCGCAAGGTCGAGATCGGCTCCTACGAGGGCATCCGTCACCGTCGTGGCCTGCCTGTGCGCGGTCAGCGCACCAAGACCAACGCGCGCACCCGCAAGGGCCCG
>JAOASR010000182.1 GCA_030158585.1 Microcella sp.
ACATGGTGCTCGAGTCGAACCGCGACCTCGTGCTGCGCCGCCTCATGGAGTGCCTCAGCCGCGACCGCACGAAGCACCAGGTCGCCGAGGTGACGAGCCTCGGTCTCGTGCAGATGACGCGCAAGCGCCTCGGCCTCGGCCTGCTCGAGACCTTCAGCGAGCAGTGCGACGTGTGCGCCGGTCGCGGCCTCATCATCCACCACGAGCCCGTCTCGAAGCACCGCTCGAGCGGCGGCGACCGCGGCGGCGACCGGGGCGGCGACCGCAGCGGTGATCGCGGCGGCGACCAGGGCGGCAACCGCCGCGGAGGTCGTGGCGGTGACCGCAACGGCGGCAACGGCGGCGGCAATGGCGGCTCGCAGCGCGGGTCGAAGCCCTCGTCGGGCAGCGGCACGCACGCCATCACCGAAGACGTCTCGAAGGCGCTCGCGACGATCGCGGCGAAGACCGTGCACCACGATCACCCGGTCGAGCCCGTCATCGCGGTGACCGAGTCGAGCGAGACCACCGACACCGGCTCCACGAGCACGCCGAGCGCTGCGGCCACGGGCGAGACCGCGGTCGAGGCGCCCGCTCGCTCGGGTCGTTCGCGCGGCGGGCGACGGGCGCGCGGCGGCCAGGGGGCCGCGGCCGCCTCGACCGAGCAGCCGTCGACCGAGTCGACCGGCGAGCAGGCGAGCGCGAGCGCGCCGACCTCTGCCTCGTCGGCCGATGTGCCGGTCATCGACCTGCCCGAGCCGCCGGTCTCCCGGTCGCGCCAGCGCATCGACCCGCGCGCCGCCGAGCAGCTGCTCGGCTCGGTGCTCGAGGCTCTGCCCGAGCCCCCGGCTCCGGGCACGCGCAAGCGCGGCTCGCGGCGCGTGAGCTCAGGCACGATCACGACCGCCGCCTCCGCCGACGCGAGCGACGCCTAGCGATCCATGCCGGTCACGCTCGAGACCCCGCAGACCCGGGATGCCCGCAGGGCCTCCCGGCGGTGGGGAGCCCGCCACCTCATCGCGGCAGGCCTCGGCGTGGCCGGCATCATCGCGCTCATCGCGCTCCGGGCCACGACCGCCGAGTCGGGCCCCGCGGGCCTGCCCGATGCCGCGCAGGACCTCATTACGCTCTCCACGAGCGTCATCATCGAGTCGCTGCCGTTCATCGTGCTCGGCATCGCGCTGTCGATCCTCGTGCAGGTGTGGATCCCCGAGGCCTGGCTCCTGCGCATCCTGCCCCGCAACGCGTGGGGCCGTCGCGCGGTCATCTCGCTCTTCGGCATGTTCCTGCCGGTGTGCGAGTGCGGCAACGTGCCGCTCGCGCGCGGCCTGGTGCGCCGCGGCTTCACGGTGCCAGAGTCGATGGTCTTCCTGCTCGCGGCGCCCATCCTCAACCCCGTCACGATCCTCACGACGCACGCGGCCTTCGGCTTCGACGACGGCATCCTCGTCGCGCGCCTGCTCGGCGGGTTCCTCATCGCCAACCTGCTCGGCTGGCTGTTCTCGCTGCACCCCGAGCCCGAGTCGCTCCTCACCGGCCGGTTCGCCGCGGAGTGCCGCATCGAAGACGGGCATCGGCACGGCACGCGCGCCGAGCAGACGGTCGACCTGTTCGTGCGCGAGTCGAGCATCCTCATGCCGGCTCTCGTCATCGGAGCGCTGGTCGCCGGCGGCATTCAGACCGTCGTGCCGCGCGACGTGCTCGTCGCCCTCGGCAGCGACCCGCTCTTCAGCGTGCTCGCGATGATGGCGCTCGCGTTCGTCATCTCGGTGTGCTCGAACGTCGACGCGTTCTTCATCCTGCCGTTCGCCTCGACGTTCCTGCCCGGCTCGATCGTGGCCTTCCTGGTCTTCGGGCCGATCATCGACATCAAGATGCTCGCTCTCATGCGCACGACCTACTCGGCGCGCACGCTGCTGCGCGTGACCCTCATCGTGGCGCTGCTCAGCGCCGTGCTCGGACTGGTGGTGAACTATGTGGTCTAGCGTTCAGCGCTGGCGCGGCGTCGCGCTCATCGGCGCGGTCTCGGCGGTCGCCCTGTGGCTCGCGGCCTCGGGCCAGCTCGTGCTCTACATCCACCCGCGCTACATCGTCTTCACGGTCGTCATGGCCGCGATCGCGCTCGTGCTCGTGGTCGCGGCGGTCGCCTCGGCGGCGTCGCGCCGAGCGAGCGGCGACGACGTGCCCCCGTCGCGTCGCGAGCGCGCGCTCGGCCTGTCAGCGGCGGCGATCGCCGGTGCGTTCGTGATCGGGATGCTCGTCCTGCCTCCCGCCACGCTCAGCACCGCCACGGCCCAGCAGCGGCAGATCAACGCGACCGCGGCCGACCTCGAGACCCTCGATGCGGCCTCCGAGGCCGACGACAAGACGGTCGCGCGCTTCACGGTGCGCGAGTGGTCGGGCATCCTGCGGCAGACGAGCGATCTCGCCTTCTTCGCCGACAAGCCCGTCACCGACCTCGTCGGCTTCGTCGCGCCCGACCCCGACGACCCCGAGAACGTCTTCTACGTCTCGCGCTTCGTCATCACGTGCTGCGCGGTCGACGCGCAGCCGCTCGGCGTGCCCGTGCACCTGCCCAGCTGGCAGGACCGCTACGCGGTCGACTCGTGGGTGAGCGTCACGGGCGAGTTCGGCGCCAACCCGAGCTCGTCGAGCGCCCAGCCGGTCGTCGTGCTGCCCGACACCGTCGAGGCGGTGGAGCAGCCGAGTGAGCCGTACCTCTTCTGACGACCCCGGCTACGAGCCGCGTCACCGCGAGAGCGGGCACGAGCACCACGACCACGACCACCACGGGCACGAGCACGGTCGCCACGCGGTCGGGCACGACGCCGAGCATCCGGAGCCCGCGACGAGCGTCGAGGAGCAGTTCCCGGGCATGGCCCGCGCCGCCGATCACGGCCGCCGCCTGCGTGAGGAGCGCGACCGTCGCCGCTTCTCGCGCACCTTCGCGATCGTCGTGGCCGCGCTCGGCCTGATCGGCGGCATCTTCCTGGCGCTGGGCTACCTGCAGGGGCCGAAGCTCTCGACCGCGCAGCTCGACGCCGAGCGCGTGACCGAGCAGTCGGGTCAGCAGCTGCGGCTGTTCGCGAACCAGCCCGTCGACGCCGTCGACGCGAGCGCCGTCTCGGTCGAGCCCGCAGCGGCGACGACCGTGTCGACGCAGGGCGACCTGATCGTCGTGCAGTTCGAGGAGCGCCTGCGGTACGCGACCGAGTACACCGTGCGCATCGAGGGCGTGGGTGCGCCCTCACGCCCGAACACGAGCACCTTCGAGCACCGCTTCACGACCGCGCCGGCGAGCGTGCTCTACCTCGATCGCGCCGAGTCGGGCGACGACGAGATCCTCCGGGCTCGCATCGACGGGGCGGGCCGCGGCGACGTCGTCCATGCCGCGCGGGGCATCCAGCACTTCGCGCCCGTCGAGGGCGTCGTGGTCGTCGCGCGCGATGACGGGGCGGGCGGCTCGATCCTCGAATCGGTGGATGCCCGCAGCGGCCGCGTCGAGAGCCTGCGGCTTCCCGACGGCGTGCGCGTCGATCGTCTGCTCGCGCCGAGCACGGGCACGACGGTCGCGCTCATCCTCTCGCCGACGCGCCCCGGGGAATCCGCCGCGATCGAGCCGCGCACCCTCGCGCTGCTCGACATCGGCGGCACTCGCGAGCTGCAGCCGCTCGCCGACCTCGACGGCGCGGCCCTCACGGCGCAGGACGCGTGGTTCCTGCCCGACGGCGGCCTGCTCGCCCACACGGTCGACGAGGCGCTCGTGCGGCTCGACCCGGCCGCGCCCGAGACCGTGCTGCCCGTGAGCGCGTACCCCACCGTGCACGGCGTCTCGAGCGACGGCGCGCGCGTGAGCGCAGCCGACAGCTTCGGCGGCGTCGCGCTCGACCTCGCGACGGGCGAGGAGGAGCGCCTCAACCCCTCGCTCGTCGACGGAGAGCTCGCCTTCGGCGGCGAGGCGGCGCTCACGGCGGGAGCGCTGCGCGTGCAGAAGGTCGCCGTCGCCGACCCCGCCACGGGCGCCTTCGCGACCGTGCTCGTCGCCGACGACGGCGGGGGAGTCGCCCGTGTCATCGCCCGCACGATCGAGAACCGCGGCAGCCTCGGGCCCGTGCTGCTCTCGCCCAACGACCAGTTCGTCGCGGTCGAGGTGACGCCCGACGTCGCCGCCGCAGTGAGCGACGGCCGCGACGTCGAGCCGCGCCCCACGAGCGTCACGCTCGCGATCATCGACGTGCAATCGGGGCAGCTCGTGCGCACGCTCGAAGGCTTCGCGGCGGTCTGGGCGGTCGGCTAGCGCCGCTCCGGGCGCGACCCGCCGCTCAGAGCCCGCGCTTCTCGCGCTGGCTCACCCGCAGCCCCGAGGCCCGAAGTCGTGACACGAGCTCCTTGCCGCTCACGGGCTGCGCTCCCTGCGCGACGAGGGCGTCGTAGCGGTCGTCGGGGTAGTCGTAGTGGTCGTGGTCGAAGCCCCGCTCGGGGATCCCCGCGGCGCGCGCGAACGCGTGCAGCTCGTCGAGCGACGAGTCGCTCACGAGGTGCCCCCAGAGCCGACCGTGCGCGGGCCAGACGGGCTCGTCGATCAGCACGGCCATGCCGGAGATTGTAGGCTGGTCTCACGCGGTTCGAGACGCGCCGGTCCTTTTGACCGGCCTCTATAGATCAGGTATGCTCGACCGTTGGCGTGCGCTGGGCTGAGTCCGCGCGAGACGCCAGGAGTTTTCTTCCATTCCGAAGTAAGGGTGAAACGTGGTCTACGCAGTTGTGCGCGCCGGTGGGCGGCAGGAGAAGGTCGAGGTCGGCACGGTTGTCGTTCTCGACCGTGTCAAGGCGGGCGAGGATGGCACCATCCAGCTGACCCCCGTTCTGCACGTCGACGGTGAGACGGTCACGACCGACGCCAAGAAGCTCGCGAAGATCACGGTCACGGCCGAGGTCCTCGGTGACCTGCGCGGCCCGAAGATCGTCATCCAGAAGTTCAAGAACAAGACCGGGTACAAGAAGCGCCAGGGTTTCCGCGC
>JAOASR010000183.1 GCA_030158585.1 Microcella sp.
CTCCTCGTTGACGGCGATCGCGTAGGCCTGCAGCCACTCGAGCGAGCAGTCGCGCGTGCGGGCGTCGTCGATGTCACGCAGCTGCACGGCCATCGCGGCGGCCCGGCGCGGCACGTTGAGGCCGCCGGGCAGCGTGCCGCGGGTCTCGAGGCCCGCGTCGATGCAGGCGTTCATGGCGTGCCAGATGCGGCGCAGGGCGGCGCTCGACTCGTCGGCGGGGCGCAGCGCCTCCTCGTTGGCGCGCGCGAGCTGGGCGATCGTGAGGCCGTTCGCGCGACACAGGCGCAGGAGCTCGGCAGCGGTGTCGTGCGGGTACGGCACGCGGGGGCTGGCGTCGGCGTCGGCGCGCTCGGCAGCCGGCGCGCTCTCCTGCTCGACGAAGCCTCCGCCGATCGAGTAGTAGGTCTCCTCGGCGACGACCGCGCCCGTCGCGTCGTGCGCGACGATCGTGAGCGCGTTCGGATGCCGCGGCTTGAGCTCGCGCGGCGCGAAGATCAGCCAGCCGGCGTCGATCGCGATGTCGTGGCGGCCGTCGAGCAGCAGGCGCCCCCCGGCGTCGGCCCGCTCGCGCACGGCGACGACGTCATCGCGCACCACGTTCTCGACGCGGTGGCCAGCGAGCCCCGCGAGCACGGCGTCGGGAGTGCCGTGGCCGACGCCGGTCGAGCCGAGCGAGCCGAAGAGCGTGCACTGCACGCTCGCGACGCGACCGAGCTCGTCATCGCCGAGCCCGTGCACGAACGCCTGCGCCGCCCGCAACGGCCCGACCGTGTGCGAGCTCGACGGTCCGATGCCGACGCGGAACAGATCGTGCACCGAGATGAACGCGCGCTCGGCGAGCGGCAGGCTGACAGCCACGGGGATGCTCACGAGGGGCTCCGATCGGTGCGGGCCGGTTCGCGGCCGAAGTTCGGGAGCGACCCGGTCAGCTCGCGCCGCGCGGGTCGACGGCGCGCGCGACGCCCCTCGTGCGGGCATCGTCGTACCGCGTCTCTATTGTGGCCCCGATCGTTCGGGCGCGCACGACCCCGCGCAGGTGCGCATAAGCCCCGCGTCGCGGCCCGCCCGCGAGCCCGCCCCGCGAGCCCGCGCGCCCGCCCTTAGAACAGCTCGGCGAACCCCATCGCGACGAGGTTGTCGTACGAGGTCTGCAGGCACTCCAGCGGCGTGCGGCCGTACTGGTCGTCCTGCTCGACGAGCAGGTAGCGAGCGCCGATCTGGATGCTCGTCTCGACGATCGACGGGAAGTCGAGGTTGCCCTCGCCGACCTCGGCGAACTGCACGACGCCGGTGAACGCGGCCATGAACGCCGGGAGGTCGCCCGCGGCGAGCGCCTCGAACGCCGTCGGGGGCATCGCGGCGATGCGGTAATCCTTGAGGTGCACCATCGCCACACGGTCGGCGTACTTGAGCAGGTCGCGCACGGGGTCGTGGCCGCCGCGCTGCACCCAGTGCACGTCGATCTCGAGGCCCATGAGCGGCGCCCGGTCGGCGATGATGTCGAGCAGGTAGCGCCCGTCGTACTTCATGTACTCGATGTGGTGGTTGTGGTAGTAGAGCGAGATGCCGTGCTCGGCGAGCTTCGCGGCGGCCCCGTTGCTCGCGTCGCAGAAGGCAAGCACCTTGTCGAGCGATGCCATCGCGTCGAAGGGCAGCATGCCGATGCGCACCATGTCGGTGCCGAGCGCCTTCGCGTCGGCGACGATCTTGTCGAGGTCGTTCTGCAGCGAGTCGCCGCCCATCGGGCCAGGAGTGAGCGTGGCCGAGATCGCAGCGATCTCGATGCCGAGCTCGTCACGGGCGCGAGCCAGCTCGGCGACGTTCTCGGCCGTCATCGGCACCTGCGAGATCTCGACGGCGCGGTAGCCGATCTCGCGCACCTTGCGCAGCGTCTCGAAGGGTCCGTTCGCGACGAACTCGTCCTTGAGCATCATCGCCTGCACGCCGATCCTGGCCATGGTCATCCTGCTTTCGTAGAAGGGGTGGGGTGAGAGTGAGTGGCGCCGTGGTGTCACGCCGCTCGAGGTCGAGCGGCTAGAGGTTCGTGCCGAAGGTCCCGCACCACACGTTCTCGTTGAACGTGCCGACGAACGGCGAGGCTCCCGTGATCTTCTGCACGGCCGCGTGAATGGCCTCGCGGCTCGGGTTGTAGGCGTGCACGACGGTCTTCACCATCGGCACGTCGATGAGGTGGTTGGGCTGGTTGAGCGAGATGAAGACGGTCGGCACCTCGGTGACGTACCAGGGAATCTCGGCCGCCATCGGCGTCGACCACTTGATGCGGATGCTCGCCTCCTGCGCGAAGCCCGCGACGTTCGCCACGATGACCGCGGCGTCGAACCGCTCGGCGTAGTGACCGTTGGCCTCGTCCGCGAGCACGGTGTGGAAGTACACGCCCTCCTCACCTTCGGCGATGCGCTGCTTCGCGTTCTTGAACACGCGCACCTCGAAGCCGGCCTTCTCGAGCTCGTCCTGCGCGATCGCGAGGTAGCCGTTCGGGTCGACGCCCGTGAAGTCGGCATCGCCCGAGACGCCGTAGAGGCGAATGCGCTTGTGAGTCTCGGGGCGCAGCGGCAGATTCCCCTGCGTGTCCTTCACGAGCGTGACGGTCTTGTCGGCGATCTCGGCGGCGACGGCGTGGTGCGCCTCGCTGCCGATGACCGCGAGCGCCTCGGGCTGCGGAACGAGCTCGGAGCGCGGCGTGCGGTGCAGGCCGAGCGAGGCCTTGAGGCCGAGGATTCGCTCGAGCGCTTCCTGCAGGCGCTCCTCAGTGATGACGCCCGAGCGGTAGCCCTCGAGCATGTACTGGAAGTCCTCCTCCGCATTGCGGAAGAACAGGAACATGTCGCAGCCGGCCGCGATCGCGGCGGGCACGAGGTCGCGGCGCTTCATCGCCTGCGTCATGCCGACCATCATCGAGGCGTCGGTGAGAATCACGCCGTTGAAGCCGAGCTCGCCGCGCAGGAGGTCCTGCAGCAGCTCGGGCGCGAGGCTCGCGGGCAGGATGTCCTTGTCGCGAATGCCCGGGCGGAACTTCCGTGAGAGCGCCGGCGCCCCGATGTGCCCGATCATGATCGACTGCACGCCGTGGCCGATCATCTCGCGGAACACGCGCCCGAACGACGCCTCCCACTCCTCCACCGTCTGCGTGTTGTAGGTCATCACGACGTGCTGGTCGCGCTCGTCGACGCCGTCGCCGGGGAAGTGCTTGATCGCCGCGACGGTCTTCGACTCGCTGAGGCCGTCGAAGTACTCCTTGGCCCGCTCGATGACGATGTCGGGGGTGTTGCCGAACGCGCGCGTGCTGATGACGGTGTTGCGCCAGTTGTAGTGAATGTCGACGATCGGCGCGAAGGCCCAGTTGCAGCCCATCGCGGCGGTCTCGACACCGGCGACGCGACCCATCGCACGAGCGACGCTCTTGTCGGGCGTCGAACCGGCCTGCAGGTGCGTGCTCACGAGGGTGCCGTCGTCGGCGCTGCCGAAGCCGCCCATCTCGGGGTTCGAGGCGACGAGCAGGGGCACCTTCGAACGGTTCTGCGCGTAGCGGATGTGCTCCTGCACGGTCGCCGCATCGGCGCCCATGTAGCGGATGCCCCCCACGTGATACCCGTCGAGAATCCCGTCGAGGTATTCCGGGTCGAACCGCGTGTTGAGGTTGATGAAGAGCTGGCCGATCTTCTCCTCGATCGTGAGGGAATCGATCGTCTCGTGCACCCAGCGAACGCCCTCGTCGTCGAGATGGAAGGGCTGCGCTGCAAGGTTCACCATGCGACCATGTCACACCTTTTCGCTCGTCTTGTCAACCGGTTGCCAAACGGCTATCGTGAAGCCGCCGACGCGAGCGCGCTCGGCCGTTCCCAGCGACGCGATTCGACGAAGGCGTGACCCACGTGGCCTCTCAGCACCCTGTCTCCTGGACCCTCTCGGGCTTCGGCGACGAGATCGACCCAGACCCGGCCGCGCAGGTCGCCGTGCTTAAGGCGCTCGGCGCCCAGCACATCGAGGTGCGCAGCGCCTGGGGCATCAACGTCGTCGACCTGAGCGACGACGACCTCGAGGGCCTTCGCGCGCTGCTCGTCGACCAGCAGATGAGCGTCTCGGCCGTCGCCTCCCCCATCGGCAAGGTCGACGTCACGCTCGACGCCGAGCTCGAGGTCGCCCGCCTGCGCCGCATCATCCGTGTCGCCGACGTGCTGCAGGCGCCGTACATCCGCATCTTCTCGTTCTTCCGGGGCGAGGGCGTCGCGGTCGAGAGCATCCGTGATGACGTCATGGTGCGCATGCGCCTGCTTGCCGACGAGGCCGAGAAGGCCGGCGTCGTGCTCGTGCACGAGAACGAGAAGGGCGTCTACGGCGATGTGCCCGAGCGCGTGCTCGACATCGTCGAGTCGGTCGGCTCGAGCGCCCTGCGCCTCGCGTGGGACAATGCGAACTTCGTGCAGGTCGGCGTGCGCCCCTTCGACGAGGGCTACGCGATGCTGCGCCCGCACCTGGAGTACCTGCAGGTCAAAGACGCCGTCGCGGCGACCGGCGCGGTCGTGCCCGCGGGCCACGGCGACGGCCAGCTGCTCGAGACGCTCACGGCCCTGCGCGACGACGGCTACACGGGCTTCGCCTCGCTCGAGCCGCACCTCGCGAGCGCGCACGAGCTCGGCGGATTCTCGGGTCCGACCGCCTTCGGCGAGGCCGCCCGCGCCTTGGCCGACCTGCTGCGCGAGCTCGGCGTCGGCACCCGATGACCTCCTCGACCGCGGCGCCGACTGAGACGGGCGCGCGCCGCCCGCTCCGCGTCGCGGTCATCGGCTGCGGAGACATCTCGGCGCTGCACTTCGACGCTCTCACGGGTTTCGACGCGGTCGAGCTCGTCGCCGTGTGCGACATCGACGAGGCGCGCCTCGCGGCCGCGGTCGCCGAGCAGGGCGTGCCCGGGTTCGCCTCGGTCGCCGAGCTTCTCGACGCGGCAGCGACGGGCGCGATGCCGCTCGATGCGGTGCACGTCACGACTCCGCACCACGAGCACGCGAGCATCGCGATCGAGGCGCTGAAGCAGGGCATCCACGTTCTGCTCGAGAAGCCGCTGGCGCATTCGAGAGCGGATGCTGCGCTCCTGCTCGCGGAGGCCGAGGCCAGCACCGCCACCCTCGGAGTGTGCTTCCAGAACCGGTACAACGCGCCCGTGCAGGCCGCGAAGGCCATCCTCGACTCGGGTGAGCTCGGTGCGATCCGCGGCATTGCGGCGACCGTGCTGTGGCACCGGGCGCGCGACTACTACCGCGACCGACCGTGGCGCGGCCAGTGGGCGACGGGCGGCGGCGGGCTGCTCATGAACCAGGCGATTCACACGCTCGACCTCGTGCAGTGGTTCGGCGGGCCGGTCGTGCAGGTGCAGGGCCACGCGAGCACGCGCGCGCTCGCCGACGTCATCGAGGTCGAAGACACGGCCGAGGTCGCGCTCGTGCACGAGAGCGGTGCGCGCAGCGTGCTCTACGCGACGCTCGCCCACTCGACGAACCTGCCCGTCACGATCGACGTCGAGCTCGAGCGCGGGTCGCTCAGCATCCGCGGCGCGCTCACCGTGACGCGCGCCGACGGCTCGACCGAGGTCGTGGAAGAGCGGGCCGCTGCCGAGGGCGCGCGGTCGTACTGGGGCGTGTCGCACGAGCTGCTCATCGCCGACTTCTACCGCGGCCTCGAGGCGGGCATCCCCTTCTGGATCGACGGTCGCGAGGCGCTCACGAGCCTCGAGATCATCCAGAAGGTCTACGACCAGACCTACCCGGAGCGCGGCGCGCTCCCCTCGCGCTGACCCACCCGCTGACACCACCACCGGCAATCTGAAGGAACAGGACACATGGCAGAGACAGTTCGACTCGGCATCATCGGCCTCGGCGCCCAGGGCGGCATGTACGCGAAGTTCATCGCCGACGGCCTCGTGCCGAGCATGACCGTCGCGGCGATCGCCGACACCGACGAGGCCGTGCGCACGAAGGCCGCGGGCCTCTACCCCGAGGCGGCGATCTTCGACGACTACATCGCGATGCTCGAGAGCGGCAGCGTCGACGCGGTCATCACGTGCGTGCCGCACTTCCTTCACCCTGAGATGGCGATCGAGGCGCTCAACCGCGACATCCACGTGCTCGTCGAGAAGCCGGCCGGCGTCTACACGAAGCAGGTCGCCGAGCTGAACCGCGTCGCGGCGAGCAAGCCCGAGCTGACCTTCGGCATCATGTTCAACCAGCGCAACAACCCGCTCTACATCCGCCTGAAGGAGATCGTCGACGCCGGCGAGATCGGCGAGATCCGCCGCTCGAACTGGATCATCACCAACTGGTGGCGCCCGCAGGGCTACTACGACCAGAGCGCGTGGCGCGCGACGTGGGGCGGCGAGGGCGGCGGCGTGCTCGTCAACCAGGCTCCCCACCAGCTCGACCTGTGGCAGTGGATCTGCGGCGTGCCTCAGTCGGTCTACTCGAAGGTCGCCTACGGGTTCCGTCGCGACATCGCCGTCGAGGACGAGGTGACCGCGGTCGCCGACTACGGCAACGGCGTCACGGGCGTCTTCGTCACGGCGACCCACGACATCGTCGGCACCGACCGCTTCGAGATCCTCGGCGACCAGGGCAAGATCGTCGTCGAGAACAGCAAGACGGCGACGGTCACGCGCCTGAAGAAGCCGGAGCGCGAGCTCAGCGACAGCATGACCATGGACGACGTCATGAAGCTCTTCATGGGCCAGCTCGACGCCGCCGACCTCTACGAGACCGAGGTCATCGAGTTCGACTCCCCGTGGGGCGCCCAGCACTCGGGCGTGCTCGAGAACTTCGCGCAGGCGGTGCTCAACGGCACGCCGCTGCTCGCCCCCGGCTCAGACGGCATGAAGGGCGTGCGCCTCGCCAACGCCATCCACCTCTCGAGCTGGACGGGCGCCGAGGTCTCGCTCGACTTCGACGAAGACGAATTCCTCGGGATGCTCAACGAGCGCATTCGCGGCGAGGGCAAGTTCGCCGAGCGCGCGTAGTCGGAGTTGCACTTGCGGCCCCGGTTGCTCCCTCGTGGAGCGACCGGGGCCGTTTTCCGTGTGTGCCTTGCAGCGGCCCTGTCACCGCCACCCCCGAGTTGTCGCCGGGTCATGAGAGCATCTCAACGTGACAGACATCACTTGGCAGTTTTCGCACGGCGTCCTAATGACGAGCGAACGTATCGACGCGTATGGCGGAATCATCATCCCGCGGGAGACCCTCATTGAACTGGCCGCCCAGGTCAACGAGGCGGCCATCCCATTCCACGTCGACCACGACTTGACTCAACCGATGCGCACCCGGAATTTCGTCGCTCTTGTGCACGATAGATCTGACGGGATAAGTGAGCTGCGATTCGAAGTCGAGATCCACCCCGACGATGCCATACATATGACGGAGCGGCCCGGCATGTCCGCCACGATCATGATGCCGATCGATGGCGAAGGTCTCGAAACGATGGAAGACCCGCCGGTTCTAATCAGCGGAGATTTCGCATGGTTTGACGACGATGCACTGCTGAGTAGCCGCTCTGCATTAAATGCAGTGGGCTTAGCACCGGACGCTATCGGCGTTCAGCGAGCTTTTCAATTCAGTCTCGCGCCGACGCCGCAACTTTATATCGACATTGTCTATACGGTATTTCTTTCGGTCGGCGCAAACGCGCTTTGGGACGCAGTTAAGGTGCTTCTGAAGAAACGCAAGACTGCGATTGGAGGCAGGAGCGAGCAGACAACGTCGATCAACTTCAAGATTCGGTCAGGCGACAATTCGGTACGCGCCTCCGTGAGTACGGACGACCAAGACGTCGCACGCGACGCGGTACGGGGCCTCTTCGAACTCGCCCAGGGCGTCTTGAAGGCACCGCCTTCGCCAGAGGGCGGCTCGCTACCGCCTGTCTATCGCTGGGACGCCGAGAACGACCAGTGGGCGCCCCCGAACTAGTCTGTCAAGCCTTGCGATGAAGCTCCGCCTCCAGGATTCGAACCTGGGCCTAACAGCTCCAAAGGCTGTCGTGCTGCCGTTACACCAAGGCGGATCACGCCCAGCAGGCGCGCCCCAAGTCTGCCAGACCAGCCCGGGCCCGCCCGGTGGCCCGGCGCACATGAGCCGCCCGCGATAATGAACCCATGACCGCCCCCGCCGATGACGTCGACCGCATCGTCGACGCCTGGCAGCGCGAGCGGCCCGACCTCGACTTCTCTCCGCTGCACGTTCTCTCGCGGCTCGGACGCGTCGCCAAGCACCTCGATCGCGCACGCAAGGCGGCGTTCGCGGCCTCCGCGCTCGAGAGCTGGGAGTTCGACGTTCTCGCCGCCCTGCGCCGCGCCGGCTCCCCCTACGAGCTGAGCCCCACTTCGCTGCTGCGTCAGACCCTCGTCTCGAGCGGCACCATGACGAACCGCATCGACCGGCTCACCGCGCGAGGGCTCGTCGAGCGGCGCACCGATCCCAACGACGGCCGCGGCATCCTGGTGCGGATGACCGACTCAGGCCGCGAGCGCGTCGACCACGCCATCGCCGAGCTCGTCGTCGCCGAGCGCGAGCTGCTCAGCGGCCTCAGCCGTGCGGACCAGGAGCGGCTCGCGAGCCTGCTGCGGACGCTCGGGGCCGACTTCGAGGGGTCGGTCTAAGAAAGGCATCGCACCACAGCGGCGCGGGCTCCCTACAATTCGACGATGCACCCGCCACTCGAGCCCTTCGATCACAGTTGGGTCGAGCGACCAGATGGCGCGCGGATCTACTGGGAGACCTCAGGCAACCCCGCGGGTCGCCCCGCGCTGTACCTCCACGGCGGGCCGGGCGGCGGCCTTGGGCGCGGTGGCTACCGCCGACGATTCGACCCCGACCTTCACCTGATCGTCGGCATCGACCAGCGCGGTTGCGGCCAGAGCGCACCGTGGGCGATCGACGCGCTCGATCAGCTCGACGGCAACACCACTTCCGCCGTGCTCGCCGACGTCGAGGCAGTGCGCGCCCACCTCGGCATCGACCGCTGGCTGCTCCACGGGGTGTCGTGGGGCTCGACGCTCGCGCTCGCCTACGCGCTCGAGCATCCCGACCGCGTCACCGAACTCGTGCTGACGGCTGTCACCACGGGCGCACGAGCTGAGATCGACTGGATCACCGAAGGCGTGGGGCGCATCTTTCCCGAGGCGTGGGAGGAGTTCGCGAGCCTCGCGCGCCCCGACGAGCGCGTTGTGGAGGCGTACGCGAGGGCGATGCGCGACACCGACCCGACGGTGCGCGCCCGGGCGGCCCTCGCATGGGAGGCGTGGGAGTCAACCCACGTATCGCTCGACCCGGAGTGGACGCCTGGACCGATGTTCGACGACGCCCGCACTCGCGAGAACTTCGCGACGCTCGTCACCCACTACTGGGCGCACGACTGCTTCCTCGCGCGCCCCATCCTCGAGCGGGTCGCCGAGATCACCCGCATTCCCGCCGGGCTCATCCACGGCCGTCGCGACATCAGCGGCCCTGCGATCACGCCGTGGATGCTCCACCGGGCGTGGCCCGGGAGCGAACTGCGCATCGTCGAGCACGAAGGCCACGGAGGTGTGCACGAGATGGAGCTGACGCGTGAGGCGATCGATCGCTTCGCTCGTGCGACTCTCGACGCTCTGTGATCCCGAGGACGAGGGAAGCACGCGATACGGTCGGGCCTCCGAACGGGACTACCGGTACTCGGAGTCGCAGAACACCGTCGAGCTCGCACTGGTCGTCCGGCACGCGCCGTCTACGAGGGCGCGGTCTCCGACCGGATCGTCGAGCTCGATGACGTACTCGACCTGATCATTGCCCTGGCAGTTGGCGAACTCGGCATCCTCCGGGCTCACAGTGAACGTGATCACGATCTCGTCATCGGTCGCCTCAACGACTGGTTGATTGACGGCCCCGGTCACTCCGCTGTTGCAGGCGAGCCGAGACACGAGCACCTCGATCGATGCCGACTCGGCGCTGACTGCCTCCCCCGGGGCGAGCACCCAGACGGCGGTCGAAGAGCCTCCGGCGGGCGTCGCGCAACCGGAAAGGGCAAGGACGACCAGGGCAAGCCACGCGACGACTCCGCGCATCATGTCTCCTTCGACTACCCCAGCAGCGGCAGCACGAACGACACCGCGACCGCGATCGCCCCGACCGCCGTCAGGATGCCGCCGAGGGTGATCAGCGCGCGACCGTCGTGAGCCGGCGAATCGAGGCGGGCGCTCTCGGGGCGCGAGGGGTGCACCCAGACCGTGCGGGCATCCCCCACGGCCGGAATCGGCCCCGTCAGGTCGCTGACGGTCTCGTGCACGTCGCCCCCGTCGCCGAACCAGCGCAGCTTCGCGTCGTACTCGGTGACGTTCGTGATGACGGCCTTCGCGCTGCGGTACTTGCTCGACCACGCGCGGCGCGAGAGTCCGATGATGAGCAGCAGCAGGCCGCTCGGCAACAGCAGCCACGACACGACCTCGGCCACGATCGCGATGGCGTCGAGGGGGTCGGTCATGTGCTCATCGTAGGGGCGAACGCTCGGCGACGAGCCGCCCGCGGCGAGCGCCGCCGCGACCCTCAGCGCGGAGCCATGCGCACCGCGCCGTCGAGCCTGATCACCTCGCCGTTGAGCATCGGGTTCTCGACGATGTGCTGCACGAGCGCCGCGTACTCCGTAGGTCTGCCGAGGCGGTGCGGGTGCAGGGTCTGCTCCTCGAGCGAGGCGAGGGCCTCTTCGGGCAGCATCTCGGCCATCGGCGTGCGGAACAGGCTCGGCGCGATCGTCATGACGCGGATGCGGTGCTCGGCCAGGTCGCGCGCGAGCGGCAGCGTGAGGCCCACGATCGCACCCTTCGACGCCGAGTAGGCGGCCTGACCGACCTGCCCGTCGAACGCGGCGACCGAGGCGGTCATGACGATGACGCCTGCCTCTTCGTCCGGGGCGTCCGCCGCCGTCTCGACCATGCGGGCGGCGGCCAGGCTCACGACCGTGAACGTGCCGGTGAGGTTGATATCGACCACCTGCCGGAACACGTCGAGCGGGAACGGCCCCTTGCGCCCGACGACGCGCGCCCCGCGCACGATGCCCGCGCACGCCACGACGACGTCGAGCCGCCCGAGCTCGCTCGCCGCGTCCACAGCGGCCTGCACCTGCTCGGCGTCGGTGACGTCGGTCGGCACGAAGACGGCGCGGTCGCCCCACTCGTCGGCGAGCGCGGCTCCCGGTGACTGGGGCAGGTCGGCGATGACGACCGAGCTGCCCGCGGCGAGCATCCGCTCAGCCGTCGCTCGGCCCAGCCCCGAAGCGCCACCGGTGATGAGAGCGGTGCGGCCGGTGATGTTCATGGATGCCCTCCGGAGGCTCTTCGGAGCGTCGTCGGCGATGACGGCGCGGCTTCCATGCCTACCACGGGGGTGCGCCGCGTAGGGTTCTTGTGCACCCGCCGCCGTCGACTGGAGTCACGCATGAGCACCGTCCCGTTCCGCATCGGCTACAAGGCCTCGAGCGAGCAGTTCGCTCCGCGCGAGCTGCTCGACTACGGCGTGCTCGCCGAGCAGGCAGGCTTCGAGTCGGTGTTCATCAGCGACCACCTGCAGCCGTGGAAGCACACCGACGGCCACGCCCCCGCCGCGATCGCCTGGCTCGGAGCCCTCGGCGCGAAGACCGAGCGCATCGTCATGGGCACCTCGGTGCTGACGCCGACCTTTCGGCACCACCCCGCGATGGTCGCGCAGGCGTTCGGCACGCTCGGGCAGCTGTTCCCGGGCCGCGTGATTCTCGGTGTCGGCACGGGCGAGTCGCTCAACGAGGCGCCGCTCGGCTTCGTCTGGCCCGACATCAAAGAGCGCTTCGCTCGCCTCAAGGAGGCCGTGCAGCTCATCGAGCGCCTCTGGGAGGAGGAGCGCGTCACCCACGAGGGCGAGCACTACCGCACCGAGGCCGTCACGATCTACGACCGCCCCGAGGTGAAGGTGCCGATCTACATCGGCGCTTCGGGCCCCGCCGCGACGCGCCTCGCCGGCCGCATCGCCGACGGCTACATCACGACCTCCGGCAAGCCGCGCGAGCTCTACACCGAGAATCTCCTCCCCGCTTTCCGCGAGGGCCTGGAGAAGGGGTCGCGGGCTCCGGGGAGCGTCGACACCCTCATCGAGATGAAGGTCTCGTTCGACACCGACATGCAGCGCGCCATGGAGGACACCCGCCACTGGGCCGCCCTCGCCCTGAGCGGCGACGAGAAGATGGGCGTGGAGGACCCGAGCGAGATGGAGCGCCTCGCCGACGCCCTCCCCCTCGAGCGCGCCGCCTCGCGCTGGATCGTCTCGACCGACCCCGACGAGCACGTCGGCCGCGTCATGGAGTACGTGCGCATGGGCTTTAGGCACCTCGTCTTCCACGCGCCGGGGCCCGACCAGGCGCGGTTCCTCGAGCTGTACGGCTCGGAGGTTGTGCCGCGTCTGCGGGCCGCGGTCGCCGAGTTCGACGCGCAGGGGTAATCGCTCATGCCGTTCTGGAGCAAGAAGGAGTCAGGCGACCTCTCGCTGCCCAAAGACGATCGCGGCAAGGGCTCGTTCGACGACTACGCCTACGACCTGATCCCGAAGAACCGCAACATCACCCTGCGCCTCGCCGACGCGACCCCGCACCAGGACGAGATCGCGTCACTCGCCGACGCCGAGGCCGACTCGCTGTTCACGGCGACCCCGGCGCGAAATCTCGATCAAGAGCGGGTGGACGCTCCCATCGAGGTGCGCGTCTTCTCGGGTCGCCGCGTCTCGGGCGTCGTCGGGGTCGTGCCGCGCGGACTCGAGAGCGTCTACGACGAGGCGGTGCGCCGACTGGATGGCCGGGGCGACAAGCCGCGCATCCCCGTGGCCGTCGTGCAGACGAAGCAGGGCTGGCGCGTCGACCTGCTCATGGGCCGCACGAAGTAGGGCGCTCCCCCGGGCTCAACGGCCGCGGTTGTGCCCGAAAGTGGCGAGTGAGCCGAAAACTTCGGGCTCACACGCCACAAACCGGCACATTGGTGAGACGAGGCGGGGCGACGGCGCGAGGCGGACGCCGGGCGGCCGCGGCCGCGCCAGCGGGCTCAGCCGAGCAGCTCGCCGAGCTCCAGCCAGCGCGTCTCGAGCTCGTCGCGCTGGGTCTCGCGCACGCGCACGTCGTCGTGCAGCTGCCCGATGCCCGCGTAGTCGCTCGTGTCGTGCTCGGCGAGCCTCACGTGCAGCGCGTCGATCTCGCCTTGCAGCTTCGCGATGCGGCGCTCGAGCGACGCGAGCTCCTTCTCGGCGGTGCGACGCTCGGCTCCGCCGACCTTGAGTGCCGGAGGAGCCGTCGACGATGCACCCGCCGCAGCTGACGACGAGGCACCGGATGCCCCGCTCGCGCTCGTGACGGACGCGACGGTCGCGCGCCCAGCATCCGATACCGACCCGGCCGATGCCGCGGCGAACCGCAGGTACTCGTCGACGCCGCCCGGCAGGTGCCGCAGGCGACCGACCCCGTCGGCGCCCGGCAGCACGGCGAACTGCTGGTCGGTGACGCGCTCGAGCAGGTAGCGGTCGTGCGACACCACAATGAGCGTGCCCGGCCACGAGTCGAGCAGATCCTCGATCGCGGCGAGCATGTCGGTATCCATGTCGTTCGTCGGCTCGTCCATGATGAGCACGTTCGGCTCGTCGAGCAGGATCAGCAGCAGCTGCAGGCGGCGCTTCTGGCCACCCGAGAGGTCTTTGATCGGGGTCGAGAGCTGCGCCGACGTGAAGCCGAGCCGCTCGAGCAGCTGGCCAGGCGTGAGCTCCTTGTCGCCCGCGGCGTACGAGGTGCGCTTCGTCGCGATGACGGCCGAGACGCGCTCGTGCTCGACGGCGCTGAGATCGCCGAGCTGCTGGTCGAGGGTCGCGACGACGACCGTCTTGCCGCGCTTCACGCGACCAGAGGTCGGCGCGAGCGACCCGTCGATGAGCTTGAGCAGCGTCGACTTGCCCGCGCCGTTGATGCCGAGGATGCCCGTGCGCTCGCCGGGCGCGATGCGCCACTCGATGTCGTGCAGAATCTCGCGGTCGCCGTACGACACCGACACGTCGAGCAGGTCGATGACGTCTTTGCCGAGGCGCGCGGTCGCCATCTGCGCGAGCTCGATCGGGTTGCGCAGCTCGGGAACATCGGCGATGAGCGCGTTCGCCGCCTCGATGCGGAACTTCGGCTTCGCCGTGCGCGCCGGGGCGCCGCGCCGCAGCCACGCGAGCTCCTTCTTCATGAGGTTCTGACGCTTGGCCTCCATGGTCGCCGCCTGGCGGTCGCGCTCCATGCGCTGCAGCACGTACGCCGCGTACCCGCCCTCGAACGGCTCGACGATGCGGTCGTGCACCTCCCACGTGTCGAGGCTCACCTCGTCGAGGAACCACCGATCGTGCGTCACGACCAGCAGCGCACCCTGCCCGGTCGCCCAGCGGCGCTTGAGGTGCTCGGCGAGCCACGCGACGCCGCCGATGTCGAGGTGGTTGGTCGGCTCGTCGAGCACGACGATGTCCCACTCCTGGCTCAGCAGCGCGGCGAGCGCGACGCGACGCCGCTGGCCGCCGCTCAGATCATCGACGAGCGTGTCGCCGGGGATGTCCGCGATGAGCCCCGCAAGAACGTCGCGAACGTTGCGATCGCCCGCCCATTCGTACTCGGGCCGATCGCCCACTACCGTCTCGAGCACCGTGCGGCCCGTCGCGAGCTCATCGCTCTGGTCGAGCATCCCGAGAGTGACGCCGCGGCGGCGCGTCACGCGACCGCCATCGGGCTCCTGCTTCTCGGCGAGGATGCGCAGGAGGGTCGACTTGCCGTCGCCGTTGCGGCCGACGACGCCGATGCGGTCGCCGTCGCCGACGCCGACCGTCACTCCGTCGAGCACAACGCGGGTGGGGTATTCGACGCGGAGCTGCTCGGCTCCCAGCAGGTGGGCCATCCTTCGAGCCTACGGCGCGCGCAGCAGCCGGCTCACCGCGTGGGCATGGTGCAGCAGCGCACGGCCGAGCTCGCGCTGGCGCTCGGGCCTGAAGCGCGACTCGATGCCCGTGAGCGAGAGGGCCCACGCGGGGGCGCCGCGCTCGTCGAAGACGGCCGCGCCCATGCCCCAGCTGCCCTCGACGATGAGCCCAGGGTTGACGGCCCAGCCGACCTCGCGCGTGCGCTCGAGCCTCGCCTCGAGCGCCGACCGACGGTGCTGCTCGCCCCAGGACGAGCTCAGGTCGACGCGGTCGAGGTACGCGCTGCGCTCCGCGTCGGGCAGGAAGGCGAGGATCGCGAGCCCCGCACTCGCGACGCCGAGCGGAAACCGGATGCCCTCGTGCAGCACGAACGACCGGATCGGGAAGCTGCCCTCCTCGCGCACGAGGCACACCGTCTCGTCGCCGCGGCGGGCCGAGAGGAAGGCGCTCTCGCCCGTGATGCGCGCGAGCTCGCGCACGTGATCGCGCGCGACGTCGGTGATGTCGTAGCGCTCGGCCGCGACCGTGCCCATGAGGTAGAGCTCGGGGCCGAGCACCCAGGCGGCGCCGTCGCGGTCGAGGAACCCCTCGGCGGCGAGCGCCGCGAGCAGCCGGTGCGCGGTGGGCCGGGTGAGCCCGGTCACAGCGGCGACCTCGGCGGTCGGCACCGCCCGGGGGGCACCCGCGCTCACGGCCCGCAGCACGGCGCTCACGCGCGAGACGACCTGGGCTCCGCGGGTCGAGGCATCGGGCTCCATGTCCACATTATGAACAGCACGAGCGCGATTGGCCACATTGAGGGCCTCGGTTGACCGGCTTGAGGGCGGGGCCTACCGTGTCGAGCATCCATATTGTGGTCGTCGAAGGAGACGCGGTGGCGAATGACAAGCTCGCACGATCGGCGCGGGATGCCCTCGCCGACGTCGTGACCGACGGCCAGACGATCGCGGTCGGCGGCTTCGGGCTCAGCGGCAATCCGTTCGACCTCATCGAGGCGCTCGTCGCCACGGGCGCGCGCGACCTGACGATCGTGAGCAACAACATGGGCGTCGACGGCATCGGCCTCGGCACGCTCATCGAGAGCCGCCAGGTGCGCCGCGTCATCGCGAGCTACGTCGGCGAGAACCGGCTGTTCGCCGAGCAGTTCCTCTCGGGCGAGCTCGAGGTCGAGTTCGCGCCGCAGGGCACGCTCGCCGAGCGCATGCGCGCGGGCGGGGCGGGCATCGCGGGCTTCTACACGCGCACGGGCGTCGGCACTCCCGTCGCCGAGGGCAAGCCGACCGAGGTGTTCGACGGTGTCGAGTACGTGCTCGAGCGCGGCATCGTCGCCGACGTCGCGCTCGTGAAGGCGCACCGCGGCGACCGCGAGGGCAACCTCGTCTACCGCAAGGCGGCGCGCAACTTCAATCCGCTCGCCGCGATGTGCGGGCGCGTGACGATCGCCGAGGTCGAGGTGCTCGACGACGACTGGCTCGACCCCGACGAGACGCACACGCCCGGCATCTTCGTGCAGAGCGTCGTCGTCGCGAGCGACCGCGAGAAGCCGATCGAGCAGCGCACGGTGCGACCGCGGCGCGAGACGGATGCCCGGGAAAGGGCGCGCTGACATGGCCTGGAATCGAGATGAGATGGCCGCGATCGCGGCGGAGGAGCTGCGCGACGGCCAGTACGTCAACCTCGGCATCGGCATTCCGACCCTCGTCGCGAACCACGTGCCCGACGGCGCAACGGTGACGCTGCAGAGCGAGAACGGCATGCTCGGCATGGGCCCATTCCCGGTCGAGGGCGAGGAGGACGCCGACCTCATCAACGCCGGCAAGCAGACCGTGACGATTCTGCCCGGCGGGTCGTTCTTCGACTCGGCGACGTCGTTCGCGATGATCCGCGGGGGGCACGTGCAGCTCGCCATTCTCGGCGCCCTGCAGGTCTCGGCGACGGGCGACCTCGCGAACTGGACGATTCCGGGCAAGCTCGTGAAGGGCATGGGCGGCGCGATGGATCTCGTCGCCGGCGTGCCGCGCGTCATCGTGCTCACCGAGCACACCGCGAAAGACGGCGCGAGCAAGATCGTCGCCGAGTGCACTCTGCCCCTCACCGGCCGCGGCGTCGTGCACCGCATCGTGAGCGACCGGGCCGTGTTCGACGTCGCACCCGACGGGCTCGTGCTGCGCCGACTCGCCCCCGATGAGACCATCGACGGCGTGCGCGCCGACACCGACGCCCCCTTCACCATCGACCTCGAGGAGACCGCCGCATGAGCGCCGTCATCGCCGGATACGCCCGCACCCCCTTCGTGAAGTTCTGCGGGGTCTTCCAGAGCCTCGCCGCGACCGAGCTCGGCGCCCACGCCGCGCGGGCCGCACTCGAGCGGGCCGGACTCAGCCCCGACCGGGTCGAGCTCGTCATCGCCGGGCAGGTGCTGCAGGGCGGTGCCGGCCAGAATCCCGCCCGGCAGACGGCGATCGGGGCCGGCATCGGGTTCGACGTGCCCGCATCCACCCTCAACGTCGTCTGCCTCTCGGGCAGCGAGGCCGTCGCCCACGCCGACCGCATCATCGCCGCGGGTGAGGCGCGCATCGTGCTCGTCGTCGGGCAGGAGTCGATGACCCGCGCGCCGCACCTCGTCGAGGGCAGGCTCGGCCGCCGCTACGGCGCCATGGAGCTCGTCGACAGCCTCGAGCACGACGGCCTCAGCGACGCCTTCGAGCGCGTCTCGATGGGCTCGCTCACCGAGGGCCACACGCGCGGCTTCGGCATCGACCGCGAGCGACAGGACGCGTGGGCGGCTCGCTCGCACGCCCGCCTCGCCGCATCGCAAGGGATGCTCGCCGACGAGATCACGCCCGTCACGCCCTCGGCCCGCATCGGCGCGATCGCGGCCGACGATGGTCTGCGCGCCGACACCACCGTCGAGTCGCTCGCCCGCCTGCGCCCGGCCTTCGCCGACGACGGCACGGTCACGGCGGGCAACGCCTCGCAGATCTCGGACGGCGCGGCGGCGCTCGTGATCGTCGACGAGGAGCTCGCCGCGAGCGAGGGCCTGCCGGCGCTCGCGCGCATCGCGTCGCGCGCGCTCGTCGCCGGGCCCGATGTCGCGCTGCTCGAGCAGCCGTCGCGCGCGGTGCTCGCCGCGCTCGGCCGACTGGGCCTCGCCCCCTCCGACCTCGCGGCCGTCGAGATCAACGAGGCCTTCGCGTCGGTCGCCATCCGCTCGACCGAGCACCTCGGCATCGATGACGAGCTCGTCAACGCGCACGGCGGAGCGATCGCGCTCGGGCACCCGATCGGCGCCTCGGGCGCCCGGCTCGTGGGGCACCTCGCTCGGCGACTGAGTGCGCTCGGCGCGGGCTCGCTCGGTGCCGCGGCGCTGTGCGGCGGCGGCGGTCAGGGCTCGGCGATCGTGCTGCGGGCGCTCTGACGCCGCTCGGCATCCCGGGTGCGCGGCGACCAGGCATAATGGGACCCATGTCGACGCCCGAAGGTTCTGCCGTGCCCGCCGACGACGCCGCCCCGGCGGCCGAGGCGGCGTCGGCCGAGAGGGCCGCGGCTGCGATCGTCGCCGACGAGGAGGCGGCGGTCTCGCTCGAGAACCCGAACGTGCGGGCGCGCATCCGTCGCGTTCTGCCCTGGACCCTCGTGCTCGCCGCCGGCATCGTCCTGCTCGATCAGGGCACCAAGTTCTGGGCCGAGGCCGAGCTCGAGCTCGGCGTGGGCGTGCCCGTGATCGGCGAGCTCATCCAGTGGCGACTCATCTACAACCCGGGGGCCGCGTTCGGCATCGGCGGCGACTACACGTGGATCCTCTCGCTCGTCGCCGCGCTCGCGGTCGTCGGGCTCGCGATCTTCGTGACACGCCTGTCGAGCATCCGCTGGGCGATCGCCGCCGGCGCGCTCTTCGGCGGTGCGATCAGCCACCTCGGCGACCGGCTCTTCCGTGAGCCCGGCTTCGCGCGCGGCGAGATCGTCGACTTCATCGACTACGCCGGCTACTTCATCGGCAACGTCACCGACATCGCCCTCGTGCTCGGCGCGATCGGCGTGGTGGTGCTGAGTCTCGTCGGGGTCAGCCCGCGACGACCCGAGCCCCGTGAACCGGCCCCGTCGCCCGAATGACGTGGTGACCGCCGGCGCTGAGCTCGACCTGCAGCTCGAGCGCCGCGTCGCTGTCGGCGACGAGGAAGGCGACGGTCGGGCCCGAGCCTGACACGATGCCCGCGAGGGCTCCGGCCTTCTCGCCCGACTCCAGAGTCTGCGCGAGCCGCGGCTCGAGGTGCAGCGCAGGAGCCTGCAGGTCGTTGTGCAGGTACTCGGCGAGCTGGTGCGGGTCACCCGCGCGCAGCGCCTGCAGCACCTCGATGTCGACGGTCGGCTGCACGGGAGCCGGCGCGATGTCGTGCACATGCCGCTCGCGGTGCCGGTCGAGCTCGGCGTACACCTGGGGGGTTGACAGGCCGATGTCGGCGAGCACGAGCACCCACTGGAAGCTGCCCTGCGCGAGTGCCGGCGAGAGCGCGTCGCCGCGGCCCGTGCCGACGGCGGTGCCGCCCATGAGCGCGAACGGAACGTCGGCGCCGAGCTCGGCGGCGAGCGAGTGCAGCTCTTCGCGGCCCAGGCCCGTGCCCCACAGGTGGTCGCACGCGACCAGGGTCGCGGCGGCGTCGGCCGAGCCGCCGCCCATGCCGCCGGCGATGGGCACGTTCTTCTCGATGTCGAGGTGCACGCCGCCCCGGTAGTCGGCGACGCGAGCGAGCAGGCGCGCGGCGCGGATGGCGAGGTTCGATCCGTCGGTCGCGAGGCCGCTCGTGTCGATCGAGCCCGAGAAGCTGACCGAGAAGTCGTCAGCGGGGCGAGCGTAGACGTCTTCGTAGAGCGAGATCGCCTGGTAGGCGGTCGCGACGTCGTGGTAGCCGTCGTCCAGCAGAGCGCCGACCTTCATGAAGACGTTGATCTTGCCGGGCGCTCGCACGTGCACGACGCGCGAGGCTCCGGTGGTGGCGACCATGAGAACACCTTATGGGAGCGCGGCAGGGGGTTCGTGCGCGCTCTCCCGGGGCCGGCCCCGGCACGCTCGCGTCACCCGCCCGCGCCGCCGTCGCGGCCCGCCGACTAGCCTGGGCAGGCCATGCAGTGCTCCTATTTCGACGCCGGACTGTGCCGCTCGTGCACGCTCATGGGCGTGCCGTACGCCGAGCAGCTCGCGGTGAAGGAGGCGACCGCGCGCACGCTGCTCGCCGCGCATCCTGGCGCTGTCTGGCTGCCCGCGGTCGCGAGCGCCGAGTCGGGCTTCCGCGCAAAGGCGAAGATGGTCGTGGGCGGGTCGGTGGGCGCGCCGACTCTCGGCATTCTCGACCGGTCGGGGCGGGGCGTCGATCTGCGCGCGTGCGGGATCATCGCGCCGGGCATCCGCGCCGCATTCGATGCGCTCGCGGGCGCGATCACGGCGGCGGGGCTCGAGCCGTACGACGTTCCGGGGCGGCGGGGCGAGCTCAAGAATCTGATCGTCACCGAGTCGGCCGACGGCGAGCTCATGGTGCGGTTCGTGGTGCGGTCGCGCGCGTCGGTCGCGGCGGTGCGGGGCATCGTTCCGTCGCTCGTGGATGCCCTGCCGCAGGTCGCCGTCGTGACCGCGAATCTGCTGCCCGAGCACAAGGCGGTCGTCGAGGGCGACGAGGAGATCGTGCTCACGTCGCGGTCGACGCTGCCGATGCGCGTCGGAGACGTGACGCTGCACGTGCGGCCGCAGAGCTTCGTGCAGACGAACACCGCGATCGCGGGGGCGCTGTACCGGCAGGGGCGGGAGTGGATCGAGCGGGTCGACCCGTCGGTCGTGTGGGATCTGTACTGCGGGGTCGGCGGGTTCGCGCTGCACGCGGCGCTGCCGGGCCCCGGCGCTGGTTCGTCGGGCTCGCCGGGCTCGCCGGCGCGGTCGGTGCTCGGCATCGAGGTCTCGGCCGACGCCGTCTCGAGTGCTCGGCTCGCCGCAGCGGCACTGCCGCCCGGGCCCGAGGGGCGGATGCCCGACGTGCGCTTCGAGGTGGGCGACGCCACGCGCGCGGTCGGCCCCGCTCTCGCCTCGGCCTCGTCCTCGACTTTGACGGCGCCCGAGCTCGTCGTGGTGAACCCGCCGCGGCGCGGGCTCGGGGCTGAACTCGCCGGCGAGCTCGAGCGCTCGGGAGTGCCGACGATCATCTACTCGAGCTGCAACGCCGCGTCGCTCGCGACCGACCTCGCGCTCATGCCCTCGTATCGAGCGGTCGAGGCGCGGCTGTTCGACATGTTCCCGCAGTCGGCGCACTCCGAAGTGATGGTGCTGCTGGAGCGCTCGCCGGCCCGCTGAGCGTTGCGGCCGAGGCTCGGTGCCTGCGTTGCGCTGCCTTCCGTTGCTGAGGAGTGACGTAAATGAATTTCGTCACTCCTCAACAACGGAAGTGCGCGGAGAGCGCGCGGAGAAACCCGCGAGTCGGCCGCCTCACGATGTGGAGGAGTGACGAAAACGGATTACGTCACTCCTCCACATCGTGAGTGTGCGAGCGCGCGGTGCGGCGAGGTTGAGGGTGAGGGTGGTCTATGCGACGGGCGAGGCTGCAGGCGCCGGCGTGGGCGCAGGCACGCGCGCGAGCGCGAGGAAGTCGCGCATGACGAGCTGCTCTCCGCGGGCCGTGGGGTCGAGCCCCGCCGCCTCGAGCGCAGAAGTCGCCAAGGCCGACGAGCCGAACAGCTCCGAGAGCGCCTGGCGCAGCATCTTGCGGCGCTGACCGAACGCGGCGTCGACGAGCGCGAACATGCGCACGCGCTCCGCCTCCGTACCGGGGGGCGACGTGCGCGCCTTCATGCCGACGAGCACGCTGTCGACGTTCGGCACCGGCCAGAACACCTGCCGGCTCACGACGCCCTCGAGCCCCCACTGGCCGTACCAGGCGGCCTTGACGCTCGGGCTTCCGTAGATCTTCGACCCCGGGCCCGCCGCGAGCCGCTGGCCGACCTCGGCCTGCACCATGACGAGCGTGCGCGTGATCGACGGGAAGTGCGCGAGCAGGTGCAGCAGCACCGGCACCGAGATGTTGTAGGGCAGGTTCGCGACGAGCGACGTCGGCGACTCCCACCCGGCGGGCAGCGTCGTGACGCGCAGCGCATCGGCGTGCACGACCTCGAGGCGCGCCGTCGGCTGCAGCTGCGCGACCGTGAGGGGCAGCTGGGCGGCGAGGCGAGCATCCACCTCGACGGCGACGACCGGATGCCCGGCCTCAAGAAGTCCGAGCGTCAGGCTGCCGAGCCCCGGCCCGACCTCGAGCACCGTCGACCCCTCCGGCAGCCCCGCCGTCGCGACGATGCGCCGCACCGTGTTCGCGTCGTGCACGAAGTTTTGACCGAGCTTCTTGGTGGGCGTCACATCGAGCAGCTCGGCGAGGTCGCGCACCTCGGCCGGGCCGAGAAGCCCCGCCACTCAGGCCCCGCCCTGGTCGGTCGTCAGCTCGTCGGGGCGACCCGAGACGTCGTCGGGCTCGGGGTGCTCGGCGTCGGGGCGGTCAGCCCACGGGTCGCCGGGGGCCGTGACCGGCTCGGCGTCCCACTGGCCGTAGACCTGCTCGGTGTTCGAGCTGATCTGCGCCGCGAGCATCGACACGTCGGTGCCGAGGTGGTCAGCCATCGCGCGCAGCGTGTGCGGCAGCAGGTACGGCGAGTTCGGCCGGCCGCGGAACGGGTGCGGCGTCAGGAACGGCGCATCCGTCTCGACGAGCAGCAGCGCACGCGGCAGCACGTCGAGCGCCTCGCGCAGGTCGCGGCCGTTCTTGAACGTCACCGGGCCGGCGAACGAGGCGTACCAGCCGTTCTCGGCGAGGATCGACGCGAGCTCGATGCCGCCCGAGAAGCAGTGGAAGACCGTGCGCTCCGGAGCTCCCACGCGCCGCAGCGTCGCGACGACGTCATCGTGCGCGTCGCGGTCGTGGATCTGCAGCGCCAGGTTGTGGCGCTTCGCGATGCGGATGTGCTCTTCGAAGGCGCGCAGCTGGGCGGCGCGTCCGCTCTCGGAGTCGGTGCGGTAGAAGTCGAGGCCCGTCTCGCCGATGGCGACCACGCGGGGCTGCGCGGCCAGTTCGTCGATCGCCTCGAGAGCGGCATCCAGCTCACCGTTCTCGGCGAGCGTCGCGGCCTCGTTCGGGTGGATCGCCACCGCGGCGAGCACTCGCGGCTCGCGCGCCGCGATCGCCGCCGACCAGCGCGAGGTCTGCACGTCGGTGCCGACCTGCACGACACCGCGCACACCGACGGCGGATGCTCGATCGAGGTGCTCGCGGTAGTGCATCGGGTTCTCGCCATCGGCGATCTCGAGATGCGTGTGATTGTCGTAGACCGCGACGACGAGCGCCTCGGGGCTCGGCGGGTACGAGAGGTCGCGCGACGCATCCTCCATCGCGGCGCGGCTGCGCACGTGCGGGGTGATCGGATCCGTCATGAGAGCGCCCTCCTAGGCGGTGGCCTCGTGCTCGATGCGCGGGAAGAGCGCCTCGAGGGCGGAGGTCGCGGAGCCCGCCGGCAGAAGACCCCATGCTCCCGCATCGGGGATGCGCTGGTCGACGAGCGCTCCCAGGCCGGCCTCAGCACCGAGCGCCGCCCACAGCTTCTGCGTCGCCTGCGGCAGCACCGGGCTCAGCAGCACGGCGAGCGCGCGCAGACCCTCGGCCGAGGTGTACAGGATCGTGCGCAGGCGCTCCTCCTGAGCCTCGTCCTTCGCGACCTTCCACGGCTCCTGCTCGGTGATGTAGCCGTTGAGGGCGTCGACGATCGTCCAGATGGCGGCGATCGCGTCGTGGATCGCAAACCGGGCGATCGCGGCGTCGGCGGTCGTCACCGCATCGGCGATCGTGCGCTGGATGCTCAGCTCGGCCTCCGTCGCGGGGCCCGACGACGGCACGGCGCCGTCGAAGTACTTCGCCGTCATCGCGATGACGCGCGAGGCGAGATTGCCGAAGCCGTTGGCGAGCTCGGCCTGGTAGCGGGCGGCGAGGTCCTCCCACGAGAACGAGCCGTCCTGCCCGAAGGCAATCGCGCGCAGGAAGTAGTAGCGGAACGCGTCGGAGCCGAACACGTCGGTGATCTGCGCCGGCGCGATGCCCGTGAGCTTCGACTTCGACATCTTCTCGCCGCCGACGAGCAGCCAGCCGTGGCCGAAGACGCG
>JAOASR010000184.1 GCA_030158585.1 Microcella sp.
GACTACTACGACTTCCAGCTCAACCGCCCGACCGTCGAGTTCGACGACGACGGCAAGCGGCGCGTGCGCTGGCCGAGCGTGACGTTCTACGGACCGGCGAACGACGACGGCTTGCCGCGCCCGGTGGTGCCCGAGGGGTCGGCGTCTGTGTCGGATGCGGAGCGCATCCTCGACGTCAGCGGCACCAATCACGACAACATCTACCTGCTGCTGGGCACCGAGCCGTCGCGCGGCTGGCGCACCTTCGCGACCGAGACGATCGACCAGGCGCTCACGGCCGACATCACGGGCATCGTCATTCTCGGCGCACTGCTCGCCGACGTGCCGCACTCGCGGCCGATCGCCGTGCACGCCTCGAGCGAGAACGCGCAGGTGCGCGAAGAGCTCGGCGTCGAGCGGTCGAGCTACGAGGGCCCCGTCGGCATCCTCAGCATCATCGCCGTCGCGGCCGAGGAGGTCGGGATTCCCGTCGTCTCGCTGTGGGCCTCGGTGCCGCACTACGTGCACAACGCGCCCTCCCCCAAGGCGACGCTCGCTCTGCTCGACAAGCTCGAGGAGTTCGTCGACGTCACCATCCCGCGCGGCGACCTGCTCGACGAGGCCCGCGCCTGGGAGGACGGCATCGACGCCCTCGCCGAGGACGACGACGACATGAAGTCGTACATCGTCTCGCTCGAGCGGGCACGCGACGCCGTCGAGGCGCCCGAGGCGAGCGGCGAGGCGATCGCGCAGGAGTTCGAGCGCTACCTGCGCAAGCGAGACGACGACGAGCCGCCGCAGCCGGAGGCCGAGCCGCCCGCGTAGGGCGGGCATCCGGTTCTCGCGCTGTTCGTCGGCCTTGCTGCCGTGAGCCGCACTTCCTTCTGAAAGTCCGGACCGGCTGAAGCGGACTCAGGCCGCGGCGGCAAGCCCTCGGCCCTCCGAACGCCGACGCAGCCAGGGTGCTGAGCGATCACCGCGGCGGGTGCGACCTCCACAATTCAGGAGAATCGGGCGCGCCCCCTCGCCGACACGCCGGTGGAGCATCCGATCACACCCCTTCGGCACGCTCGGTTCCTGAATTGTGGAGGTGGCGGGGGCGCGACGATGCACGGAGGCCGAGCACGGCGCGGACGCATGCGGGGTGCGGCATGCGTCGGTAGCGACCGTGCGGGCCAGCGATCGAGCGCAGCGGCGGATGCTCGGCGCCGGCTAGAGGGGATCGATGACTCCCGCGCCGAGGAGGATGAGCAGAACGGTGCCGAGCACCACGCGGTAGATCACGAACGGCAGGAACGAGCGCGTCGAGATGTAGCGCATGAGGCCCGCGATGACGAGGTAGCCGACGCCGAACGCGATGACCGTCGCCGCGAGCGTGTCGAACCAGCCGAAGGGGCTCGCGCTCGGCTCGCGGAAGGCCGTCAGGAGCTCGTAGAAGCCGCTGCCGAACACCGCGGGGATCGCGAGCAGGAACGCGTACCGCGCGGCCGCCGGGCGCGTGTAACCGAGCGCGAGACCCATGGTCGTCGTGGCTCCCGAGCGCGAGACGCCGGGGATGAGCGCGAGCATCTGCGCGGCGCCGTAGAGGAGGCCGTGCGGGTAGGTGAGCTGGTCGAGCTCGCGCGTGCGGCGCCCGAGCCAGTCGGCGAGCCCGAGGATGAGGCCGAAGACGATGAGCACGATCGCCACGAGCCACAGCGAGCGGAAGGTCGAGCGGATGTACTCCTGCGCGAAGAAGCCCACGAGCACGATCGGGATCGTGCCGATGATGATGAGCCAGCCCATGCGCACGTCGGGGTCGGTGCGCGGCACGCCCGACGACGGCGAGAAGTGCCGGAACCAGCGCCCGATGATGCGCGTGATGTCCTTCCAGAAGTAGAGCAGCACCGCGAGCTCGGTGCCGATCTGCGTGATCGCGGTGAACGTCGCCCCCGGGTCGGTCGCGCTCGGCAGGAGCTCGCCCGCGATGCGCAGGTGGGCGCTGGAGGAGATCGGCAGGAACTCCGTCAGGCCCTGGATGAGGCCGAGGATGATCGCTTCGAGGAGGGACACGCGGCTCCTAGTAGGTCGACAGCAGGTCGGTCAGGGCGCGATGCCCGAAGTCGAGGGCGTCGAGCGGCACGCGCTCATCGACGCCGTGGAACATGCCGGGGAAGTCGAGATCGGCGGGCAGGCGCAGCGGCGCGAAGCCGTAGCCGGTGATGCCGAGCTCGCTCAGCGCCTTGTTGTCGGTGCCACCGCTCAGCAGGTACGGCAGCACCTGCGCCTCGGGGTCGTGCCGGTGGAGGGTGCCGACCATGGCATCGACGAGCGCGCCCGAGAACGGGTTCTCGAGGCCGACATCGCGCGTCACGATCTCGATCTCGACGTCGTCGACGAGCAGCGATCGCACCTCGGCGAGCACGGCGTCCTCCTCGCCCGGCAGGGTGCGGATGTCGATGAGCGCCTCGGCCGAATCGGGGATGACGTTGTGCTTGTACCCGGCCTTGAGCAGCGTCGGGTTCGTCGTCGTGCGCAGCGTCGCCGTGAGGAATCCCGCGGCCGTGCCCGTGCGCAGCAGCAGCTCGTCGGCGCCCTGCCCCTGGGGCCCGATCGCCTCGGGGTCGGTGCCCATGAGTCGCGAGAGCTCGGCGAGCAGCTGCCGCGTCGTCGTCGTGAGGTGGATCGGCCACTCGCGCCGACCGAGCGTCGCGACCGCCTCGGCGAGTTTCGTCACGGCGTTGTCGCGGATGACGCGCGAGCCGTGCGCCGCCGTGCCGCGCGTGCGCAGGCGGATCCAGACCAGGGCCTTCTCGCCCGTCTGCAGCAGGTACGCGCGCTGGCCCTCGATGTCGACCGAGTAGCCGCCGACCTCGCTGATGGCCTCGGTCGCGCCCGCGAAGAGCTCGGGGCGGTGCGTGACGAGGTGGTGCGAGCCGAACGCCCCGCCGTTCTCCTCATCGGCGAGGAACGCGACGACGAGATCGCGGTTGGGGCGGCCTCCCCCGGCGAGGATCTCGCGCAGCGCGGTGAGGATCATCGCGTCCATGTTCTTCATGTCGACAGCGCCGCGCCCCCACAGCATCCCGTCGCGGATCTCGCCGCCGAACGGGTCGACCGACCAGTTCGCGGGGTCGGCCGGCACGACATCGAGGTGGCCGTGGACGACGAGGGCGGGGCGCTCGCCGCGGGTCGTGTCGACAGCGTTCGCGTAGCTGCCCTCGACGCGCGCGACGACGCTCGTGCGACCGGGGGCGGCGTCGATGAACTCGGGGCTGAGACCCATGTCGGCGAGGATCGCGCCCACGTACTCGGCGGCCTCGGTCTCGCCGTTCGAGCGGCCCTCGCCGTAGTTCGTGGTGTCGAATCGGATGAGGTCGCGGGCGATGCGGGCGGTCTCGCTGAGCTGCTCCTGGCCTGCCATGCCGACCACGCTACCCCGCGTGCTGAAGGCCGTTCGGAACGTGCTATCGTCGTCTCTCGGTTGCCCCGCCACGGCGGAGGAGCCAGACCAGCGCGGGTGGCGGAAATGGCAGACGCGCTAGCTTGAGGTGCTAGTGCCCGAAAGGGCGTGGGGGTTCAAGTCCCCCCTCGCGCACGCTGGTCGGTGAGAGATCACCAACCAACCAGAACTGGTTGAGACAGTCCGCTCGCACGAGTGGTGAACGGCCCCGAGGCTCCGGCCCCGGGGCCGTTCTGCATTCCGCGGCACCCGCCATCGGCGGCTGGGCGGTGCGCCCTCGGCGGCGACACCCCCGCGGGTAGGCTCGCCCGCGATGGGCGTGACACGGCGAACCTTCCTGATCGGGGCCACGGGCCTCTCGGTCGCCGTGCTCGCCGCGTGCACCGAGCCAGCGCCCGACCCCACCCCCGAGCCGACGCCGACGCCCGATCCGCTCGCGCCGCGCCCCGCCGGCGTGGCCCGCAGCGACTGGCTCGGCGACTCGTTCTCGCGCGGTTCGACGAGCTTCATCCCCGTGGGCGAGAGCGCGCGGCTGCGCGAAGAGCTCGCCACTCCCTGGCGCGATCGGCTGTTCTTCGCCGGCGAAGCGACATCGACGGATGCTCCCAGCACCGTGCACGGAGCCCTCCAGTCGGGCGAGCGCGCCGCGGCCGAGCTGCTCGCGGTCGCCGCGCCCGGAGAGCGCGTCGTCGTCGTCGGTGCGGGCATCGCCGGCGCCGCCGCGGCCCGCGCTCTCGTCGACGCCGGCTTCGAGGTGATCGTGCTCGAGGCGCGCGGGCGGCCCGGCGGGCGCATCCACACGATCGAGAACGACGCGTGGCCGGTGCCGGTCGAGCTCGGCGCGCAGTGGGTGCGCGAGATCGGCCAGCACGACCTGCTCGAGCGGCTCGTGCGCGCGGGCGTCGACGTCGCGATCGCCGATGCGGCGAGCGGGTTCGGCGAGGCGGGCGAGCCGATCGCGCTGACTCCCGACGCGGCGCCCACAGGGCTGACGCAGGCCCTGCTGCCCATCCTCGAGCAGGCCCGCACGGCCGCCGAGACGGTCGAGCCCGACGTCTCGGTCGCGACCGCTCTCGCGCTGCTGCGCCCCTACGCCGACGACCCCTCCCCCGACGGCGGCCCGAGCGAGCGCCAGGCCGTCGCCCTCGCGCTCGCCGGCCTCGTCGAGCCCCGCCTCGGCGCTCCCACGGGCGAGCTGTCGACGCGCGAGGGCCTCGCCGAGCTGCCCCTCGGCGCCGACAACCTCGTCACGGGCGGGTGGGCGACGCTCGTCGACACTCTGCTCGACGGCGTCGACGTGCAGCTCTCGAGCCCCGTCACGGGCATCGCGGTCGACGACGACTCGGTGAGCGTGCGCCTCGGCATCGGCGACTCGTTCAGCGCCGCACGCGTCGTGCTCACGGCCCCGCTCGGGGTGCTGCAGCAGCGCGGCATCGACCTCGAGCTGCCCGCCGACAAGGATTCCGCGATCGCGCGCCTCGGCGTCGGCGCCGTCGAGACCATCTGGCTGCGCTTCGACGAGCCCTTCTGGAG
>JAOASR010000185.1 GCA_030158585.1 Microcella sp.
CCTCATCGGGGGCGGGCTACTCGCGTGACCCACACTCAACGGCGAAGAGCCACATATGTGCTGAAGGTATCAATAACATGAAAATAGGTATTTGACGTGCACTAATCGCGCCTGACAAGGTGAAAACATCGAAAACGGTTCAACGGAAGAACGGTCCCGAGGTAGACGGTGGAAGATCACAACAGACTTGAAGAACTACTCGCGCGTTCGGGGCAGGGGCCGTTGAGTGGCACAATCATCGCCGACTTTGGCCGAGTGTTGGCAGGGCCCTACTGCACGATGCTGCTGGCCGACATGGGGGCGACAGTCATCAAGGTCGAGAGTCCGATCGGGGACGAGACCCGTGCTTGGATGCCGCCGGAGCATGAGGGCAAGTCGACTTACTACCTCTCGATCAACCGGAACAAGCTGTCGATCGAACTGGACTTCAGCGACCCCGGGGATCTCGCGACCGCACGCGAGCTCGCAGCTCGCGCGGACGTCGTAATCGAGAACTTCAAGCCCGGCGGTCTCGAGAAGTTCGGGCTGGACTATCAGAGCGTGGCGGCTCAGAACCCGGACGTGATTTTCACCTCGATCACCGGGTTCGGTACCGCGGGCGGGGCGAGCCTTCCTGGATACGACCTGCTCGTCCAGGCTGCCTCCGGGCTCATGAGTCTCACCGGGGCGCCGGAGACCGAGCCGTTCCGTGCCGGCGTCGCGGTCGTCGATGTGTTCACGGGTATGCACGCCTGCATCGGTATCCTCGCCGCCCTCAACCACCGGCGAGTGACCGGTGAAGGGCAGCGGGTGGAGGTCAATCTGATGAGCTCGGCACTGTCGGGCCTGGTGAACCAGACCGGCGCTTACGCCATCGCAGGCGTCGTTCCGACCCGCATGGGCAACGAGCATCCGAGCATCTACCCTTACGAGCCGATCGCCACCGGAGACGGGGAGATCGTGCTCGCGATCGGCAACGACAGGCAGTTCCGGGTGCTCTGCCGGGAGCTCGGCACGCCGGAACTCGTCGAGGATCCGCGCTTCGCGTTCGCGCCCGACCGCAGCCGCAACCGACTCGATCTGCGTCCGCTACTCGAAGCCGCGCTCTCGCATGCGACCGCCACGGAGTGGTTCGAACGGCTCACCGCAGCGGGGATCCCGTGCGCGCCGATCCAGGACGTCGCAGCCGGTGTCCAGTTCGCCGAGCGCATCGGCCTGGATCCGATCGTTCAAGCCGGATCCGGGGATGACTCTCTGTCCGGGATCCGCAACCCCATCACCTTCTCACAGACCCCGGCGACCTACGACAAGGCGCCCCCCGAGCTAGGCGCAGATACCGAGCTGGTGCGGCGCTGGCTCGCGGGCTCCTCGCCGCTCGCATCGATCTCAGCAAAGGAAGCAACAGCATGAGTGCACTCAACAGGTCAGGCGTCAACGTGGATTTCTACGGCGTCGAGGACTACCTCGGTGAGGAGGATCGCGCGCTCGTCGCGAAGGTGCGAGCCTTCGTCGATTCTGAGGTCACCCCGATCATCAACGAGTACTGGGAACAGGCGGACTTCCCGTACCAGATCCTCCCAAAGCTCGGGGAGCTTGGCATCATCGGCACCGCGATCGAAGGGTACGGCTGCCCAGGCCTGACCCGGTTGCAGGCGGGACTGGTCGCCATGGAGCTATCCCGCGGTGACGGGAGCATCAACACGTTCAACGCCGTGCACTCCGGCCTCGCGATGGGGACGATCAACCTACTCGGCAGCGACGAACAGAAGCAGCGCTGGCTGACCCAGATGGCGAAGCTCGAGAAGCTCGGCGCGTTCGCGCTGACGGAACCCGATCACGGTTCCGACTCCGTGGCTCTTGAATCCAGCGCCCGCCTCGACGGCGACCACTACGTTCTCAATGGCTCGAAGCGGTGGATCGGCCTCGGCCACGTCGCAGATCTCGTCATCATCTGGGCGCGCGACACCGCCGACGACAAGGTCAAGGCGTTCATCCTGGAGAAGAACGAGGACGGCAGTTACCCGTCCGGATACCACGCGGAAGCCATCCAAGGGAAAATCGCCAAGCGCGCGATCCAGCAGGCGCAAATCACCTTCGAAGACCTTCGGATCCCCGCCGAGAACAAACTCGAAAAGTCTCAGTCGTTCCGCGATGTCGGGGCGGTGCTCAACCGCACCCGCAGCACCGTCGCCTGGGAATCGTTGGGACACGCGACCGCCGCCTACGAGGCGGCAGTGCAGTACGCGTCCGAGCGCGTCCAGTTCGGCAGCCCGATCTCACACTACCAACTCGTCCAGAACAAGCTCGCCAACATGCTCGCTGACCTTACAGCGATGCAGCTGGTCTGCTTCCGTGCCGGCGCCCTGCAGAACGAAGGCCGCCTAAGCAACGAGCAGGCCTCGCTCGCGAAAATGTTCACTGGCGATAAAGCGCGGCAGCTATGCCGCGATTCCCGCGACCTGCTCGGCGGCAACGGCTTGCTGCTCGAGAACCACGTCGCCCGCCATCTCACGGACATGGAAGTCGTCCACACCTACGAGGGCACCGATTTCATCCAGTCCCTGATCGTGGGCCGCGAGATCACTGGGGTCTCCGCGTTCAAGCGGTAAGGACGGAGCGAGATGAGCGAGTACATCGTCATAGGCGCAGGCCTCGCCGGCGCCGCCACCGCGTGGCGTCTCGCCCAACGCGGGCAAGACGTGACCCTGCTGGAGCGGACGGCACCAGCCAACCCGTACGGCAGCTCGCACGGCTCGGCGCGGATCTTCCGCTACGCCTACCCGAGCGAGCTCTACACCGGGCTCGTTATCCGTTCCAAGCCGCTGTGGGACGAACTCGAACGGGAGAACGGTGCACGTCTGATCGAACCCACCGGCGCCCTCGACCACGGCTCGGTGAACGACCCCGTCGGCCTCGCCCGTGTCCTCGACGCGCTGGGTATCGAGCATGAGCTACTGCCAGAGGCGGAGGCAGGGTCGCGCTGGCCGCAGTACCGCTTCGACGGCGAGGTGCTCTATCACCCCGGCGCTGGAGTGCTTGATGCCCGCAACACGGTCGAGGCCCTCGTTCGCCTGGCCGCCGCGACCGGGCGGGTCAGACTGCTCACGAACTGGACCGTCAGCTCTATCGAGCGGCGCACTGGCCGCGGCTTCCGCGTCGAATCCACGGTCGGCGACGTCGTCGAAGGCGAGAAAGTGGTCGTCGCGGCCGGCCCGTGGCTTCCAACCCTTCTGGACTCGCTCGCCCTGCCTGCCGGGTTCATCCACTCACTGCCGTCTTTCGAAGTGCGTGAGGAGCAGGCGTTCCACTTCCCCTACCGCGACGCCGACGCTTCCGGCGCACCCTACCCGGCTTGGCCGACGTTCATGCACGAGAACAAGACGGTCGACATCTACGGTCTGCCAGGCGGCCGCGACGCCGGATACCACGGCCTCAAAATCGCGCACTTCAACGGCGGACCCGTAATCCCGAGCATCCTCGACCGCACCGGCCAGATCCGGCCGGAGGCCAGGCAACGAGCTCGCGACTACGTCAAGGAATGGGTGCCCGGTGTCGAACCGGAGTCCTACGCCGAGGCGACATGCATGTTCACCAGCACGCCCAGCAGCGACTTCCTGATCGACGAGGCCGAAGGCATCGTCGTCCTGTCCGCCTGCTCCGGCCGCGGAGCGAAGTTCGCTCCGCTGCTCGGCGAGCTCGCCGCCGACCTCGCTACCGGCGCCGGGACCGTCCCTGACGAGTTCCGTGCCGGGCACCACTCCAGGCGCGCCGCAGCCTGACCCCGCCTTCATCACAGAAAGACCACGGTTCACCCCATGACCTCGACGTTCATCTACGACGCCGTCCGCACCCCTTTCGGCCGCGCCGCCGGCGCGCTCTCCGGGATCCGCCCCGACGACCTCGCCGCGGTCGTCATGAAAGCGGCCGTCCAGCGCACCGGCGTCGATCCCGCACGCATTGAAGACGTGATCTTCGGCGACGCGAACCAGGCCGGTGAGGACAACCGCAACGTCGCCCGTTTCGGCGCGCTCCTCGCGGGCTTCCCCTCCTCGGTCACCGGCGTCACCGTCAACCGGCTCTGCGCATCGTCCGTGGAGGCCGTGATCCAGGGGTCCCGGGCGATCGAGTCCGGGGATGCAGAGCTGATCCTCGCCGGCGGCGTGGAGTCCATGTCCCGTGCGCCCTTCGTCGTCGAGAAGTCCCCGAAGCCCTGGCCGGCGGTCGGCAACCAGACGCTCTGGAACACCTCCATCGGGTGGCGCATGGTGAACCGGGCCCTGCCCAAGCAATGGACCATCTCCAACGGCGAGTCCGCGGAGAAGATCGCCCAGGAGTGGGGGATCACCCGTGAAGCACAGGACGCGTTCTCGGTCCGCTCGCACGAGCTCGCCGCGAAAGCGTGGGCGGAGGGCCGCTACGACGCCGAGATCGTCCAGGTGCCCAGCGCTGAGATGGCCCGCGATGAGGGCATCCGCGACGGCAGCACCGTTGAGAAGCTCGCCGGTCTCAAAGCGCTGTTCGCCGCCGACGGTACCGTGACGGCCGGGAACTCGTCCTCGATCAACGACGGTGCTTCCGCGGTGCTGCTCGGCGCCGAGGACGCCCTCGACGCCGAACCGCTCGCGCGGATTACCGGACGTGCCGCCCACGGCGTCGACCCGGACATCTTCCCGATCGCGCCGATCGAGGCCGCGAACAAGGCGCTGGCGCGCGCGGGGCGGACCTGGGCGGACGTTGACCTCGTCGAGCTGAACGAAGCCTTCGCCTCACAGTCGCTGGCCTGCCTCAAAGGCTGGCGTGACCTCGACCCGGAGAAGCTCAACATCCACGGCGGAGCCATCGCCATCGGCCACCCCCTCGGCGCCTCAGGCGGCCGGATCATCGGTCACGCCGCCCACGAGCTCAAGCGCCGCGGCGGAGGAGTCGCAGTCGCCGCGATCTGCATCGGCGTCGGCCAAGGGCTCGCCGT
>JAOASR010000186.1 GCA_030158585.1 Microcella sp.
CTCGCCGATCATCTTGGCGTTCTCGACGATGCCCTCGTCGGTCATCGCGTCGATCGAGGCGACGATCGAGGCCATCGCGAGCGGGTGGCCCGAGTAGGTAAGGCCGCCCGGGAAGACGCGCTCGTCGAAGGCGGCCGCGATCGACGGCGAGATGACGACGCCGCCGACGGGCACGTAGCCCGAGTTGACGCCCTTCGCGAAGGCGATGAGGTCGGGCACGACGCCGGTCGGGTTGACGGCTTCGCCCTGCCAGGCGAACCACTCGCCCGTGCGGCCGAAGCCGGCCATGACCTCGTCGGCAATCCAGACGATGTTGTACTTGTCGCAGATCGCGCGCACGCCCGCGAGGTAGCCGGCGGGCGGCGAGAAGATGCCCGCGGTGCCCGGCACCGACTCGAGCACGATCGCGGCGATCGTGTCTGCACCCTCGGCCTGGATGGTGCGCTCGAGGTGCTGCAGGGCGCGCTCGCACTCCTCGGCCTCGGTCGTCGCGTGGAACTCGCTGCGGTACAGGAACGGCCCGAACACGCGCAGGTGCCCCCACGCGTACTCGTTGGGCATGCGGCGCCAGTCGCCCGTCGCGGCGATCGCGGCACCGGTGTTGCCGTGGTAGCTGCGGAAGGTCGAGATGACCTTGTGCTTGCGAGTCGTCAGTCGCGCCATGCGGATGGCGTTCTCGATGGCATCCGCACCGCCGTTGGTGAAGAAGACCTTCGAGAAGCCGGGGCCGGCCTTCTTGACGATGCGCATGGCCGCCTCGCCGCGCGCGAGGTTCGCGTGGGCCGGGGCGACCGTGGCGAGCTCGGCCGCCTGGCGCTGGATCGCCGCGACGACCTTCGGGTGCGAGTGGCCGATGTTGGTGTTGACGAGCTGGCTCGAGAAGTCGAGGTAGCGCTCGCCGTCGTAATCCCAGACCTCGCTGCCGGCGGCTCCGGCGATGACGAAGGGCTTGAGCGTCGCCTGCGCGCTCCACGAGTGGAAGACGTACTGGCGATCGAGCTCGAGAGCCCGGGCGCCGTCGGCCGGGTCGAGGTCGGGCTGGGTGGTGTGCGACCGGTTCAGAGTGTCGGTCATCGGTATCGGTCCTTGGCTAGAAGGGGACAGGATGGCCCCATTATCGCGCCTGCCGACCGATTCCCTGCTCGCGCAATAGTGCAGGAATCCGCTCGCGGAACGGGAAGAACCCGCGGGTCGCGTGCGGCCAGGCCCGAGCATCCCACTCGCGCAGCACCGGGGTCAGGGAGAGCCCCTCGTCGGCGAGCCCGCGGGCGGCCGCGTCGAGGCGGTCGCGGGTCGGGCCGACGGGCGCGAAGGGGGTCACGATGGCCGTCAGCTCGTGGGCGCGCGCCCACCCGATGAGGGCGGATGCCGTGAGCCCGTCGAGCGCGTCGGCGGGCGCCCCGAAGGCGCTCACGGCGCGATCGCGGCCATCGACGAGAGCGTGCGCGGTGAAGCGGCCGACGAGCGGCGCGATCGGGGCGAGGGGCGAGCGCTCCTCCCCCGCGGTCGGCGCGGCGACAGCGACGACCTCGCTGCCGGCCGCGGCGAGGCTCTCGGCGAGGCTCTCGGCGTGCAGGTCGTCCTCGTGCAGCAGCAGGCCGACGCGGCCGCGGGGCAGCGGTGCGGGGGTCGGCGGGGCCGCCGGCGGCGGCACGGGTGCGTCGTCGCTCACCGCGGGCGCCTCGGTCGCGAGCCCCGTCGGCCGGAACCGACCCTCGGTCGCGAACTCGATGTTCTGCGTCGTCGCGAGGTAGGTCTTGCCGACGGTCTGCAGCCCCGCGACCCAGCGCCAGCTGAGCGTGTTCGAGGCGGGGTCTCCGTCGAGCAGGTGGCGCAGGAAGTGGTCGGCGCCGAGCTGCCACGGCAGGCCGAGCGTGAAGATCCAGATGCTCGCGAACCACATGCGCGCGTGGTTGTGCAGGTAGCCGAGCTCGAGCAGCTCGCGCGCCCAGTCGTCGAATCCCTCGATGCCGGTGCGCCCCGCGATCGCGGCGTCGTAGGTCGCGCGGTCGGCGGGGCTCAGCCCGTCGAGCGCCGGGGCGAGCCCTGAGCGGTAGCGGCTCCAGACGCTCGGCCGCAGCTCGAGCCAGCCCTTCCAGTAGGTGCGCCAGTAGACCTCCTGCACGAACTTGCCGGCCGCCTCGAGCGAGTGCCGCTCGAGCACGGCCTCGACGACCTCGCGCTCGGTGATGAGGCGGTGGCGCACCCACGGCGAGAGCGTCGAGACGTTCGCGCGGTCGCCGGGGCCGCGGTCGGTGTTGCGCTCGGCGGCGTAGGCGCGGCCGGCTCGGGGAACGAAGTCGGCGAGCGTCTCCAGGCCGGCGGCGCGCGTGGGGTCGAAGCTCATGAGAGCCATCGTGCGGCAGGCCGGCTGAGAGCGCCGACAGTGAGAAGGGGCGGGATGCTCGGCGCGAGCATCCCGCCCCCGATCGGTGGGCGCGGCAGGGCTAGTTGCCGCCCTCCATGAGCTCGACCTCGATCGGCTCGAAGGAGTCGCCCTTGACGTCGACGCCCTCCTCTTCGAGCTCGGCGAGCGCGCGCTCGATGTACTCGTTGGTCCAGACCCCGTCGCCGGGCTCCTCGGTGATGAGGCGCGCGCCCGACTCATTGACGGCGCTCAGCGCTGCAGCGACGGTGTCGTCGAACGCGCCCTCGTCGATGAAGCCGATGCCGTTCGGCGCCGGCCAGATGAGCTTGTTGGTCTCGTTGACCATCCACAGCTCGTGGCTCGGGCCCCAGCTCGAGCCGGCCGCGCCGACGATGTCGGCGGCCTCCTGCGGGTTCTCGGCGGCGTAGACCCAGCCCTTGATGACGGCCTTGAGGAAGGCGACCGTGGTCTCCTGGTACTCCTCGTCGCTCTCGAGGCGCTCGGTGTCGGCCCAGATCGCGTCCTGCAGCATCGCGCCGACCGTGTCTTCGTAGCTGATGACGTTGAGGTCGTCGGCCGTGTAGAGCTCGCCCGTGTCGGGGTTCACCGACTCGAGCACCTGCGCGTACTCGTTGTAGGTCATCGCCTGCGCCGCGTCGATGTCGCCGGCGAGGAAGGCGTTCATGTTGAAGTCCTGCGTGATGATCTCGACGGTCGACGAGTCGAGGCCCTCCTCGGCCATGGCCGCGAAGATCTCCCACTCGTTGCCGAAGCCCCACGAGCCGATCTTCTTGCCCTCGAAGTCGGCCACCGACTCGATGCCGCTGTCGGCCCACGCGACCTGCAGGGTGCCGGAGCGCTGGAAGATCTGGGCGATGTTGGTGACGTTCGCGCCGGCCTCGATCGAGCCGAGCACCTTGGGCACCCAGGCGATCGCGTAGTCGACGTCGCCGTTGGCGAGCGCATCCTGCGGCACGATGTCACCGCCGGAGGGGATGATCTCGACCTCGAGGCCGGCCTCTTCGAAGAAGCCCTGCTCCTGCGCGGCGAAGTAGCCGGCGAACTGGCCCTGCGGGAGCCACTGCAGCTGGAGCTTGACCTGGGTGAGCTCGTCGGAGCCTCCCCCACCGTCGGTGCTGCCGCCGGTGTCGGCGGCGCAGGCGGAGAGGGCGAGCGCGGCGGTGAGTCCGATCGCGCTGATCGTCGCGAGGCGACGGGTGCTGTGAATCATGTGCGGTCCTTTCGGTGGTTCCCGGGGGTGGTGGTGCGGTGGTGACGCGGAGTGGGACGAATGGAGCGGGTGGTGCGGGTGATGCGGTTCGACCCCGTCGGGCGGGGACGCAGGGCGTCTCGGCGTCAGCGGCGACGGGAGACGAGGCGCTCGATGGCGAGCGCGACGAGGTAGAAGGCGAGACCGAGCACGATCGCGGCGACGACGTAGGCCCACGCGCGGGCGTAGGCGCTCGAGGCGGCCGAGGTCGAGATGAGGCCGCCGAGCCCGCCGCGGGGCCCGCCGAAGTACTCGGCGACGAGCGCCGAGATGACGGCGAGCGACGATGCGAGACGGATGCCCGTGAAGGTAAACGGGGCGGCCGTGCGCAGCGTGATCGCCCGCATCGACTGCCAGGGCGTGGCCGCGTACGCGCGCATGAGGTCGCGATGCACGGGGCGCGTCTGGCGGAGCCCGCGCGCGGTGTTGATGAACACCGGCACGAAGGCGGCGAGCGCCGCGATGAGCTGACGGCCGGTCTGCGCGTCGGCGCCGAACGCCGTGTTGAGCACAGGAGCGAGCGCGACGATGGGCACGACCGAGAGGGCGGCGACGACGGGGGCGAGCATCCCGTCGACGAGCCGCGTCGCCGACGCGAGCAGCGCGCCGACGATGCCGAGCAGCGTGCCGACGATGAGGCCGATGAGAGCGTTGAGGCCCGTGAGCCCCGCGGCGCTCAGCATCGAGGGGAGGAACTCGGCGATCTCTTCCCCGATCGCGAGCGGGCTCGGCAGCAGGTAGGCCTCGATGAGGCCGCTGCCCGCGAGCGCCTGCCAGACGACCACGACGACGACGCCGAGCACGAGGGGCGCGAGGATGCGCTCGGCGGTGCTCGGCTCGCGACCGAGGGCGGTCGTGCTCATCGCGTCTCGACTCCGCGCACGCCGGCGACGGGTGCACCGTGGAGGGCCTCGCGCACGGCCGTGATCATCTCGAAGAACGCACCGTCTTCGCGGATGTCGTCGGCGCGGTCGGCGGTGCGGCCGAGATTCATGGGCACGACGGCCGAGATGCGGCCGGGGCGAGGCGACATGACGACGACCCGGTCGCTCAGGTACACCGCCTCGGGGATCGAGTGCGTGACGAAGACGACCGCGGCGCCGGTCTCACCGGCGATGCGCAGCAGCTCGGTCTGCATGTACTCGCGCGTCATCTCGTCGAGCGCGCCGAAGGGCTCGTCCATGAGCAGCAGCGCGGGCTTCTCGGCGAGCGCGCGGGCGATCGCGACGCGCTGCTGCATGCCGCCCGAGAGCTGGTCGGGG
>JAOASR010000187.1 GCA_030158585.1 Microcella sp.
GTCGCCTGCAGGTCGTCGCGGCTCTTCGACTGCACGCGCAGCTCGTCGCCCTGGATCTGGCTCTTGACGCTCTTCGGCCCCTCGTCGCGGATGATCTTCGCGATCTTCTTCGCGTCGTCGCTCGAGATGCCGTTCTTCAGCCCGACCTCGATGCGGAACTCCTTGCCGCTCGCGTACGGCGCCCCGGTGTCGAGGCTGCGGATCCCGATGCCGCGCTTGATCATCTTCGACTCGAGCACCTCGAGGACGGCCTTCACGCGCTCCTCGGCGCTCGCCTTGAGCAGCAGCTTCTCGCCGCTCCACTCGATCGAGGCCCCGACGTTCTTGAAGTCGTAGCGCTGCGCCACTTCCTTCTGCGCCTGGTTGACGGCGTTCTCCGCCTCCATCTTGTCGACCTTGCTCACGATGTCGAATGAGGAATCAGCCATGCGGCCAATCGTAGTGCGGGGCGGATGCCCGTGAGAGGTCGATCGACGCTCTCAGCCGCGCTGCTCGCGCTCCGGCCGGGGTCGGGAGGTCGACGAGCGCACGATGAGCTCGAACGGCAGCTGCAGGTTCGCGGGCTCGTCGTCGCGCGACTGGTCGAGCTCGCGCATGAGGAGCTCGACGGCGCGCTCGCCCTGCTGCTCGGGGAACTGCGCGACGGTCGTGAGACCGAAGAACGGGGCGAGCTCGTGGTCGTCGATGCCGACGACCGACAGGTCGCGCGGCACGTCGAGCCCCATGTCGCGTGCGGCAAGGATGACGCCGATCGCCATCTCGTCGCTCGCGACGACGACCGCGGTGGGGCGCAAGCGCGGGTCGCCGAGCATCTGCTTCGCGGCGACGTAGCCGCTCTGCATCGTGAACACGGCGGGGGAGTACAGCTCGGGGCGCGGCTCGACGCCCGCATCGCGCAGCGCGTCCTCCCAGCCGAGGCGACGGTTGGTCGGCATGTGGAACGACATCTCGGCGTCGACGTCGCCGCCGATGTGGCCGATGACGGTGTGGCCGAGCGAGAGCAGGTGCTCGGTCGCGAGGCGCGTGACGCCGACGTCGTCGATCGAGACGGTCGGCACGCCGCGGATCGGCCCGCCGACGCCGACGAGAGGTTTGCCGAGCGCGTGGAGCGAGTCGACCTCCTCGGCGCTGAGCTCGAGGCTCACGGCGATGACGGCGTCGACGCGCTGGCGGAGCAGGAACGTCTCGAAGACCGTGCTGCGCTCGTTGCTCGACCCGGAGAGGTTGTAGAGGGTGAGGTCGTAGCCGTACTGCATGAGGCGCCGCTGCGCCCCCTCCAGGACGGAGGTGTAGAACCACCGATTGAGGAACGGCACGACGACGCCGATGTTGCGCATGCGACCGGTCGCGAGGCTCGAGGCGCTCGCCGAGACGACGTAGCCGAGCTCGGCCGCCGCTTCCTCGACGCGCTCGCGCGTGGCGGTGGCGACGTGTCCGCGCCCGCTGAGCGCGCGCGAGACCGTGGCGGTCGATACGCCGGCGCGCCGAGCGACGTCGTCGATGCCCACCATGCGGTTCCTCTATTCCCTCGCCTATCGCGAGGATACCGGCACGCGGTGCGGCGATTGGAAGCGCTTGCGTCGGCGTGGTCACGCGCGCCCGCCGGAGCTTGTATCCTGTTTCTCGCGCGACCGGCCCCGGCCGTCGCGCGACCGGCGAGTTACCCTAGCGGCCAAAGGGATCTGACTGTAAATCAGACGGCTCAGCCTTCGGGGGTTCGAATCCCTCACTCGCCACCGATCTCTCCACTCACCCCGCCTGCGACAATCGGGGCATGACCCCGACCCCTCCGACAAGCTCCGCCTCGGCGACCGACGACGACCTCCTCCGCCTCGCGATCGAGGTCGCCCGGGAGGCCGGGGCGTTCGTCGTCGACGCGAGGCGCTCGGGCGTCGAGGTCGCCGACCGCAAGTCGTCGCCCGTCGACGTCGTGACGCAGGTCGACCGCGACAGCGAGGCGCTCATCCGCGCGCGGCTCGCGGAGGCGCGTCCGCTCGACGGCTTCTTCGGCGAGGAGGGCGGTCGCGGCGCGAGCGAGAGCGGGCTCACCTGGGTCGTCGACCCGATCGACGGCACGGTCAACTTCCTCTACGGCATCCCCCACTACGCCATCAGCATCGCCGTCGTCGAGGGCGAGCCCGACCCGCAGTCGTGGGAGGCCGTCGCGGGGGTCGTCCTCAATCCCGTCACGGGCGAGCTGTTCACCGCGCGGCGCGGCGGCGGCGCGCGCATGAACGACCGGCCGATCGCGATCGCCGACGCCGTGCCGCTCTCCGAGACGCTCATCGGCACGGGGTTCGCGTACTCCGCCCAGACGCGCGCCGAGCAGGGCGCAGCGATCGCGCAGCTGCTGCCGCTCGTCCGTGACCTGCGCCGGATGGGCACCGCGTCCCTCGACCTCTGCGCCGTCGCGGCGGGCCGTGCGAACGCGTACTTCGAGCGCACTCTGAGCCCGTGGGACCACGCCGCGGGCGCCCTCATCGCCCGGGAGGCGGGGGCGGTGGTCAAGGGTCTCGGCGATCGCCGACCCGACCGCGAATTCGTGCTCGCCGCGCATCCGGAGACCGTCGGCGAGCTCGAGCAGCTGCTCGTCGACGTGGGCGCCTGAGCTACTCGCACCCCCCGTTCGGGGGCGCACCGATTCCCCCTCGACTGGATAGATCGCCCGATGCAGGCTAGTCTTTACCAATCCGTGATAATCAGCGCCGCTGGTGGTCGCGGGTGAACCTGTTCCATAGCGGATGCTCGGATACCCACCTCATCGAGGCTCATACCCTCACGACCGGTGGTCCGTGCGGCCCGCGACCGACGATTAAGGCAATCTGACACGTGACTGACGAGCTCCAGCGGCCGGCTGGAGGGCTCTCCGAGCCCGCCGCCTTCACCGGAAGCATCGAGTCCCTGGGCTTCACCAGCGGCGAGGCATCCTCGGCCCCTGCGATCCTGCTCCCCGCAGCCGAGGTCGCTCTCACGAGCCGCCGCGCGCTTCGCGAGGCCGAGCGCGCCGCGACTCGCCGCAGCGGCCGCCCCGCTCCTGCCGCCCGCGCGCTCGAGCCCGCGGCCACTGCCCCGGCCGTCTTCGGCCCCGTCACCCCGACTCGCTCGCCCGCCCCCGCGTTCGTCGCTCCCGACGTGCCGGCTCCCGGGATAGCCGCCGCCGCTCCGGTGGCCGCGGCCGCGCCCTCCGGTCGTCGCGCGCACGGCGCCGTCCAGCGCCCCGCGCCGCGGCCGCAGATGCGCCACGGCGTCCAGGCCTCCCGGCTGCCCCTCATCCGCCGCATCGCGCAGCGCGCTCTCCCGCCGACCGTGATGGTCGCCGTCGCCGGGCTGCTCATCGGCACGACAGTCCCGGCTAACGCACTGCTCCGGCCGAGCGACGTCGCGGCGTCCGCCGCCATCGAGGCGACGAGAGTCGCCGAGGGGCCGGTTGCAGAGCCGAGCCAGGTGCTCGAGATGAGCGCGAACGTCGCCGCGGCGCCCGTGGCGACCCGCGACGACTGGACGGTGACCTCCTACGTTGAGGTTCTGCGTGCGAAGTATGGCAACCGCGATTACTCGTACACCACGACGGGCGTCGGGGCCGTGCGGTGGCCCTTCCCGTTCGCCTCCCCGGTCAGCTCCGGATTTGGGCAGCGGGTCTCCCCGTGCCGCGGGTGCTCGAGCAACCATCGCGGCACGGATTTCACCCCCGGCGACGGTACTCCGATCCAGGTTGTGGCGGACGGAGTCGTCTCGAGTCTCGACGAGGGGTGGTCGTTCGGCGAGCACGTCTTCATCGACAGCGTCGTCAACGGGCAGAACGTGACGATCCTGTACGCGCACATGCGGGAAGGCAGCTCTCCCCTGGTCCCAGGTCAGGTGGTGAGCGCAGGTGACTTCGTCGGCCTGGTGGGGAATTCGGGAGCCTCAACCGGACCACATCTGCACCTCGAGACCAGGATCGACGGAATCCCTGTCGACTCATTCGCCTGGCTCCTTGCCAACGCGAGCTGACGAAGCCGGAATGACTGCTTCCGAAGCCTTATGACATCGACGACCCTCGAGTCGGGGGGATGCCTGTGATCAAGGGTCGGGGGGTGGAAGCGCGCCGACTCGCTCTCGCACCCGGGCTTCTGGGCATCATCGTCGCGCTTCTCGGCATCATCGCGATCGGGAGCGAGTTCTTCTTCATTGTGCGACTCGTCCTCACGGTGATCGCCCTGATCATCGGATGGTTCACGTTCCAGTCACGCCAATGGTGGTGGTTGCCGTTGCCGATCCTGATCGCGGTGACGTGGAATCCCGTTGTCCCGTTCGTCCTCGATGACCCCCTGTGGCTGGCCCTTCACTATCTCGCCGCGGCTGGGTTCATCGTCGTCGGGGTCGCCGTCAAGGTCGCAGAGGCTCCCCCTGCCGGACAGTCAGGGGGCGGTCGCCCGTGAACGAGCCCCGGCGCGCGAGGATCAGGCCCCGAAGAGGTACGGGAATCGTAGGACGATCGCGATCGCGATGACGGCGAAGTTGGCGACGATGATCACGGGGAGATAGCGCGTCAGGGTCGACCCGACGCCCTGAGCCGCTCGAACCCCCCACTGGCCATTCGCCACGGTGATGACGATCGTCGACCACCAGAGCGGGATCGTGGCCGCCCACACCACCAGGCAGTACGGGCAGAGCACGCCGATCTCGAACACGCTCTGGCTGAACAGCCAGGTCACGAAGACCCACGCGGCCAAGAGCCCTCCGCAGGTCGCTCTCCAGAACCATGGGGAGAACCGTGCCCCAGCGAGGATTCCTGCACCGATCACCATGGGCGCGATGAATCCGGCGACGCCGATGATCGGGTTCGGGAAGCCGAGGAGGGACGCCTGCCATCGGTCGAACAGGGCTCCGCACGAGACGAAGGGGCTGATGTCGCACGCGAGTGAGACCCCGGGATTCTGCAGTGCTCGAAGGCGCTCGACGAGGAGCGCGGTCGATGCCAACCATCCGACACCGCCGAGCACGATCAGCAGAATCCCCAGTGCGGCCCATTTCGGCGCGCCTTCACCGGGTGCCCTCGCGACGGCGGCCGGGCGCTCTTCATGCATGTCGACCACTCGTCCTCCCAGTGAAGTCTAGGCACCTCGTCCGGGGCGTGCGCAAAGGATGGAACGGTACGCTGGCGTGTGTGAGAGCGGACGCGGACCGGCTGGCCACCGGCACGAACTCGCGCGCACTTCTCAGCCGCCTCGCACTCCTGCTCGGCGTCGTCGCCCTTATCGCCCTCGGCGGGATGACCGCTGATCACGCCGAGACGATGATCGGCGGTGCTCGCCCGGCGCTCATCGCGGAGTGGCCGACTTCGGACGGCGCCGGCGCCGGCACCGCCTCGGCCACCGCCGCAGTTGAGTGGACAACAGAAGGAAAGCGCCTGATCGACCCGGGCACCCTCACGGCGGGTGACCTGGTGATGCTCACCTGCTCGGCGTTTGCCGTCCTGCTGGCGTTGTTCAGAGCTGCTGCGCCGCGGCCGGCGGGAGGGCCACGTCGGCACGTCGCACTCGGCGGTGATGGGCGTCGCGCTCCGCGACAGGAGGTTCTCCTCACAAGTCGGCGGGGCCCGATCGCCCTTCGAGTGATTCGAAGATAGGAACGCGCCCCGTGACCGATGGCCTTCGCCGGCCACGCCCGGTCGCCGGGATCCCTCCTCTGCACCCCATCCGCGTTCCGTTCGAACTTCGCCCGAAAGGCGTGCTCTCATGCGTATCAATCGTGCCTTTGCGACTCCCCTCGCCCTGTCCGGCGTCATCATCGCCATCGTCATCGGTGTCATCATCGCCGGCATCCTCCAGTCCCCGACTCCCGCGGCCGCACCGGGAAATTCGGGTGCCGCCGCGTCTCAATCCGTGCTGCGACCCGACACACACATACTCGACGACGCCGGCGACGATGCGGTGACGCTCGTGGAGTTCCTGGACTTCGAGTGCGAAGCCTGCGGCGCCTTCTATCCGATCGTCGAGGACCTCCGCGAGGAATTCGCGGGAGAAGTGACGTTCGCATTCCGCTACTTCCCGCTGCCCGGTCACGTCAACTCCACGAACGCCGCGCTCGCGGTCGAGGCCGCTGCCCAGCAGGGGAAGCTCGAGGAGATGTTCGCTCTCATGTACGAGACGCAGGCCCAATGGGGTGAATCGCAGGACTCGAAGGCGGCCCTGTTCCGCGGGCACGCCGAGCAGCTCGGTCTGGATATGGCCGCATATGACGCGGCGGTCGCCGCGCCCGAGACGCTCGAGCGGGTGCAGTCCGACTTCGAGGCCGGAATCGCACTCGGCGTGCAGTCGACTCCCACCTTCTTCCTTGACGACCGAATGGTCCCGCTCGCGACGTTCGATGACCTGCGGCTCGCGATCGAGGCGGAGCTCGAGCGATGATCCGCGGGCGCCTCCACGGATGACAGGGCTTGCCGCGGCGTTGCCGCCTCCGAGCCTGGATGCGTTCTGGAGCCTGTCCAGCAACGCGACGTTCGCCGTGCCGGTCGTGGTGTCGGCCCTCGCGCTGCTCTATCTGATCGGAGCGTTGACGCAGTGGGCCCGTCGCCGTGCCTGGTCAGTGCTGCGCGTCATCTCCTTCATCGCGGGATGCGCGGTGGTCGTCGTCACAACGGGATCAGCCCTCGAGGACTACAGCCAGGTGATGCTGTCCGTCTTCATGTTCGAGCAGCTGACGCTCATGATGCTCGTCCCGCCGTTGCTGGTGCTCGGCTCGCCCGGTCGGTTGCTGCTGCGCTCAGTCCCGCACCGTGGACTCGGCCGACTGGTTCTCATCGCGAGTCTCTCGCTGCTCCGCAGCCGACCTGCTCGCTTGCTGTTCCACCCCGCCCTGAGCGTCGCCGTCTTCCTGCTCCTCTTCTACGGGCTCTATCTCGGCGAGCTGCTCGATCCGATCCTGTCGATGCCAGGGGGACACCTCGCGCTCGAGCTGGCGTTCCTCGGGGCAGGCCTCGTGTTCACGATCCCGATCCTCAGCGATGATCCGTCCCCGATCCGGTTGTCCTACCCGGCGAGGGCGCTCGACCTCGCGGCCGAGGTCGCCCTTCACGCGTTCTTCGGGGTCTTCCTCATGGTGAGCCCCACCCTCGTCTCGGACTACTTCGCCACGCCCCCTGACTCCCTCGCGATCGATCCTCTCGTCGATCAGGGCGTCGCCGGGGGCCTCGCTTGGTCATATGGCGAAGGTCCGACCGTGCTGATGCTCCTCTACATCCTTCATCGGTGGTTCACAGACGATACGCGACGGGCGCAGGCGGCCGACGCTCGTGCTGACCGGGACGGCGACACCGACCTCGACGCATACAACGAGTACCTGGCTCGCCTCCGCGGCACAGCGGCGCCTGACGCGTCATCGACGGAAAGGGCGGCGGCAGCGGGCGAGCGCGGCGCCGATCCCCCCTCCGGCTAGGGTTCGATATCAGGCGGCGCGGGTTGATGGTCGACGACCGGATGCTGCGCCCGCGCGTTCAGTGCAGGTCGTGAGCCCGGTCTGCACCGACCGGCTCGAGCTGAAACGTGGCGTGGTCGATCGCGACCGAGAAATGCTCGGCGACGCACTCCTGCAGCGCGCGGGTGATCTCGGGAGCGTGACCGTCGTGGAAGCACTCGGACTCGACGATGACATGCGCCGTGAGAACGGGAAGTCCGGTCGCGATCTGCGTGATGTGCAGGTCGTGCACGTCGACGACGTGGTCCTCGTCGAGCAGGTGCTGACGCACATCGTCGAGATCGATCCCACGTGGAACGGACTCGAGCAGCACGTCCACTGCGTCCCTCAGGAGCCGAACGGTTCGCGGGATGATGAGAACGCCCACGAGCAGTGCCGCGATCGAGTCCGCCTGCTGGAATCCGGTTGCCATGATCACGAGGGCGGCCACGATCACCGCGACGGATCCGAGCGCGTCGTTCAGCACCTCCAGGAATGCCGCGCGCATGTTCACATTGTGACCTCGACCGCCGGAGAGCACGACGATCGCGATGATGTTCGCAACCAGCCCCACGATTCCGAAGACGAGCAGCTCGACACTCGCGATCTCAGCAGGCTCGGCGAAGCGCTGAACGGCTTCGACCACCACGAAGAGGCCGACGCCCAGGAGAATTGCGGCCTGCGCTGATGCGGCGATCACTTCGGCGCGCAGGAGTCCCCAGGTCCGACGGGAGGTGGCCGCGTGCTCCATCAGCCGCGCTGCCAGAAGTGCGATCAGGAGTCCCCCCGCGTCCGTCAGCATGTGCGCGGCATCGACGAGCAGTGCCAGTGAGCCGGTGATGAACGCACCGATCACCTCCGCGACGAGAACACTCGCCGTCAGTCCGAAGGCGATCGCGAGTCGACGTCGATTGACAGCCCCGGACCCGTGAGAGTGGCCCCGAGTCGTCATTCGTGTGCTCCATTCTGAGCGGAGTGCTGCCGGTTCCTGGGGCCAGGCTCTCCCGTTCCCTCCATGATCTCCCCGATCGCGGTCGCGCATGTGTCACCGCTCCATGCTTCGACCCCTTCGCGGATCGCGAACGCGCCGATGACGAGGGCGGCGATGGAATCCGCCCAAGCCCACCCGAACGCCGCGTTGGCGATGAGTCCGAGAAGCACGGCAGCAGACAGCAGCGAGCAGATCAGTGTCTGCGTCGAATCGGCTACGACGGTCGCCGACCCCAGCTCACGCCCCGTGCGCCCCTCGACGAGCGACAGTGCCGGCATCACCACCACGCTCACGGCGGCGAGCACGATCCCGACGGTACTGGACTCGGGTGTGGAGACGCCGGCCAGTGACAGCGTCGATCCGACGATCGTGTATGCCGCGAGAGCGAAGAATGCGAAAGCGATGACTCTGAGGACGGGCTTCTCGAACTTCTCCGGCTCTCGCCGGGTGAACTGCCATGCAACTGCCGTCGCGGATAGCACCTCCACGCCGGAGTCGAGCCCAAAGCCGATCAGCGCCGTCGAATCGGCGGCCGCGCCGGCGACGAGAGCGATCGCGCCTTCGACGAGGTTGTAGCCGATGGTGAGCGCGACGATCGCCTTCACGCGTCGGTGCAGGACGGCGGTCCGGTCACAACGGACTCCGAAGTCGGGATTCTTGCTGTCACGCGCGTACCTCCACGGACGCCAGGTCGCATGCGTCCCTCGGATCCACTGCGAGGACGACGCCCACCAGGTCCTGCAGCGCATGGCGGAGCCTCGAATCGGAGATGTCATACAGAACGCGTCTACCGGAGGGCTCGGCCACAACGATCCCGCACTCTCGCAGGCATGCGAGGTGATTGGACACGCTCTGCTTCGAGATGCCGAGCTCGTCCACCACATCCGCCGGATATCGGGGTTCCTCCAGCAGCGCGAGCAGTATTGCTGCGCGCGTTGGGTCTGCCAAGGCTCTCCCGACACGCCGGATGGCATCGAGGCGGGAGGGGGCAACAGCATCCATGACTTATTAGTACACTGTGCGATGTACCGATTGCAAGGTCACCTTGGGAGAAATCGGCCTTGCGTTCCCGGCTAGGCGATCCAGACCGTCGTGTCGGCGGGAACGGCCCGGCCGTCGATCGCGTCGCTCGCGAGCAGGACGTCGCCGGCGGGCAGCTCGACGGGCGTGCTGCCGAGGTTCGCGAGGACGGTGAGCGAGCCGTTGCGGTACGCGACGACCTCCTCGCCGTAGCCCTCGAGCCACTCGACCGAGCCGAGGCCGAGCTCGTGCTGCGCGCGGATGTCGAGCGCGGACCGGTAGAGCTCGAGCGTCGAGCCGGCAACGCCCTCCTGGCGGTCGCGCGCGTACTCGCCGAAGACCTCGGGCTGGGGGAGCCAGCTCGAACCGGTCTCGTTGAAGCCGAATGCGGGGGCGTCGGCCTCCCACGGGATCGGCACGCGGCATCCGTCGCGGCCGTAGGCCTCTCCGCCGGTGCGGTGGAAGGTCGGGTCCTCGCGCACGTGGTCATCGAGCTCGATGACCTCGGGCAGCCCGAGCTCCTCGCCCTGGTACAGGTACGCGCTGCCGGGCAGGCTGAGCATGAGCGCGGTCGCGGCGCGCGCGCGGCGCAGACCGATCTCGACATCGGGCTTGTCGGGCGAGTTCGGGCCGATGCCGGCGTTCGGGCCGGCCGTGTGCTCGGGCAGGCCGTAGCGGCTCGCGTGGCGCACGACGTCGTGGTTCGAGAGCACCCACGTGCTGGGCGCGCCGACGCCCGTGAAGGCGGCGATCGACTCGTCGATGACGGCGCGCAGTCTCGGCGCGCTCCACGGAGTGCTGAGGTAGCTGAAGTTGAACGCCTGGTGCATCTCGTCGGGGCGCACCCAGAGGGCGGCCTTCTCGAGCGGCTCGACCCACGCCTCGGCGCAGAGCACGCGGTCGCCCGGGTACTCGGCGAGCACGCGGTGCCAGTCGCGGTAGACCTCGTGCACGGCGGGCTGCGCCCAGTAGGGCACCTCCTCCGGGGCCATGAGCGCGTCGGCGATGCCGTCGCCGCTGGACTTCTCGGCGATGTCCGGCAGGCCCTCCTTCTTCATGAGCCCGTGGGCCACGTCGACGCGGAAGCCGTCGACGCCGCGGTCGAGCCAGAAGCGCAGGATCCGGCGGAACTCCTCCCAGACGACCGGGTTCTCCCAGTTGAAGTCGGGCTGCGAGCTGTCGAAGATGTGCAGGTACCACTGGCCTGGCCGGCCGTCGGGCTCGGTCACGCGGGTCCAGGCGGCGCCGCCGAAGACGGAGGGCCAGTTATTCGGGGGCAGCTCGCCGTTCTCGCCGGTGCCGTCGCGGAACATGTAGCGGTCGCGCTCCGGCGAGCCCGGGGCGGCCGCGAGGGCCTCCTGGAACCACGGGTGCTCGCTCGAGGAGTGGTTGGGGACGAGGTCGACGATGACGCGCAGCCCGAGCTCGTGCGCGCGGTCGCGCAGGCGATCGAAGTCGGCGAGCGTGCCGAAGATCGGGTCGACGTCGCAGTAGTCGGCGACGTCGTACCCGGCGTCCTTCTGCGGCGAGCGGAAGAACGGCGAGAGCCAGACGGCGTCGACGCCGAGCGCCGCGAGGGAGGGCAGGCGCTCGGTGATGCCGGCGAGATCGCCGATGCCGTCACCGGATGCGTCGGCGAACGACCGCGGGTAGATCTGGTAGATGACGGCGGAGCGCCACCATTCCGATCCGGGTGTGGACGCTTCGCGCGCGTCCGAGCGTGTGGTGGTAGGGGTGGTGTCGGTGGACATGCATAAAACCCTACGTCACCCCCGCGAAAATGGAAGCGTTTGCAGTCAACCCTGGCGTTCCCTGAGTGATTCCCGGAAGTAGGGAGCAGAACTGGGGAGTTGTGGGCGAGTCAGACTCCTGCTCTAATGGAAGCGCTTGCAGATGCAGGCACATCAAGAGAATGGCCTCTTGGGCGAGGCGCCCGTTCCCGTACGGGTGCCGGCAGCGCGTCCGGCGATGAGGCCGTCCGCACACGAAAGGGTGAACACCGATGAAGGTGACCTCACGCAGCTTCACGATCACGGGGGCGCTGGCCATGTCGGCCATCGTCCTCGCGGGGTGCACGGCACCCGCAGGCGAGCCCGGCGAGGGCTCGGAGGAGCCCCAGTTCGAGGGCTCCCTCACGGTCTGGGTCGACGCAGACCGCGCCGGCGTCCTCGAGGACGTCGCCGCGGCGTTCGAGGATGAGCGCGGCGTCTCCGTCGAGCTCGTCACGAAGGACTTCGGCGCGATCCGCGACGAGTTCATCACGCAGGCCCCCACCGGCAACGGCCCCGACATCATCGTCGGCGCGCACGACTGGCTCGGCAAGCTCGTCCAGAACGGCGTCGTCTCGCCGCTCGAGCTCGGCGACAAGGCCTCCGAGTTCCAGGACGTCGCCGTCACGGCCATGAGCTACGAGGGCCAGACCTACGGCCTCCCGTACTCGGTCGAGAACATCGCGCTCGTCCGCAACGTCGACATCGCCCCCGAGGCGCCGGAGACCTTCGACGACCTCATCGCCGCCGGCCAGGCCGCCGTCGCCGAGGGCGCCGCCGAGTACCCGTTCCTCGTGGGCCTCGACCCGGCCGCCGCCGACCCGTACCACCTGTACCCGCTGCAGGCCTCGTTCGGCGCTCCCGTGTTCGAGATCACCGCTGACGGCACCTACGACCCCACCACGCTCGCGCTCGGCAACGAGGGCGGCGAGGCCTTCGCGGTCAAGCTCCGCGAGTGGGGGCAGGCCGGCATCCTCAACACGAACATCTCGGGCGACATCGCTCGCGAGGAGTTCGTCGCCGGCAAGTCGGGCTACTTCCTCACCGGTCCGTGGAACATCCCCGCGATCAGCGAGGGCGGCATCAACTACGCGATCGACCCGATCCCGACGGCCGGCGGCGAGACCGCGACGCCGTTCGTGGGCGTCCAGGGCTTCTACGTCTCGAGCGAGAGCGAGAACCAGTTCGCCGCCAACGAGTTCCTCGTGAACTACATCGGCACCGACGAGGTCCAGACCGCGCTCTACGAGGTCGGCGGCCGCGCTCCTGCGCTGCTGAGCGCCTTCGAGGCCGCGCAGTCCGACGCCGATGTCGCCGCGTTCGGCGCCGTGGGCGCCGAGGGCGTGCCGATGCCGAACGTGCCCGCGATGGACGTCGTGTGGTCCGACTGGGGTTCGACCGAGGTCGCCATCATCAACGGCCAGGGAGACCCGGTCGAGCTGTGGCGCGCGATGGTCGAGAGCATCCAGAGCAAGATCACGGGCTGACCGCCCGCCTCTTCCGCACCATGACGTGCCGGGAGCCGCTCCGCCCGCAAGGGTCGGGGTCGTGCTCCCGGCACGTTCGCGAATCGGACCCCCGACCCCTCGGAGCCTCATGAGCAACACGACCCCCGGCGCCCAGCAGCCCCTGCTCGCGCCGCCCGCGGCCCGGCCGTCCGGCCCCCGGACGGCGGCTCGATCGCACGCTCAGACCGTGCGCGGCCTGCTGATCAAGATCGCGCTGCTCGGCATCGTCGACGCCATCGCCCTCTTCGCGATGTTCATCCTCGTGATGCGCGAGCAGTGGCTGGTCTTCGCCATCGCCGCGGTCGTGACGGTGATCATCAACGTCATCTACCTCCGGCCCGGCCGGCTCCCGGCCAAGTACCTCGCGCCCGGCGTCTTCTTCCTCGCCGTCTTCCAGATCTTCGTCGTCGGCTACAGCGGCTACATCGCCTTCACCAACTACGGCGACGGCCACAACTCCACGAAGGAGGATGCGATCGAGTCGATCATCGCGAACTCCCTCACGCGCGTCCCCGACTCCCCCACCTACCGGCTCACGGTCGTCGAGCAGTTCGGCACCTACGGCTTCCTCGTCACCGACCCCGACGGGGAGACCCTTCTCGGCACGCCCGAGCAGCCGCTCGAGGAGGTCGACGCCGAGGAGGACAGCACCGGCAAGGCCGTCTCGGTCGCGGGCTGGACGAGCCTCGGCTTCGGCGACCTCCTCGCCAACCAGAGCGTCGTCGTCGACCTCAGCGTGCCGCTCAGCGACGACCCCAACGACGGGGCCCTCCGCACGCCCGACGGCTCGAGCGCGTACGTCTACACCTCCGACCTCGTCTACGACGAGTCGGCCGACTCCTTCACCGACACCACGGGCGGCGAGGTCTACGTCGACGGCGGCGACGGCGCCTTCGTGAACGAGGCGGGCCGCGAGCTCCAGCCCGGCTGGAAGATCGACGTCGGCTTCGAGAACTTCCAGCGCGCCTTCACGAACGAGGACATCCGCGGGCCCCTGCTGAGCGTGACGCTCTGGACCTTCGCGTTCGCGATCCTCTCGGTCGCCTCGACGTTCGTGCTCGGCCTCTTCCTCGCGATCGTCTTCAACGCCCCGCACATGCGCGGCAAGAAGATCTACCGCGTCATCATGGTGCTGCCGTACGCCTTCCCCGGCTTCCTGTCGGCGCTCGTCTTCCTCGGCCTCTTCAACGAGCAGTTCGGCTTCTTCAACCAGGTCCTGCTGGGCGGGGCGAGCATCCCGTGGCTCACCGACCCGTGGCTGGCGAAGTTCAGCATCCTGTTCGTGAACCTCTGGCTCGGCTTCCCCTACATGTTCCTCATCTGCACCGGGGCCCTGCAGTCCATCCCGGAGGAGCTGAGCGAGGCGGCCACGGTCGACGGCGCGAAGCCGTTCGCGGTGTTCCGGCTCATCAAGTTCCCGCTGCTGCTCGTCTCGGTCGCGCCGCTGCTGATCTCGAGCTTCGCGTTCAACTTCAACAACTTCAATCTCATCTACATGCTCACCGGGGGCGGGCCGCGCGATATCGAGGCCGGCGTCGATGCCGGCGCCACGGACATCCTCATCACGCTCGTCTACAAGGTGGCGTTCGGCGAGGGGACGGGCCGCGACTACGGGCTCGCGAGCGCGTTCGCGATCCTGATCTTCCTGATCGTGGCGACCGTCTCGATCGTCTCCTTCCGGCAGACGAAGGCCCTCGAGGAGCTGAACTGACATGACGAACCCGTTCAACACGCAGCAGGGCGCCGAGATCGGCGATCGCCTCAACCCCCTCGTCGCCGGCAGCGGCGCGACCGACCGCGGCGGCCGGGCTCCGCGCACCGTGCAGACCGCCGACGGCCGCGTCCTCCTGACGCGCCGCCGCCGCTCCTTCGGGCGCTGGTTCGCCGACACCGGCTGGCGCCACCTCATCGGCGTCGTCATGCTCGTCTTCGCCGCGTTCCCGCTGCTCTACGTGCTGTCGGCGTCGCTCAACCCGACGGGCACGCTCGTCGGCTCCAACCAGCTGTTCCGCGTCGTCGACTTCAGCAACTACGTCGAGCTGTTCCAGCGCCCGCAGCAGCCGTACGCCGCGTGGTTCCTCAACTCGCTCGTCATCGGACTCGTGACCGCGGCCGGCACCGTCTTCCTCGGCGCGCTCGCCGCGTACGCGTTCTCGCGCCTGCGGTTCACGGGCCGCCGCGTCGGCCTCCTGACGCTCCTGCTCGTGCAGATGTTCCCGCAGCTGCTCGGCGTCGTCGCGATCTTCCTGCTCATGTCGGGCATCGGCGAGATCTTCCCGCAGGTCGGCATCGGCACGCAGTCGGGCCTGATCCTGGTCTACCTCGGCGGCGCGCTCGGCGTGAACACGTACCTCATGTACGGGTTCTTCAACACGATCCCGGTCTCGATCGACGAGGCCGCGAAGCTCGACGGCGCGAGCCACGCGCAGATCTTCTTCGGCATCGTGCTGCGGCTCGTCGCGCCCATCCTCGCCGTCGTCGGCCTGCTGTCGTTCATCGGCACGTTCAGCGAGTTCGTCATCGCCTCGATCATGCTCACCGACCCGCAGACCCAGACCCTCGCGGTCGGCCTCTACCAGTTCGTCTCGCAGGAGACCTCGCGCAACTGGGCGATCTTCTCGGCCGGCGCGGTCCTCGCGGCGATCCCCGTGATGGCGCTGTTCCTCTACCTGCAGAAGTACATCATCGGCGGCCTCACGGCCGGCTCGGTGAAGTGAGCCCGCTCCGGTGACGCGCGATCTCGCGAGCGAGCCCCACCACGACGGGTCATCGCTCTACGTCTCCACGCCCGCTCCCGAGCTCGGCGAGGCGGTGCGGGTGCGGATGCGCATCCCCCGCGAATACGGACCGGTCGCCGCCGTGACCGCGCGCTCCCATCCCGATCACGAGCCGCGCTGGTCGCAGGCCGCGCGCGTCGCCGCGACGTCCGAGGCCGAGTGGTGGGAGGCCGAGCTGCTCGTCGAGAACCCCGTGCACGGCTACCGCTGGCTCATCGGGCGCGGCGACGGCACGGTGCAATGGCTCACGAGCGCGGGGCTCAGCGACATCGAGCCGCGCGACGACGACGACTTCCGGCTCGTGACGCACGCGCCGCCACCCGCGTGGGCGCCCGAGCAGGTGATGTACCAGGTCTTCCCCGACCGGTTCGCGCGCTCGGCGGCGGCCGACGCGCGGCCGATCCCCGAGTGGGCCGAGCCCGCGGAGTGGGACGACGAGCCGATCGGGCGCGGCCCCTCGACCCCGGTGCAGTACTACGGGGGCGACCTCGACGGCATCGTCGAGCACCTCCACCACCTCGAGCGGCTCGGCGTCACGCTGCTCTACCTGACGCCCGTCTTCCCCGGCCGGTCGAACCACCGCTACGACGCGCACTCGTTCCACCACGTCGACCCGGTGCTGGGCGGCGATGACGCCCTCGTACGTCTGGTCGAGGCCGCGCACGCGCGCGGCATCCGCGTCATCGGCGACCTCACGAGCAATCACTCGGGCGACGCGCACGAGTGGTTCGTCGCCTCCCGCGGCAAGCCCGGCGCCCCCGAGAGCGGCTTCTACCTCTGGCTCGACGACGCCCAGCTCGACTACGTGTCGTGGCTCGGGGTGCCGAGCCTGCCGAAGTTCGACTGGTCCTCGCCCGAGCTGCGGCGCCGCTTCATCGAGGGGGAGGACTCGGTCGTCGCGAAGTGGCTGCAGCCGCCGTTCTCGCTCGACGGCTGGCGCATCGACGTCGCCAACATGACCGGCCGGTACCGCGAGCAGGATCTCAACGCCGAGGTGCGGCAGACGATCCGCCGCACGATGATCGAGGCGAACCCCGACACCGTGCTCTTCGCCGAGGTGACCAACGACGCCGCGAGCGACTTCCCCGGCGACGCCTGGCACGGCGCGATGACCTACCCGAGCTTCACGCGCCCGGTCTGGGCGTGGCTGTCGGAGCCCGGCTCGAGCGAGTGGTTCTTCGGGCTGCCGTACCCGGAGATCCCGCAGTGGTCGGGTGAGCAGGTCTACGAGTCGCACCGCCGCTTCACCGCGGCCTTCCCGTGGCGCACGCGCGTGTGCACCATGAACGCGCTCGACACCCACGACACCGCGCGCTTCGCGACGTGGGCGCGGCCCGGGGCCGTGCGCGTCGCGGTCGGGCTGTCGATGACGGTGCCGGGCATCCCCGTCGTGTTCGCGGGCGACGAGTTCGGGCACACGGGCACGAACGGCGAGCACTCGCGCACGACCATGCCCTGGAGCCGCGTCGACGAGCACGCCGCCACGATCGACCTCTACGCCTCGCTCATCGCGCTGCGCCGGGCGCACCCCGCGCTCAGTCACGGCGGTCTGCGCTGGCTCGCCGTCGACGACGACGCCCTCGTCTTCGTGCGCGAGACCGCCGAGGAGTGCGTGCTCGTGTGCGCCGCGCGCGCCGACGTCGACATCGCGCTGCCTCCCGCCGCGATCGCGGGTGCGGCAGTGCGCCTGACGGGCGAGGCGACGATGACGGATGCCCGCATCCGGTCGACAGGAATGTCGTTCACCGCGTGGGCGCTGCCCGGAATCGCGGCTCCCGCCTTCGGGTCTGACGAGGTTCCGCCGCCCCGCTGACGCGCGGTCTCACGCGGCTCAGAGCGGTTTCGACCCGCGCGCCGCTGGGTGCTAATCTTCTCTGGTGCCAACGCCCGGAAGGGTCGCGGTCGCGCCCCGATAGCTCAGTGGTAGAGCACTTCCATGGTAAGGAAGGGGTCGTCAGTTCAATCCTGACTCGGGGCCCTGGTACTTCCGTCTCGCGGGGGTCCTGCCCGGCGGGGTAGCTCAGGTGGTTAGAGCACACGGCTCATAATCGTGGTGTCGCGGGTTCGAGTCCCGCCCTCGCTACTTCTTCTCGATCTGGTTCCCTCCGTTCCGCGTCGCGTTCGGCGGCGGCGCAGCGGTGGTTCTCCGCGTGGCGGCGCTCGCCGACCTCAGTGTGCCCCGCGGCCGGGCCTACGTCGTCCTCGTTCGGACACGTCGTACGCTCCGGGGCGTACGAGCTGCCCCGAACAGGACGAGGTACGGGAACCATCGCGCGGGCGGTGCTCTCACACCGCGCTGTTTCGGGCAACCGGTACGCCCCCGGGCGCGCTGGTTGCCCGAAACAGCGCGGATTGCGCCGCGTCGGGCGCGCCGGCGGGGTGCGCCGGGCAGGGTGCGGGTGCGCCGGCGGGGTGCGCCGCGCGGTGCTGGTGCAGGCGCGGGACTCCTCGAGCGGCTCGGCCCGCCCTACTGCTCGGTGAAGGCGAGCGCCGCCCCGAACCCCACGAACGCGAGCCCCGTCACGACGTCGATGCCGCGCTGCGTGCTCTCGCGAGCCATCCAGCGTCGCAGAGCCTGCGCGCCGAGGATCAGCACCGTGAACCACACCGCGCTCTCGAGCGCATGGATGCTCGCGAGCGCCGCCCCGAACAGTGCCGCCGGCACGTCGGCCGGCAGGAACGCCGGCAGCACGGCGACGTAGAACACGGCGACCTTCGGGTTCAGCAGCGTGGTGAGCAGCCCCTTCGTCGCAGCGGCGCGGATGCTCGGCGACGCGATCGCGGCCGTCGCCTCGCCGGCGTGGCCTGGCCGGAAAGCCGACCACAGCATCCGTGCCCCCAAGAAGATGAGGTACGCGGCGCCGACGACCTTGAGCACGGTGAAGGCGACGGCCGAGACGGCGAAGAGGGCCGAGAGGCCGAGCGCGGCGGCGACGCCCCAGACGAGGGCTCCGAGGCAGATGCCGGCTCCGGCGGCGAAGGCCTGACCTCGCCCGTACCGAATGGCGGCGTGTAGCACGAGGGCCGAGTCCATGCCGGGGGTGATCGTCAGCAGCGCGGCGACAATCGCGAACTGCCAGAGGGCCTCGGTCGCGGTCACGAGCGCAATGCTAACGCGGCCGCGGGGGCGAGAAGGCGCGCACGGCGCGCACGGTCGGTCGGCGCGTCATGACCCTCGTCGACCTCGCTCGTCGCGGCGGGCCCGGGGGCAGACGGGGCGATGCGGCAGGCGACGGATGCTCGCCGCGCGCACAGCGTGCCGCTCAGTACCCCGTGCGCTCCTCGAGCAGTCGCGCGAGGTCGAGCTTGACGCCGGCGATCGCCTCGCGCTGCTCCTCCTCGGTCTGCTGCACGAGCGCGCGGCGGGGGATGAGCCGCGCCTGCACGAGCTCGGCGAGCGTGTCGTCGCGGGCGCGCAGCGAGATCTCGCGCAGCGCGTCGTCGTCGTCGCGCGTCGCGCGCACGCGGTCGATGACGCCGAGCATCGTGCGCGTGCGGGCGACGAGGCGCTCGGCCTCCTCGCGCTGACGCTCGACGCGCTTGCGCTCGCGGTTCAGCCGAGCGCGTTCGCTGCGGCCGGGTCTGCGCAGCCCGTGCGGTGCCGGCGCCGACTCGTCGAGGTCGGCCGGCACCAGGGGAGCAGCCCGCTCGCTCTCGCGCGTCAGCCGCGCAGCGGTCGCCGTGAGCTCGACGATGAGACTGTCGGCCGCGCGTCGGGCGAGACCGACGGCGTCATCCTCGCTCCACGAGCCGCCGTCGCGCAGCGTCGTCAGGATCAGCTCGTTCTTGGTCGCGAGCCGCAGGGCAGAGACCGCGACGAGGTAGCCCTCGTCGATGAGGTGCTCGAGGTTGTCGAGGTTCGCGAAGGGCCTGCGAGGCGCGGGCGCGGGCCGCTCGGGGGTGGAGCGGCGGGGCCACAGGCGCATGCGATCAGGCTACGCCCGGGCGGCTGACCGGAGGGTGCGCGCGGCCCGCGGGCGAGCATCCGACCTCTCGAATCGGGCCGCGAGGCGCGACACGCGCGACACGCCGAAACACTACATATGGGGGAATGACATCTCTGTCATTCCCGTTATATAGTGTGACTCCACCGGCCGCTCAGGCCGGAGAACGATTCGACAGGAGGTCCGCAATGGACAACGACAACGAGACCGTCGGCGGCTACGCGGTGCCCGTCGACCCGATGGACATGCTGCAGTGCGAGAGCTGCCAGTAGTCATCGGTCATTGACTTCGCGAAGCCCCGGCTCACCACTTCGGTGACCGGGGCTTCGTCCGTATCCGCCGCCCGCACGAGACCTGCCCGCACGAGACCTGCCCGCACGAGACCTGCCCGCACGAGCCCGAGGAGCCCCGCGTGTACCGAGCCCCCGACAGCGCCGTCGAAGAGCTCGCCTCCGATGCCGAGGCCCTCGATCGCGTCAATCGCGTGCTCGGCCCGGTCGAGATCGTCGCCGACCTGTCGTGGCAGCACGGCGAGGCCCGCGTGCTCGAGGTGCGCACGCGCGGCGACGAGCACGCGATCGTCAAGTGGCACCGCGGCGGCCGCAACTACCGGCGCGAGCTCGAGGCGTACCAGCTGTACGTGCCGGCGCTCGGCGGCGACGCCCCGCGCCTGGTCGCGAGCGACGACCACCTGCTGCTGCTGATCCTGTCGCGCGTGCCGGGCGAGGTCGTCGAGGGCACCGACGCCGCTCACGACCCGATCATCCACGTGCGCGCGGGCGAGGTGCTGCGTCGCCTGCACGATTCGACTCCCGCGATCGTCAACGATCATTTCGGCGACGCGGCGATGTCGAAGTTCGCCTACTGGGCCGACCGGGTCGGCGATGCGGTGACGGATGCTGAACTCGAGATCGCCCGTCGCATCGCGGCGACCTCGCTCGACCTGGGGCCTCTTCCGCTCGTGCCCGCGCACCGCGACAACTCCACCCGCAACTGGATGCTCGGCCCCGACGGCCACGTGCGCCTCATCGACTTCGGCGCGGTCGAGTTCGAGCCGTGGGCGGTCGACCTGTTCCGTCTCGAGCAGCGCGAGTGGCTCGACGCCCCGCTGCTGCGCGAGTCGTTCCTCGACGGCTACGGCCGCCGGCCCGACGAGCGCGACGCGGCGGTGCTGCACGCCTTCCACGCGGTCAGCGCCATCTCGACGATCGCGTGGGCGCTCGAGCACGACGACCTCGTCTTCGCCGCGCAGGGGCGCGAGATGCTCGATCGGCTGCTGGGCGAGACGCTGTACTGACGGGCCGCGCGCGCCGAGCATCCGCCGCCTGACCGTCGGCACCGCGCCGATCGGCACCGCCCCGGCCCACCCCGAGCACCCCGCCTAGACTGGGCGGGTGCCCGTGAACCCCGCTATGACCGAGCGCGACTTCCCGCCCGTCGCTCCCTACCTCGTGGGGCGCGAGAAGGTGCGCGAGTTCGCGCGCGCCGTGCTCGCCACGGCCCCGCTGCACCACGACCCGGAGGTCGCGCGCGCCGCGGGCTTCGCTGACGTCGTGGCGCCCCCGACCTTCCCGATCGTGGTGGCCGACGCGACGCTCACGCAGCTGCTCGCCGAGCCCGATGCGGGCATCGACTTCAGCCGCGTCGTGCACGGCGACCAGCGCTTCACGTATTCGCGTCCAGTCGTCGCGGGCGACGAGCTCACCGCGACGCTGCGCGTGACGAGCATCAAGACGCTCGGCGGCAACAGCATGATCACGAGCGAGACCGCCATGGTCGACGCCGACGGAGCGCACGTCGTCACGAGCATCTCGACCCTCGTCGTGCGGGGGGAGGACGCATGAGCGCCGCATTCGAGCTCGAGGTCGGCCAGGTCGTCGCCGAGCGCACCTACGCGATCAGCCGCGACACCCTCGTGCGCTACGCCGGCGCGAGCGGAGACTTCAACCCCATCCACTACCGCGACGACATCGCCGCGTCGGTCGGGTTGCCGGGCGTGCTCGCCCACGGCATGCTCACGATGGGCTTCGCCGTGCAGCCCGTCGTCGACTGGCTGGATGCCCGTGGCTGGGTCAGCGACTACCAGGTGCGGTTCACGCGCCCCGTCGTCGTCGATCCCGTCGACGGTGCGTCGGTGACCGTGGTCGCGAAGGTCGGCGCGGTCGACGAGACCGGCGCCCGCATCGACCTGACCGTGAGCGTCGGCGAGCAGACCGTGCTCGGCAAGGCGCAGGTGCGCGTCACCGCGTTCTGACGCGACGCCCGACATGACGACGATCCGCGAGAACGAGCCGCTGGCCGCGCACACGACTCTGCGCGTCGGCGGCCCGGCGGCGCGCTTCGTCGAGGCGACGACGACCGATGAGCTCGTCGCCGCCGTGCTCGAGGCGCAGGCGAGCTACGACGACTGGATGGTGCTCGGCGGCGGTTCGAACGTCGTCGTGGGCGACGAGGGCGTCGACGGCACCGTCATCCGCGTGCTCACCCGCGGGGTCGAACGACTGCCCGATGCGCTCGGCTCGAGCCGCCCGATCCGCCTCCGTGTGCAGGCGGGCGAAGACTGGGACGGGCTCGTGGCCCACACCGTCGAGAACGGGTGGGCGGGCCTCGAGGCGATGTCGGGCATCCCCGGCTCGACGGGCGCAGCCCCCATCCAGAACATCGGCGCGTATGGGCAGGAGATGGCCGAGAGCCTCATCGCCGTCGACGTGCTCGACGACGACGGCGAGCGGCGCACGATCCCCGCGCCTGAGCTGAAGCTCGGCTACCGCACGAGCATCCTCAAGCACGGCGGCACGCGCGCGGTCGTGCTGAGCGTCGACATCGCCCTCGAGCAGAACCCGGATGCCCGCAGCCGCCCCGTGCAGTACGCCCAGCTCGCCGAGGCGCTCGGCGTCGCGATCGGCGAGCGCGCGCCCCTCGTCGGTGTGCGCACGGCGGTGCTCGCCCTGCGCGCGGGCAAGGGCATGGTGCTCGACGACGCCGACCCCAACTCGGTGAGCGCCGGCTCGTTCTTCACGAATCCGATCGTGAGCGAGAGCTTCGCGCGCTCCCTTCCGGCGGATGCTCCGCGCTGGCCGCTCGCGCCCGAGCCGCCCTCGCTGGCCATGCCGCTCGGCGCCGAGCCCGCACTGCCGCCCGAGACCGGCCCGGTTCAGGTCAAGCTCAGCGCCGCCTGGCTCATCGAGCGCTCCGGCATCGGCCGCGGCTTCGCCCTGCCGGGCTCGCGTGCGGCGGTGTCGAAGAAGCACACGCTCGCCCTCATCAACACCGGTGACGCGACGGCGGCCGAGGTGTCGCAGCTCGCGCGGTACATCCAGACGCGCGTGATGAGCGAGTTCGGGGTCGTGCTGCACCCCGAGCCCGTGTTCGTGAACCTCGAGCTGTAGCGCCTACGCGTCCCGCCGGATCCAGCGGAAGGTCAGCCGCGTCAGCACGAGACCGGCGACGAGCCAGATGAGCAGCGCGATCGCGATGCCCGGCTGATCCCAGCTCTCGTTCTGCTCGAGCGTGACGAGCTCGTCGGGCAGGAAGACGCTGCGCATGCCCTGCGCCATCCACTTGAGCGGGAAGATCGAGGCAAAGGTCTGCAGCCAGTCGGGCAGGTCGCTGAAGCGCAGGTAGACGCCCGAGATGAACTGCAGCACGAGCGTGATGGGGATCACGACGGCGGTCGCCGAGGCTCCGCTGCGCGGCACCGACGACAGCGCGATGCCGAGGATCGCCGAGGTGATGACGCCGAGCAGGAACATCCAGGCGAAGTCGCCCCAGCGCTCCGGCTCCTCTGGCAGCGGCACCTGAAAGACCGTGAAGCCGAGCACGAGCAGTACGAGCGCCTGCAGCGTGCCGGTCACGATCGACTGGCCGATCTTGCCGATGAAGTAGCTCACGATCGGCAGGGGAGACCCGGCGAGGCGCTTGAGCGTGCCGTTGCTCTTCTCGGCGGCGATGTCGATCGCGAGGTTCTGCAGGCCGCTGAGCAGCACGCCCGCGGCGAGCATCGCCGGCAGGAAGAACCACGCGGCGGTGATCTCGTCGCCGTCGGCGGTCTGGCCGAAGCTCGCCTCGCTGAACGAGACGGAGAAGATCGTGAGCATGACGACGGGGAAGAGGAAGGTGAAGAACACCGTGTCGC
>JAOASR010000188.1 GCA_030158585.1 Microcella sp.
GGGCAGCGCGACGAGACGCCCGGTGGCATCGACCACACGGCGAACGGGCGGAGACGCAGGCACCGCCGCCGCCGGGGCCGCCGACTCGCGCCGCTGTTTGCGCTTTTTGGCAGCCGGCTCCGCGTGCAGGTCAACATCAAACTCTTCGCCGAGCGAATCCTCGAGCTGCAGAAGTGCAGCAAACGGGTTAGTGTCCAGCCCAGACGCACCGCGTTGGCTGTCCTCGGGGACAGGTGAGCGTCGAGATGTCTTTTGCACGGTCGCCCCCCGAGAGGGGACGGTCGCCCAATCGAAAACCGAGGCGGGGGGCGGGGTCGGGAGGGCGGCAGCCGCCGCCGCGGGAGCCGGATGAGCGACCGTCCCCGGCGGCGACGAGCCCAGCAGCGCCTCAAGCTCGACAAGGAGGGCTACGAGCGCACCAATGAATATCGGTCGGGACGTACGTTCACGTCAACAAATACCCTGGTCGCCACCACCAAAGTGCCCGGCATCATAAAGGATGAGGCAGCGAGGGCTGCCGCTGTCGCGGAGCTCGGCGAGCGCCGCCAGCGTCTGCGGCGGGCAGAGAGTCTCGTCGTCCCGGATGTAGTCGCAAAGGCTCGTAGGAGCGCTGTTTGGGGAATGCGAGACATCGAAAAACCAGACGTTCATCTGATTTTGGAGTGCCAAGGCGACCATTTCGGCCATGCCGAGGCTCCCGCTGCCGCGCAAGCTTTCGCTCGGCAGGGGGCCGAGCCCCACGAACATGTCCGGGCGAACCTCATGCGTATAAGCGTCAATTTGGGTCCGAACGTCCGTCACGGACGGCGTGCGGTCTGCAAACATGAGCCCCAGGGCGACAAGATGCCAAAGGAAAACGTGAGCCAGACAATGCCCGATCCCCTCAGGATTGAAAATGTTTGCGCGGCGGAGAACGGCGCCGAGCGGCGTCTGGGCCGCCAGAATCGTCAGCAAGAACGGCGTGTAGGGAGGTACGCTGCGGTAAGCCATTTTCAAAAATTGCCGGGCGGGTAACGCACAGTGCATTTAATTACTCCGAG